>JBFFNX010000176.1:0-6821 GCA_041562995.1 Desulfurivibrionaceae bacterium
ATGAGCTGATTGAACGAATACGCAGCAAGGTGCCTGATGCTGCCATCCGCACCACCTTCATGGTGGGCTTTCCCGGCGAAACCGATGACGATGTCGAAGAGATTGCCGATTTTCTCCGCCACTATCAGCTCCATAATGTCGGCGTCTTTACCTACAGCAATGAAGAGGGCTGTGCCGCTGAACATATGGCTGACCAGGTTGACGAAACGCGGAAACAGGAGCGTTCCGATTACCTCATGGCGATCCAGTCAGAGATATCAGCCAAGATCAATCAGGGCTATATCGGTCAGCAACTTGAGGTGCTGGTGGAAGGGGTGAGCGAGGAGACCGAACTGCTCCTGGAGAGCCGCAGCCGCTTCCAGGCCCCGGAGATTGACGGCTGTGTCTATATTGCCGATGGCCACTGCAACGACGGTGACCTAGTCACCGTGGAAATCACCGAGGCCCATCCCTATGATCTGGTGGGGAATATTGTTTCCTGATCCTTAAATAACGATGTGGCAACCTATCTCAAAAAATAAAAAAACTGCTGGCGATTGCACGGCAAAAAGCCAGATTGCCGTTGTGCCCCTCCTGCAGCCTTAGACCAGAGCATACCTATGACAAATAACGATATCCTGCGCCGTCTCCGCTATACCTTCAATCTTTCAGACTCAAAGATGATTGCCATATTCGGCCTAGCTGACCTTCAGGTAACACGGGAGCAGATCAGCGATTGGTTAAAGAAGGATGACGATCCTGCCTATCAGGAATGCAGCGACACCCAGCTCGCCATTTTCCTCAATGGTTTTATCAACTCTAAACGGGGCAAAAAAGAAGGACCACAACCCGCACCTGAGCAGCGTTTAACCAACAACATCATTTTCAGAAAATTAAAAATCGCCCTAAACCTCCAGGCCGAAGATGTCTTGGCGATCATGGACCTTGCTGATTTACGCATGAGTAAACACGAATTAAGCGCCTTTTTTCGCAAACCTGACCATAAACATTATCGTGAATGCAAAAGTCAGATCTTGCGTAATTTCCTCCAGGGTTTACAGCTTCGATACCACGATAATATGGAGTTGAAGGAAGGATTTAAGTGGAAGTAGATTTGGAGGCTGGCCAAGCAGCCAGACTATTTGAGCGTCTCAGCCATTAAGCACCTTCGCAACCACCATGAAGCCCCTATTCATCTCCATTTTTCTCCTGATTTGTAGCAATGTATTCATGACATTTGCCTGGTATGCCCACCTCAAAGAGTTGAACAATAAGCCCTGGCTTATTGCTGCTTTTGTGAGTTGGGGAATTGCCCTGATAGAGTATGGTTTTCAGGTTCCGGCCAATCGCATTGGCTACTCGGTCCTCAGCATTGGCCAGCTCAAAATCATGCAGGAGGTCATCACCTTGACTGTCTTTGTTCCTTTCTCGGTTATGTATTTAAAAGAGCCTCTTAAACTTGATAACTTTTGGGCCGGGCTGTGTATGATCGGTGCCGTTTATTTTATGTTTAGAAGCAAGTTTGCATAAAATAACTCCTCGCCAACATCAACCGCGCCCCCTTTGTTGCAACCTGAAGGGGCGCCAAAAAGTTTCGGCAATTCCTGCAATCTCCCCTACTGCCATTAAAAAATCGCCCTCTGCGGTGATATGGTATATAGCTTAACGATGATTTTTCACACTATTGCTCGCCACGTGACCATGGATCTTCTCAAAAAAATCTGCCTTTCTGGCGCTCTGGTCTTTCTCCTTGCCGGCCCCTGCCAGGAGGCTGCCTATGCTCAAGGCCGCGAGAAGATAACTGTCTTTACCTCTCTGGCACCGGTGGCCTTTGTGGTGGGGGAAATCGGTGGCAATCTGGTCAATGTCCATACCCTGATTCCGCTGGGTCGTGACCCGCACACCTTTTCCCCTACGCCGCGCCAGGTGGTGGCCTTGAGCCAGGCCAAAATTTACTTCACTGTGGCCCTGACCTTTGAGAAGGAGCTGATCAGCCGCCTGGCCTCCGGCGACAAGAGTCTGCAGATTGTTGATTGCAGCGCCGGTATTGCCAGAAGGTATATGGAGGGGCACGATCACCACCTTCAGCACCACGCTGTCCAGGGCGATCCCCACATCTGGCTTGGCATCGATCCCCTGGCCCAGATGGCCAGAAATATCACCGAGTCCCTGAGCCTTGAAGATCCTGATGGACGCCTGCAATTCGAGGAAAATCTGGGCCAGTTTCTTGAGCGCCTGGCCAAGGTTGACAAAGAGCTGACCGGCATGCTCAGCCCGTTTAAGGGCCGCAGCTTTCTGGTCTTCCACCCTTCCTTTGGTTATTTTGCCGACAGCTTCGGTCTTGTCCAGGAAGCTGTAGAAATTGAGGGCAAGAGCCCTTCGCCCCGGCAGTTAACGGCCATTATCAAGCTGGCCAGGGCACACGAGATCAAGGTTATTTTTATCCAGCCGCAATTTGATAAACGGGCAGCCCAGCGTATCGCTCAGGCCATTGATGGTGAGGTGCTGACCTTGGACCCCCTGTCCGCCGATGTTTTTGTTAATCTGCAGACGATGGCAGAAAAAATTGCCACCACCCTTGGCAAGTGATACAAAAAAACTTCAGGATTTTATCCGCTGCTGCTGATTCAACCTCAACCGGCTGACAAACCAAGTGACCGAACCCATTCTCACCTTTGACAATGTCTCCTTTGCCTTTGACAGCATCGAGGTGCTCAGCGATGTTTCCTTTTCCGCCCAACACCACGAATCCATCTCCATGGTGGGGCCAAATGGCGGCGGCAAGTCCACCCTGATCAAGCTGATGCTCGGCCTCCTGGAGCCTAGCCGGGGCACCATCACCGTCCTGGGCACTGACCCGGTCAAGGCTCGGCAAAAAATCGGCTACATGCCGCAATACCTCCAGTATGACCAGCGTTTCCCGGCAAGCGTCCTTGATGTCGCCCTCATGGGCCGCCTCAGTGGCCATCTCTTTGGCTTTTACAACAAGCAGGATAAACAGATTACCATGAAGTGCCTGGACGAGATGGGCGTCGCTGATCTGGCCAAACGCCCCTTCGGCGCCCTTTCCGGCGGTCAGCGCCAGCGCGTTCTCATTGCCCGGGCCCTGGCCTGTGAGCCGGAACTGCTGCTGCTTGACGAACCCACCGCCAATGTTGACCCGGCCGTGGAAAACCAGCTCCTGGAAATCCTCCACGACCTGGCCACCAAGATAACGGTCATCACCGTCACCCACGATCTCGGCTTTGTCTCGCAGATGGTTGACCGGGTCGTCTGCGTTAATCGTTTTGTGAAAATCCACCCCACCAGCGAAATCACCGGTGAAATCATCCAGGATATGTACGGCGGCGACCTGAAAATGGTGCGCCACGACCATTGCTGCTCAGAACAGGGCCACATCCATGACCGAATTTCTTAACACCCTTACCGATCCCTCCATCACCTTTCTGCGCTACGCCCTGATCGCCGGCTTATTGGCCTCGGTGGCCTTTGGGGTGATCGGTTCCTATGTGGTGGTGAAACGAATCACCTATATTGCCGGGGCCATTGCCCATTGCGTGCTCGGCGGCATTGGCGCCGCCCTCTTTTTCAGCCAGCGCTACGGACTGGGCTGGCTGACCCCCATGACCGGCGCAGTGCTGGCCGCCCTGGCCGCCGCCATTATCATCGGTCTGGTCACTATCCACGCCCAGGAGCGGGAGGACAGCGTCATCTCGGCCCTGTGGGTCACAGGGATGGCGGCCGGCATCATGTTCATGGCCAAGACCCCGGGTTATATTGACCCCATGAGCTATCTCTTCGGCAATATCCTGATGATCTCCCGCCAGGATCTCTGGGTCATCCTGGCCCTGGACAGCTGCGTGGTCACCCTCGGCATCCTTTCCTACCACAAGATGCTGGCCGTCTGCTTTGACGAGGAATTCGCCCGCCTGCGCGGGGTGCATACCAAATTTTATTACCTGCTGCTGCTCTGCCTGACCGCCCTTACCATTGTCCTGATGATCCGGATTGTCGGCATCGTCCTGGTCATCGCCCTCTTTTCGCTGCCGGCGGCGGTGGCCGGCCATTTTTCCTCCCGACTCTGGCAGATGATGGCCATTTCCACCCTGCTCTCCATGTTCTATGTGACCGCCGGTCTGGCTGTGAGCTACGGCCCCAACCTGCCCAGCGGCGCCACCATTGTCATGATTGCCGGCCTCAGCTATCTGCTGGTCATGGCCGCTAAGATGCTCAGGAGAAATCATCATGACTAAGAATCTCGTCCTCGTGGGTGCCGGCCATGCCCACATGACCGCCATGGCCCATATCAAAGACCTTAAGGCCCAGGGAATCAAGGTGACGGTGATCGGCCCCTCCTCCCATCATTATTATTCCGGCATGGGACCCGGCATGCTGGGCGGCACCTATAGCGCGGCAGACATCAGCTTTCCGGTCCAGCAGATGGTGGAGGCCCAAGGCGGTATCTTCATCAAAGACAGCCTGGACTGTATTGATGCCGCCAACCGCTCCCTGCGCCTGGCCTCGGGAAACACCGTCAGCTATGACGTGGCCTCCTTTAATATCGGCAGCCATGTCCCCGATGCCGAGGTCTTAAAGGCGGGCGAGGTTTTTTCCGTCAAGCCCATTGAGAATCTGCAGGCCGGTCGCCAGCGGATTCTGGATCTTGCTGGCAAAGACATAGTAAATGTGGGTGTGGTGGGAGGAGGTCCGGCCGCTTTAGAGGTTGCCGGTAACAGCTGGGCCTGTGGTCAGGAGATGGGGGGCAAGGGCTGCCGGGTACGGATCTATGCCGGCAAACACTTCATGGCCCGAGTCCCTGCCAAGGTGCGCTCCCGCTGCGTTCAGATCATGGCCAAACGGGGCATTGAGATTATTGAGGGGAGTTATGTGTCGGAGATTAATAACGGTGAGGTAACCCTCGAAGATGGCCAGACATTCAAGGACGATGTCCTGTTTACGGCGGTGGGAGTGCGGCCCAATCAGGCCTTTGTCAGATCTGGCCTGGAAACCGGCCCGGACGGCGGCCTGCTGGTCAATACATATCTCCAAAGCCCGAAATATCCAGAGATCTTCGGCGGCGGTGACTGCATCTATTTCGCCGACCAGCCCCTGGGCAAGGTGGGGGTCTATGCGGTCCGCCAGAACCCTGTTCTTCTTGCCAACCTCCAGGCCCAGCTGAGCGGCCAACCCTTGACGCCCTTTGAGCCGGGCGGCGACTATCTCCTGATCTTCAACTGCGGCGCTGGCGAGGGCGTCTTCCACAAGAGTGGCCTGTCCTTTAAGGGCCGGCTCGCCTTCTGGATCAAGGATTATATCGACCGGGCCTTCATGCGCCGCTTTCAGCCCTGATCAGGGCAACCTATCGCCCTTCCCTTGCAGCGTGAAATTGGCCCGCTGCTGGCCTTTATCATCGTACCAACGATAGGCCCTGGCACTGCTCTTAACGAGCTTGCCGCATTGGGTAATATTGATCGAGGTCTTGTTTGACTTATGGCGGATAGTTGTAATGCAGAGAATACCCTTATCATCCACCTCCCATTTCCCCGACTTCGAATGCTTGGGTGAAAACTTGATGGCCAAAACGCCATCTTTTTTGAAATAGCCGTGATAATCTTTTTCTGCC
The DNA here is from genome assembly GCA_041562995.1 of Desulfurivibrionaceae bacterium. Taxonomy (GTDB): domain Bacteria; phylum Desulfobacterota; class Desulfobulbia; order Desulfobulbales; family SURF-16; genus BM506. The sequence goes on from JBFFNX010000176.1 coordinate 5,603, forward strand.
GCATTACCCCGGGCAAATTCCGTGATAAAAAAAGTTCTGTCGCTGAGTTCTTCAGCCATGTCCGCATTTTTCTTGTCCGATGCTCCTGCCAGGCAAGAGTTCACCCCCCAAAACATCACAAAAAAAATGAGAAAAAAGAGCTGTGTCCTTTTATTCATGGTGCCATTCCTCCGTTAATTAGGTGCAAGCTGCTGACGCGGGTTATTTGTTGTTAAGAAAATCACTCTCCTGAACCACTTTGCTCTTTCTATCATAAAAAGGGCAATAGCCTCGGCGAATTTATTAAACCATACCGTTTCGTCAGCGAGCATGGCAACCCACGCACTCTGCCAACAATATCCTCAAAGAACCGGAGGAGGGCAACTATCTGATTCTCTTCAACTGCGGTCGGGGTGAAGGATTCTTCCACACAAATTATCACCTTCAAAGGCCGGCCGGCCTTCTGGATCAAGGATTATATCGACCGGGCCTTCATGCGCCGCTTTCAGCCCTGATCAGGGCAATCTATCGCCCTTGCCTTGCAGCGTGAAATTGGCGCGATGCTTGCCATCGCCATTGTACCAGCGATAGGTTGTCTCACTGCTCTTCACAAACCTTCCACACTTGGAGGTACACAACTTGGAGGTACACATGGTTGTCTTGTTTAGCTTGCGGCGAATGGTCGTCACACAGAGAGTACCCTTATCATCCACCTCCCACTTTTCATACTTCCAATGTTTGCGGGAGAATTTAATAGCCAAAACACCATCGTTTTTAAAATAGGCGTGATAATCGTTTCCCGCCTTCTTACCCTGGTCAAGCTCTTGAATATAAAAAGTTTTCTCCCTCAGCTCAGCATCTATATCAAACTTCTCTTTGTTCGTATCTGCTGCCACTCCTCCACAAAATGGGGCTAAGAAAATTGTAACCAAAAAAAATACCATAAAAAGCTGTGCCCCTTTCTTCATGCTATCATTCTCTCCTTTGATTGGGTACAACCTGCAGGTACAGGAATACTCCGCGCTGCTTAAATCAATTCCCATGCTTCAGCTTCTTTTTTATACCACAAGGGGATAAGTTTCGTTTGAGCAGACAAGCTGCTCAATTCAGCTTTAGCATGTAAGGAAAAAAGTCTCCGCCAAATTATCATGCAGCCTTTAAAGATCATGGCCAATCGTTTTTCCGACAAAGCTCATTCCGTGGCAAAAAACTGTGTGGACTGCTCCATCTGCGTCAGGCA
>JBFFNX010000177.1:0-6818 GCA_041562995.1 Desulfurivibrionaceae bacterium
GGTGGGCTAGTTCAGCTGTATCCACTCCCGCATCATCCATGAGCTTAGGGTTACCAAGCAAGACAGCAGTGCCATCAACGGTTCCGGCAACGCCTTTGCCGGTCACCGAGTCAAAATCATCCGGGGTGAGGATTTCAACTCCCATCTCCTCAGCGCCTGCGATTATGGCCGCTGCCAGGGGGTGCTCGCTGGATTTTTCAAGGCTTGCCGAAAATCGCAGTAAGTCCTCTTCCTTCATGCCAGAGGCACAGACAACAGCGGTGAGTTTCGGTTTTCCCACAGTCAGGGTGCCGGTCTTATCCACCAGCAGGGTATCGATTTTGCGCATGGTTTCAATGGATTCGGCATTTTTAAAGAGCACACCAAGGGTGGCTCCTTTACCGGTGGAAACCATGATGGACATGGGGGTTGCCAGGCCAAGGGCGCAGGGACAGGCGATAATCAGCACCGACACGGCGGCGATCAGCGCAAAGGCAAGCCGGGGCTCAGGGCCGACAAAAAACCAAATCACAAAGGCAAGCAGAGCGATGACAATGACCACCGGCACAAAATAACCGGAAACGAGATCGGCCAATTTCTGGATCGGTGCACGGCTGCGCTGAGCCTCGGCAACCATCTGGACAATGCGGGCCAGTAGGGTGTCGCTGCCCACCTTTTCGGCCCGGATGGTCAGGGCGCCGGTGCTGTTGACTGTTGCGCCGATGACCTTATCGCCAGCCTGTTTCTTGACAGGGATGGGCTCGCCGGAAACCATCGACTCGTCCACCGAGCTGGTGCCGGAAACCACCTCGCCATCCACCGGCACTTTTTCCCCCGGCCTGACCCGGAGAACATCCCCGGTCCGGACATGCTCCAGGGGAATATCTTCCTCGCTGCCGTCAGCCTTGATCTTGCGGGCAGTTTTCGGAGCCAAGCCCAGCAGGGCCTTAATGGCTGCCCCTGTCTGGCTGCGGGCCCGAAGCTCCATGACCTGGCCAACAAGAATCAGGACAACAATCATGGCCGCCGCCTCAAAATAGACAGCCACCGCCCCATCAGGGCCGCGCATGGTGGCCGGAAAGATGCCAGGGAACAGCACGGCAACAAGGCTGTAGATATAGGCCACCGACACCCCAAGGCCGATGAGGGTAAACATGTTCAGGCTCTTATTGATTAGCGACTGCACAGCCCTTACGTAAAAGGGCCAACCTGCCCAGAGCACCACCGGGGTGGCCAGGATAAGCTCCCACCGGCCTAAGATTTGGGCCGGGGCCAGGTTATCAATGAGATGACCACCAGGCAGCATATGGCGCATGGAAATGAAAACCAGAGGCACGGTGAGGATGGCCCCAAAGACAAAGCGTTTCAACATGTCGTGATATTCGGAATTATCCTCCTCAGCCTCCAGGGAGATGGTTTGTGCTTCGAGGGCCATCCCGCATTTGGGGCAGGTCCCCGGCCCCTGCTGCTCCACCTCAGGATGCATAGGGCAGGTATAGGTCTGGGCTGTTGCCTGGATGTCTGGCGGGGAAGTTTGAGGAACCTTTTCTCCGTTGGAGCAGCAAGCTTTCGACTCCCCGACTCCATAATCACCGGGATTCTCCTTGAATTTAGTCAGGCAATGATCGCTGCAGAAATAATAGGTCGTACCGTTATGTTCGTAAGCGCTAAAGGCCGCCTCATCTTCTGTGCTCATGCCGCAGACCGGATCAACAAATTTCTTTGTCTCCCCGTCATCGTGGCTATGTTCGTGATGGTTCATGATATTCACCTCCCACGGCTGAGTGAAAAAGCCTGTACGGCCTGAGTATTATTCAGCCACCGACATATTTACCAGGATCCTGGTCAAAGGATTCCTTGCAGCTGTCGGAGCAGAACCGGTAGGTTTTGCCAGCAAAATTACTGCTGGCCGCACCATCGCTGACATCCATACCGCAGACCGGGTCTTTGTCTGCCCCTTGGCCTTTATGCTTAGCCTGTTTATCATGTTGATGCTCATCAGAAGCGCTGTCGTGGCAGCCTCCCTCTGACTGGTGCTGATGATGATCTCCGTGGCCGCCGCAACAACCGCCGCCCCTCTTCATCATCAGGTAAACAACCAGGCCGGCAACCAATATCCAAAAAATATTTGCAATGGTCATGACACACCTCCTTTGTGATGCTGGTTTTCAGTCTCGTGCGAGTCACCGGCCAAGGCCTCTAGGATCGGGCACTCACTCACCGGCCCCTCCCCGTAACAGGTCTTGGCTAGATGCTCCAGGCCCACAAGTATGCGGGAAAGATCCTTGATCCGACAACGGATTTCGTGGATCTTTGCTTCCGTCCACTCTTTGACCTCTGCCATGGATGCCCCGGGGTCATCCTGGATAGTAAGGAGTTTATGAATTTCGTTTAGGGAAAAACCAAGCTCCTTGGCCTTTTTAATAAAGGTCAGGCGGGCAATATCCTCTTTAGGATAGATGCGGTAGTTTGCTGGGGTGCGGGCCGGCTCAGCGATCAGGCCACGACGCTCGTAAAAACGCACCGTGTCAATGCTCACCCCCACTTTCTTCGCCATTTTGCCTATGGTCAGTCCCTTCATGACGAAACTCCTGCGCAAAAATTACTCTGTTTATAGTTACATTCTAAACATTGGACTATGGTCAAGAGTCAAGGGTGTGGTTGTTTTTTATAAAAAAGGGGACGGCCTCACTGGTAGCACCAAGATCAGCATCGTCCCCATCGGGATATAGCACAAGATAAATCTGATAGATTTAGGAGAAGGAAGGCTCGCTTTGTGTATTTCTTCACCGCTCTCTTTATCTTACTTTTTCATATCTTGATATTTCTCTGCCTTTTTCATCATACCCTTGCGTATATCAAGCATCTTCTGCTCCATTTCGCCAAGGTCTTTGAGGGTGGTTTTGGGGTTGCGCATGGCCTCCATGTACTCAAAACGCATCGTATGCATTTTCTGGCGCATCTCCCTGGTGTCATTCATGAATTTCTGCTGATTGTCGGCAGACATATTGGTCATCATACCGCCGCCCATCATGCCCTGGCCCATACCCTGACCCATCATATTCATGCATCCCAGACGGCCGTTCATCATCATGCCCTTGCCGCCCATCATGCCTGGGCCCATGCCACGGCCGTTCATCATCATGCCTTGGTCGCCCATCATGCCTGAACCCATGCCCCCGCCGTTCATCATCATGCCTTGGCCTTGACCCGGTTGCATATTTGGGCCGTCGCCCATATTCATGGGCATGTTGTCCTGGGCCATTGCGGTGCCTGTTACCATGCCAAGTGCGAGAACTGTTGTTAAAATTGTCTTTTTCATTTTGCTAAACTCCTTATTATGAAGAGGGTCTGTTATAACCATCCGACAGTTCTTCTTCGAATGGATGTTTCATATTTATTGTGAAGTGCAATATCGAACAGATATATCCCTTCACTCTACGCATCCACATGTTGGGTCGGTCAAGGGAATTGATAGGTGAGATCATGCCACCACCTCAAACTGACCCATCATACCTTCATCCTCATGTTCAAGAAGGTGACAGTGGTACATATAGATACCTTTATAGTCTCGAAAACGGCTGATAATACGCACCGTCTCACCGGGCATAACCAGCACGGTGTCCTTGCGGCCTTGCTCATGGGCAGCAGGTGGTCTACCGTTGCGGCTTAAGATTTGGAATTGAACGTCATGGAGATGCATGGAGTGGGGCATACTCATCATCATGGCCGAGCGGTTGCTGATCTCCCAGATCTCAGTGCTGCCCAATTTAATCCGTGCATCAACACGGTTTAAGTCCATCTTTCTACCATTAATTGAAAGGCCACCTCCCATCATTCCCATCCGGCCACCTCCCATGGTTTCCATGATAAATTTTCGTGTTACAGTGGCCTCTGAGGCCGGGATTTTCTCTAGAGGAAGGAGGCTGGAGGGTATTTTCACGACTGTTTCTGCAGGCCGATCTACAGTTATAGCCATGGCCTCAAAGCTATTGCCACCCAGTTGATCCACCAGCAAGGAAAGCTGACTGTCCAGCTTGTTATTGGAGAAATCAACCACCACCTCAGCCCTTTCTCCGGCAGACAGAATAATGGAATCCATGGTCAACGGCCTCTCCAGAAAACCACCATCTGAGGCAATCATCTGAAAGCTCTTGCTCCCTGACAGACGTATCGTATAGATCGATGAGTTGGAACCATTAACCAGGCGCAGGCGCACCATACCGGCATGAACCTTGAGGCGGGGCTGCATAACACCGTTGACCAGCAGATAATTACCGATGACACCATTTATGACATCATGCCGTCCCTGGACATAGGCGAACTGGCCATTGACAAAAAAGCGACGATCCTGGAGAACCACAGGGATATCATCCCGGCCATACGCCCTGGGGATATCCAGGCTGTCCGACACCTCGTCTTCAATGAAAAAGAGCCCGGCCAGCCCGTTATAAACCTGTTCGCCGGTCAGTCCCATGGCATGTGGATGATACCAAAGGGTGGCCGCCTGCTGCTTGATGGTAAACTCAGGATCCCAGCCGGCACCGGCCGCAATAGGTTGACGGGGACCGCCATCCCACTTGGCAGGCACATGGAGACCATGCCAATGCAGGGAGGTGGTCTGGTGCAGCTCATTTTGAACATGCATCCTGAACTGCTGCCCATTGCGCACCCGAATGGTGGGACCCAGGAAGTTGCCGTTATAGCCTAAAGTAGGAGTGCTCATGCCAGGGAAAAACTCTCGGCTGCCCGCCTGCACTTGCATGGCAAAATGGACACTGTCAGCGGTATTGCTCATATCTTCCAGGAGAGGCGGAATGGGCAGCAGCTCTCGAAAGCCAGCTGCCGCCTGGACAGATTGGGTGCCTGTGATCAGGCTGAACCTGCCCGGCATGAGTGATCGAAAGGTGCCGCTTGCCCCGGCAGCCCCAGCCAGAGCCAGGGCTGCCAAGCCGCTTTTCAGAAATACTCTTCGTTTCATAGGTGGCCTCCCTTGGCCGACTTATTCCAACTCAGCTTTGAGCCGTTTGAACTCCTCTTCGCTGATTTCACCCTTGGCGTATCGCCTTTTAATCAGATCAAGGCTGGATGGCGAAGAAGCCCTTGTGGAACGAAATATGGCCTGGAAAAGCTTGACCAGGAGAAAGATAATAAATCCCCAGAAGAACAGGGAAAGAACCATCCCAAAGGGGCCGTGCATAAAAGCCCCAGGCCCACATAACCAGTTGTTGTAATGACCTGAAAAATTCAACATCTCTCAAAGACTCCTTTTTACTTTTTTGTTTGTATTATCTCTGTCCTGCCTGACAATCTGGGCAGTAACGCCAACTACTCTCGACAATTCGTGAGCAGTTCGGGCAATGACCCTTGAGGGTATAGCCACAATGGGGACAACGAAAATAAGCTGGTTCAACGGATCCTCCGCAGGCAGAGCAGCGCTGTGTACGTTTCTGCGCTCTCTGCTTTCTCCACATGAAGATAAGCAGACCAACCACGACAACAACAAGGAGACTGAAACCAATAACGGCTGTTGTTAGATAATGTGTGCCAAGCCATCCCCATGCGCAGCTCATCGCCCCACCCCTTTTTTTGTTGGTATTAAGGAGATATTGCAGAGGGTGTGCCACGCAACCTAAACCAATGGCGATTAAGCAATAACTGCCTGAAATGGTGGGATAATAAAAAAATGGCGGGAAGATTCTTAAGAGCGCAGAGTCAGTGACTGTCTCAATTTGAGACAGCGGAGGAAGGGAGAAAAAGGGGAGAGATGTCTAAAATTGAGACAGCTCCCACGAGAATTTACTCAAGGCCATATTCTTTGATTTTGTTGAGCAGGGTCTGGCGGGCAATGCCAAGTTGCTTGGCAGCCTGGGACTTATTCCCAGCCGTTTCATCAAGGGTGACCCGGATCATTTCCCGCTCCATATCCCGCAGAGTAAGACCGCTGCCGTTGGCCTGAAGATTGCTATCGCTTTGTTTTTTGCCCTGGGGGTTGAGCTGAGGGGGAAGTTCGTTAGGGGTGATCTGTTCGCCTTGGCAGAGGATGATGGCCCGCTCTATACAGTTTTCCAGCTCACGAATATTGCCGGGCCAAGCATGGTGCATAAGAAGGTTGATGGCCTGGGGGTGGATGGAGCGGATATCCTTCTTGTTTTTTTCTGCATAGCGTTTCAGGAAATAACGGGCCAGATCGGGAATATCACCGCCACGGTCGCGTAGGGGGGGCAGGATAATGGGCACCACGCTCAGCCGAAAGAAGAGATCCTGACGAAACTCTCCCCGTTCCACCATGGCCTCAAGATCCCGATGACTGGCAGCCACCATACGGACATCAACTTTGATCGTCTTGCTACCACCCAGACGTTCGATCTCTCCCTCTTGTAAAGCGCGGAGAATTTTGGCCTGGGTGGGCAAGGTCATATCGCCGATCTCATCTAAAAACAAGGTGCCATGGTGGGCCTGTTCAAAACGGCCTTTACGTTGTTCTGTGGCACCGGTGAAGGCGCCTTTCTCATGGCCGAAGAGTTCGCTTTCGAGCAGATTTTCATGGAGCGCTGCGCAGTTTACCTTGATGAATGGTCCATCTTTTCTTGAGCTATTTTCATGGATGGCATTGGCAATCAGCTCCTTTCCGGTGCCGGACTCGCCCCCAATAAGCACTGTCGCATCGGACGGTGCAACTAAGCGCAGTGTAGCAAACATCTCCTGCATTACCTTGCTCGAGCCAATGATATTGGCAAAGGAAAACTTCTCCTTGAGCCTCTCCTTGAGGTGGATATTTTCCTGCTCCAGTTTATCCACATGGAGGGCCTTGGCAATGATGAGTTGGAGCTCATCCA
>JBFFNX010000178.1:0-6811 GCA_041562995.1 Desulfurivibrionaceae bacterium
CAGAGAAAGAGCCATTACTGATATCACTGCCGGTCAGATTGACCTTATTTAAATCAGACCTTTCAACGAAAATCCGTTGCATATTGGCTTGACTCAGATTGGCACCGGCGAGCTTGCCATCAATGAAAGTCATCCTGTTGAAGCGGCCCTTTCGCAGGTCACTGCCCTCAATGATCACCTTCTCAAACTTGCTGCCACTTAAATCGGCATCAACAAAGGAGGAGCTACTTAAATCGCTGTCAAGAAAAATGGCCCCATCAAATTTGGCAGAATCGAAACGGGCTCTGACCATGGTTGCCTGGGAGAATCGACTATGATTAAAATCATACCCATTCAGGCTTTTTCTGTTTAAATTTTTCTGCTCGAAAATCCGCGTGGTGGCAAGGATAGTATCAACTTCGTTGGTCCGCATGCTTTCCTGTTCGGCATAGCATGGCTGCAAGGCAACAACACCTAACAGGAGAGAAAGCAAGCAGGACACACGGGGAGAGGAGATAAAGGGCAGGGGCCTTTTCATGATCATACCAGGGAGCATGGCTTATTTGGGACCAAAAAGCTCAAGATCATTACCATCATCCTCTGGCTCCTTGATGTCCAGAGGAAGCTCCTGGACCGAATTGTCTTCATCCTGCTTGAACTTATGAAGTTTAGGGACAAGAAGGGGGGCTGATTCCCCTTTCGTTCTTAACGACGCCGGATTTTTTTGCTGTTTTACAGCCTGCAACCACTCGTCAAGAAAGCTCTTGGTCATGGCGGCCCGGGTTTTCAACAAAGAAGAGGGGATGAGAATCTTATCGCCGAGACGAAGATGGGTGGGAAGAATATTGGGGTTGGCATTGGCAACCTCTTTCCAGTTATTTTCCGTACCGGTGTACCACTTAGCAATAACCTGCAAATCCTCACTGTTCCAGGTCACCGTATGGATCTGATTCTTATGCTGGCTGCGCACCGGCTTCCACGTGTCAACCTGTGTGGTTTGACAGCCGGCAAGCCCGAAAACAACGAGCAAGCAGCTGCAGAAATAAAAAAAAAGGCCTGCCAGGCTGCGCTGATGACCCATAGTTATGCTCTGCATCAAAGACATTTTACGACCTATTGCTTACTGTTGCCACTGACTCAGTTTTTTGGCAGCGAGACGATTGTTCGGATTCACCTTCAGGGCCTGCTGTAGGGAGTGAATGCTTTCGACCATTTTATCCTGCTTGCGCTGAGTGACCGCCAGATTGACAAGGGCCTCGTCAAGATAGGACGGTTTAAGAGAGGCGACCTGGGCATACATCATCTCAGCCTTAGCATATTTCCCTGCCGAGGCATAGATATAGCCAAGATTAAAATAGGCATCTGTGAATTTCGGATCCAGTTCCAAGGCCCGCAGGTAGGCGGCTGTTGCCTTGCGTGACTCATAGCGGGCCGCATACAATTTTCCCAGGTAAAAATGGACTGTGGCCACCTTGGAGTGGCTCTTTTCCATGGCGCTTAAGCGGACAAAGGCCTCTTTCGGGTCGTTTTTTTCAAGATACGCGGCATACTTGTTTAATTTCCCAACATCAACACTCTGCGCCTTTCCTGATTTGACATTGGCCTGCAGGCCGTCGAAAAAGGTGATGGCCTCCTGGTAGGGATCGCCTCCAGAATTCTTGTCCTGACCATTTCCCCCTGAACCAGCGGTGGTCAGCCTAGCCTGGAGGGAACCAAGCGCCCTATTGATTTTCTGTTTGCTGTCAGCAAAGACGGTTTGTCCCTTCTGGCGGACCGTGTCCGTGAATGGGATATCAACAAAGTAGACGCCGATACATAGTAAAAGGACCAGGGCCACTCCTATGGCAAAGACCTTCTTCCTGCTCCCCGTTTTCTTGGGGGGGCCAAGAACAATGGTCTTATCCTCCTCACTAATGTCACCGGTGTGCTCAGCCATGGGGACAGGTCTGGGGGATGGGCTGACTGCGAGGCCTGCCGCCTTAAGGGCCCTCTCCTCTTCCGCAGCTTCCTCATGGAAAAGCTCATGCATGTAGGCCGCCATCTGCCCGCGGGTCACCCGGACAGCCAACTCCTGGGCGCAGACCTCCAAGTCAAGACGCAACTGCTCAGCAGACTGGTAGCGAAGAGCAGGATCCTTATGGAGGGCCTTATGGATCAGGGCGTAGAGACTGGCGGGCAGCCCCTGTTTTACCTGTTCAGGCGGGGTAAACTCTGCCTTGCCAGCCTTGAGAAGAATTGCCTGCGACTCACCGGTGTACAGGCGATGGCCGGTGGCAAGCTCGTACAGCAAGATGCCAATGGCAAAGAGATCAGAACGGTGATCTATTTCCTTACCAGAGGCCTGTTCCGGGGACATGTAGGCCAATTTCCCCTTGAGGGAACCGACATAGGTAGTGGCGTCATGGCTTGAGGCCTTGGCGATGCCAAAATCAATGAGTTTGATTTCGCCATTATAGGTAATAAAAATATTCTGCGGACCAAGATCCCGATGGATAATATTGAGAGGTTCCCCTGAAAAATCCTTGAGATTATGGGCATATTGCAAGCCATAGCAAATCTGGGGCAGGATATAGAAGAGAGAAAGAGCAAGCTTGAGGGGTTTAGATTCGTCCTTGGCTTTTTTTAAGACGGTTTTGAGATCAACTCCGGCGAGGTACTCCATGGAGATGAAATAGGTTTCCGCCATTTCACCAAAATCATAGATCTGGACAATATTGGGGTGTTGGAGAAAGGCGGCCAGCCGGGCTTCATCAACAAAGGCCTTTATAAATTCCTCTTGATCGACCAGGTGGGGAAGAATCTTCTTAATGGCAACAATCTTCTCAAACCCTTGGGCACCAAGAATCTTACCCCTATAGAGCTCGGCCATGCCGCCACGGGCAATCCGATCCAGAAGAAGATATTTCCCATATTTTTCAGGTTTAAATGTCACCATTTTTATTTACAACACCCCCGCCAAAAGGCCGACTACGACAAACTGCGATGTCCGGCTCTAGACTGACCTTTCAGTACCCCTATTCTCTTCTCCAATTTTAAATGTAGGCCTAGGCAAATATAACCTTAATACTTTGATATCATTCAAGATAAAGGACCAGCACATCTAAACGGCTTCCAGCATTAAAAACAACGCCCAGCTATCCTAATAGCAAGAGCTAGTTCAGCATAGCATATTCTTTCGTTATTACCTGAAAAAACTACAAAAGTGTAGGGTGATTCTCCTTTGTTTTCTTGGCGCGATTTCACTTTTTTTTAACCCACAAAAGGCCCTGCACCAAAAGGATCATTACAGACAGTTCTAATTTTTAGAAAGAGCGGCCTTTTTTTGCTGGGCCTGGATCCAGCCCTTGCGGATCGAATACTGCTGGCCGGCATCCTGCCAGTCGGCACAGGTATCAGTATGAAGTTTCAGGGGACGTGGCGCATCCGTCCCCTTTACCTTACGACATAGCCCCGACTGGACATCATCAACCTTTAAAAATTTACAGTTAAGACACACCTTTTCCATAACATTCTTCCTAAACCCTAGTCAGGCAAACGACGATTTAACACCTTTTAATTCGGCGCCTTGAACACAATCCCATTATGATCGACTTTCTCAAGTTCTCTTTAATAAACCGATTTGGGCCTCTTGCACAGAATAATGTGCCGGCGCGACAAAGGTATTTTCACCCCCAGAGCGACTACAACCTTCTTCTCCACTTCACCCTCCTCTTTACGAACATTATCCAGATTTTATTATAATAAAAGCAACTTGTTAGCAATTTTTTTCACAACAGCCAGATCCTGACCAGCCCATGGCCAGGATCTGGCCTTGCCTGCTGAACACTCCGCCCGGCCGCCGGGCTCCAGAAGGAGCTATTAGCCCCTGTTTTTAGGCTGATAGCACTATTTCGCAGTGATTGTTGCCTACGGCATAAAACGTGTACCTACGCAAAGACATTAAATCGCCAATAATTATTTTTTAATATATTTTTCACCCGAAGAGGAAACGATGAAACACGCAAACATCCACTTAAAACTGGCCTGCCTGCTGATGGCAAGCCCCCTTGTTTTGGCATTTTTTGCCGGTCCTACGCCAGCCAGTGCCGCAGGACTCACCCCTGACGACTGTGTTAAATGTCATGAAAAAGCCCCCAGTGATATCGCCACTAACGGCAAAGCCCACCGGACGGAAATCAGCTGTGTCGAATGTCATGACGGCCATCCTCCCACGGGTGGTGCTGAAATCATCCCCAAATGTAGCCAGTGCCATGAGGGCACCCCGCATTTCAAGCTTGAAAGCTGTTTGTCCTGCCACACCAACCCCCACACCCCGCTGGTGATCAGTATTGATTCGAATCTCACCCAACCTTGCCTGACCTGCCATACTGACCAAATGGCCCAGCTCCAACAGTACGAAAGCAAACATACCCAGGTCAACTGTTCAACCTGCCATCGCGACCAGCACGGCATGATCCCGGACTGTATGCAATGCCATTCGCCGCACAGCAAGGAAATGATCCAGAAGGACTGCCTGACCTGCCATAAACCCCATATGCCCCTCCAGGTCAGCTATCCGTCAGAAATCCCCTCTGCAAGCTGTGCCAGCTGCCATCAGGATGTCTTGAACCAACTGGACGCCAGCCAGACCAAGCATGCCAAGCTCTCCTGCGCCACCTGTCATCAGGAGGATCATAAGATGATTCCCCAATGTTCCAGCTGTCACGGCGAACCACATCCTGTCGCCATGCATAAATCCTTTCCAAAATGCGGCCAGTGTCATGGCATTGCCCACGACTTGAACAAGTAGCTTCGCCGGCCTTTCAGCCGCCACAAAAAAAGGACTCCTTGCCCCTACGGGCGGAGTCCTTTTTTTATTGTCACAAAGCTATTATCAATCAACCTGGGCGAGTCGTTCATGATACACTAAATGTCATGATTCTTTTTGCCCTTTCCATATTGACGCTCATTGCCTTTCTTGCCTTCAGTCTTGAGATGGCGCTGGGAACAATGCGGCTACAAAGTCTGCAGTCCATCCCTCCGGAGGTGCAACCACCCCAGCCTTTCGTCTCGATAATTGTCGCTGCCTTAAATGAAGAAGAAACCATCAGCGAGGCCCTGGAATCCCTGGTCCATCTTGACTACGACAACCTGGAAATTATTGCGGTTAACGATCGCTCCACCGACAGAACCGGCCTTTTGCTCGAGGGCCAGGCGCAGCTGCACCAGAAAATCCATGTCGTTCATATCGCAGAGCTTCCCACTGGCTGGATGGGTAAACATCATGCTCTGCACCAAGGAGCACAAAGGGCAAAAGGCGAGTTTCTTCTTTTCACTGATGCCGATGTCAAACTTGCGCCCTCAACCCTGAAACGCGCTATTCGACGGATGCAGGACAAGAATCTTGACCACCTCACCCTGCTTTTTGCCGCAGAGCTCTGCGGCGGCCTGCTCAATATGGTGGTTATTGAATTTGGGGTTAATCTCGCTGCTTTTCTGAAACCATGGCAGGCGTCTGACCCGAAAAGCTCCCGCAGTATCGGCATAGGCGCCTTCAATCTGGTGCGAAAGTCGGCCTACAAAAAGATAGGGGGCCATACAAAAATTGCCATGTCCCCCATTGATGATGTGATGTTAGGGGTGGTTCTCAAGGGCCATGGTTTTAGCCAGGAGTGCCTTCAGGGGGCTCAATTTGTCAAGGTTCCCTGGTATCATTCCCTGGGGGCCATGGTCAGAGGCCTGGAAAAAAACAGCTTTGCCGCCCTGGACTACAGCATAGCCAAGGTCGCTGCGGTCACTCTTTTCATGATAGTGGTCACCATCTGGCCCTACTGGGCCCTTTTCCTAAGCAGTGGCCCAACCAGAATCATCAATAGCGCCATTATCGGCTGCTCTTTTCTTCTTTTTGGCAGTGCCGCCCATTTTGCCGGCATACCCAAAAGGCATCTGATCTGGCTCCCCGTTTCAACCTATATCAGACTTTACACCTTGTGGAGAGCCGTGTATGTCACCATACGCCAGGGGGGCATAATCTGGCGCGGCACCTTCTATCCCTTAGCAAGATTAAAGGCCCATCACATTCCCATGCGAGGAGGAGGCAATAATGGCAAAAGGCGTGACATATAAGCGAGCGCGGCTGGATGCCCTTGCCCATCTTGGCAAGGATTTGACGAGAAGATCCCATGCCCACTGCGAGTTATGCGGCCATGGCGACACAAGACTTGATGCCGTGGAGGTTGCCCCCCTGCCCGCAGAACCAAACATGGAACACACCCTGTTTATCTGTGAACACTGCCAAAAGGCGATGAGCCCTAAAGGCCTCAACCACCAATACTGGCGTTTTTTGGAAACAGTTATCTGGAGTGACATGCCGGCAGTGCAGGTCACGGCGGTCAGATTAACACGCCAACTCAGCGCGCAGGGGCAAGATTGGGCCACCTCGCTACTGGAAGGGCTCTACCTTGAACCAACCATCATGGAGTGGCTCGACGAATCGTAAAAGATCAAGAGCTCTTTGGCTTACGTCGAATAACCGTCTGATTGTTTTGACCTGCGGCGGTATTGCCATCCTGGCCCAGGGAAAAATCCTGCTCTCCCACGGGGACATCGTCCACCTGATGATTGTCGATATTGGCCATACGAATGGCTAATTTGCGACGATGGAGCGGCATCTCTTTAAAGGTGAATTTTTTCTGGCCATCATTGGCCTGAAAACGTTGCCATTCGGCCTGCCAATTATCCCGATACCACAGGGAGTGATAAGTTCCTTCGTGCCGTTGTTGCGTATACTTTCGTTTGGCACTCTCAAGACATATATTTTTCATATTTCTGACAACATATGGCCATGCTTATG
>JBFFNX010000179.1:0-6810 GCA_041562995.1 Desulfurivibrionaceae bacterium
CGCAGCTTCTTTTCCTGATCTGCCGCCAGACTGGGGTCGCCAAAAGGATGAGGGATGGCAATGGTGGGCACGATACGGTTGGCCCCCACGGTGAGCGAGATGGGGACAATGGAGCAGCAATGCACCACCGTGAGCCCGGCCCGTTCGATTTCCTTGACCATCGTTGCCCCGCAACGAGTGCAAGTGCCTCAGGTGGAGGTAAGAATCACCGCCTGCACGCCATCCGCCACCAGGATCTTGGCGATATCCTGCCCGAACTTGCTGGCCTTGGCCACGGCAGTGGCATTGCCGACGGTGGCGTAATAATGGTCATGGAGGGAGCCAATGGCCCCTTCCTGCACGAGCTGAAACACCGCATCCAGGGGCAGCACCCGGTTGGGATCGTCATTGGCAAAGGTGGGGTCATAGCCGCCATGGGCAGTCTGGTGCGTCTCTGGGCGCAAGGCCTTTAGCGCACGCAGGCTATAGGCCCCGAACCTGTGGGCATTGGCCGCCTCAATGCGGTCAGGGTTACCCTTGGGGACAATGCCCCCTGAGGTGACCAGGGCCAAACGGGCCTGGGTCATGTCGATAATGGCCGGGGCCGGCGCCACCCGATCAAAAACCGGCATCGCGTACTCGGTTGTAAAGGCCTCGCCCCTCATCTTATTAAGGAGCATGGCCACAGCGCGCTGGGCCCCGGTGTGCTCCCCAAAGACATTACGGCGCCGGCCCTGGACGATATAGCCATCCTCTTCAGGCCAGACTTCCTCAGCTGCCACCAGCTTGCGGCCCAGCGCTGCCATGGCCGTAATTGCCTCCGCCATGGCCATGACATTGTCACCACTCTTTACGATATAGACATCCTGCCGATATTGAGCAACGCCGGGATTGTCCGGAAACATGGCAGCAAGGCAGGGAATGGCAAAGTGCTCCTGCACCACCTTACAAACCAGCCCGCAGGCCAGACCATAGCGCCCGGCATTAAAGGCAGGGCCAGCCACCAGCAGGTGAGGCCTTTTGGAGCCTGTCATCAAGGGTTGCAGGAGGGCGACAAGCTCGGCCTCGGCCCTCTCTGGATCCTGGGCCAGATAATTATCGCCACCGATCAGGGTGGCCATAATGGTCAACCCAGCCCCCTCCTTTTCCAAGAGCAGGCCCGGCCCCTTAGGTCCTTCGACAAGCTCCAGGCCATGATCGGCCTGCTCCTCCCCCCCCAGGCCGCCAAAGAACTGATTGAGATAATGGATGATTCGTAATGGTTGTTTCATTTTTCACACCTCCCTGGCCCGCAGGCGTTGCATACCAAGCTGGTTCGTGGCGCCTACCAGGCCCTGGAGTTCGATCTCCAGGCTGCCACCCGTCAGCAGGCTCTGGGGATAGGCCCCAGCCAGGGAGGCCAGATCCTTTATGGGGCCGATGATCCGATCGAGAGGAGGCAGGACAACAAGGGCATTGGCATTGCCCACCGAGATGACGGCATCGGCCTCCGGCGTGGTATCGGCCAGGGATTGGGAGCTGCCATCTTGGCCGGCATACTCATCGGTGAGGGCCACCGTCCTGATCGCGGCCGCCTCAAGGCCCCTGATCACCATGACCTGGTCGGCATCTGGATTACCAAAACCCTCCTTACTGATCACCACGCCCTGGGCGCCGAGCTCCCTTACCAGGGCCACGGTCCGGGAAGCCGACTCTTTTTTCGCTGCCAACCGCACCGGCTCATTGGTCAGCACCACCCCAACCAGATTGAGGTCCTGGCCATGGCGGCCCCAGAGTTCTTGCAGCAGGGGATTATTTTGGTGGTGATAGGTGGTGTTTTTGTCACAGGCGCTGACACAATTGCCCGAGGTGATGACGCCGTCCACAAGCTCATGGGGTTGCATGAGGCGAGGCAGTCCAGCCATGGCATTCTGCCCCAAGACGTAAGTATCGTGGAGCAGGCCCTGGCTGAGCAGCATGTAGACATAGGCCACCCGTGGCAGCTCCAGCGGGAGGGCCTCCGGATCTAAGGGGTAATAATGTTCCACCCTGTCAGGTCTCCTGTCGCCAACGGTCTGGGCCAGAAAAGTGGCGGCCCGCAAGCCGGCGAGGCGGACGGCCTCCTCATGCTGGTGAGGTTCCAGGCCCTCTGCCACGCTGATATCCAGGACAATATTATGGGTTTGGGAAAAGGGGGTATAGGCCGCGCCAGGCCCTGTCATATCAATGATGCCCTCCTGAAAGCCGACGATCTGGCCGCAGGTCACCACGGCCACGTTCTTCAGGATCTGAATCCGGCCGTGGCCCAGTATGTCACCTGACACCTTGTGCCGGGGTTCAACAACATCCTTGATGCAGATGATACGACAAGAGTCGCCAGGTCGTACCAGTGCCACGGATATTGCCGTCAGCCTCTGATCCTGGGCCTGCAGGAAATTAACCAAGGCCTCCGGGTCGACATGGAGGCTATGGCCCCTTACCCCGGTCAGCGGGCCAGATACCACCTCATTAATCACAACATGTTCCAGGGCAAGGGCCATGGCCACCCCCCTCACAATAAAGATGATTGACCCAGGACAAAAGCGCCCCGGGCATTTCCTCAGTATGGGCTGAGAACCTAAGAAAAGTATGAATGAAACGTCGGTAAAGGTAAAGGCATAGTTGGCAGCGATGCGGCCGCAGCAGCGCAAGGTGAGGTTGGTCACAAAAAAAAGGCCACACCCGTAACAGGTGTGGCCTTGTGCAACTACATAGAGGTCAAACAACTAGAAGGGCTGCATCACCCAGATACCGCAGGGGCAGGTGTCGGAGCAGAAACCGCAGGCAATACATTTATCATCATCAGAGACGTAGTGAAAGCTGCCGTCGGGCAGTTTTTCACGACTGATGGCCTGTTCCGGACAGATGGTCTCGCAGAGATGGCAATCGCGGCAGGATCCACAGCTCAGGCAACGATCGGCCTCGCTGGACTCGGAAACCCCGCATTGATCAGGGGCATAATGGGCATGGGTCAGACTGGCCTGGGGAATAAGGTCCTTGGCAAAGCCATGCCATTTTTCCCCCCTGAACTCGGCAAGAATGGCCTCGGCGGTATTCTTGCCGGCACCCAAGGCGTTGGTGGCAAGGCCGGGACGCTCCACATCACCAATGGCAGAGATCTTCGGGTCAGAGGTGCGGCCGGCAGCATTACACTTCACCCAGCCAGCGCCACCCACGGTAATTACCTCTACGGTGTCAGGCAGGAATTTGAGGGCAGGCACATCACCGATGGAGATGATCACGGTCTGGGCCGGAATGAGCTGACCGGCAGCATCAATGAGGCCTTCCTCGGTAACTTCCTTGGTCTGCACCGGCCACTTGAACTTTGCGCCCAGGGCCTCGGCAGCAGCCTTCTCCTTACCAAAGGCCAGGGGCTTCTGGATATCGACCAGGGTCACCTGCTCGGCCCCCAACTTGTAGGCATCACAGGCCACATCACAACCAACATTACCGGCCCCGATGATCACCACCTGCTTGCCGACCTTGGCAGGCTTGTCGCTCTTGGCATTTTTCAGGAAATCAAGGGCAGGTATGACCCGCTCATGGCCAGGGAAGGGGATGGTACGGGGCTGATGGGTACCAACAGCGACGATGACGTGATCAAAATCCTTTTTGAGCTTGGCAAAGGTGTCCTTGGTCATGTCGACGCCGAAGTTGACGTGAATATTTTCCACAGACATGAAGCGGGCGATCTCCGCCTCCCAGATCGCTTGGGGCATGCGTTCCCAAGGGATTACCTGGGCCAGCTTACCGCCGAGCTTGGTGTCTTTTTCAAAGATATGGGCCTCAACACCGGCCTTGGCCAGCTGCCAGGCGGCGTTCATACCAGCGGGACCACCACCGACAATAGCTACCTTCTTACCCAACGGGGGGGCAGACTTGGGAGCTGGATGGTCCTTGGCAGCCCTGCCGAGCATCTGGACGTCGATCTTCTCATCCACCTTCTGGCGTGAGCAATTCTGCATGCAGAGATTGGGGCAGATATGACCGCAGATCGTGGCTGGCAGAGGCGTGTACTCCATGAGCATCTCATAGGCCTCTTTGCCCTTACCTTCGCGCATGAGGCGCAACCGGTCGATGGTGGGGATATGGACCGGGCAATAATAGGCACAGGGGGCGGCCTTGTCGCGGTTGGCCCAGAAGGGCTTTTTGCGCCGCAGATCACCGGTCTCCACCATACCAATGGGGGAACGATCGAGGCCGGGGGCCAGATCGCGGATGGGATCACCGCCACCGAAACCAGGGTTCCAGATCTTGTGCTTGAACTCCGCCATGGACATGGGGCCGGTCTTCATCAGGGCCCGTTCCTGGGGAGGAATGGCATCGAGCATGGCCCATTCGTCACGTTTGGAGAGTTCCGCCAGCAGTTCTGGACGGCCAATTTTTTCAAGGTAGTTTGGCAAACGCTCGACCAGCCACTGCCACTGCTCGTCATCAGGCAGCACGGCCTTGACGTTGATCTGGGAGTAGGAACCGTCGATTTTACCCCTGTAATAGATGGAACCGCCAACCATACCGACGCAGGGCCGGTAGCCCAGGACGTTATCAGGATTCTTGGCATCCACCCCGCAGACCACGGCAACACCACCGCAGTTAAACTCGGCAAAGGAGTCACCACAGGAACCCAGGACCCAGAGCTCAGGCCGTTTATACTCAGGGTTCCACTTGGTCATGGTCAGGCCACGGGCGCCGATGGAACCCCCTATATAAACTTTACCCTCGGCCATGGCGTTACAGATACCGTTAGTGGCTTCGCCCTTAACGGTAATCTCAGCACCGATGTTCAACCAACCGACATCATCGGAGGCCGGACCATTGCAGACGATCTTGGTGCCGGGCATACCCATGCAGCCCAAACGCTGACCGCAGGGACCGTTGATCTCAAGAGTGACAGGCTCGCCACCTGATTTCAGACGACCGCCGACATTATGCTGACCATAGGTTTCTAAAACCAGGTCATGGGATTTGGTGAAGGCCTCCTGGACCAGCTCTTCAAATATCTGGGTGCTGATCCGCTGGCCGTTTTCATCCAGTCCCTTTACTGTTATTTTCGTACTCATATCAAAATTCCTTTAGTGACTTACCCCAGCAAGGCTGCCATAAAAAACAAGCAATTTGAAAACTTGTTTTGAAGCTATCGACTTACACCTACTGCCAAGTCACTTATCCTTTCCACTTTATGTGGGTTAGCAAACGTAACGGATGTTCAGGCGATCAGCCGCGTCCTTGTCAGCAATACCCAGGGCGTCAGACATCCCAATGGGCAGACTCTGGGAACGACCCAGGGGCGCCATAACCTTCTTAACCTCAATCTGGATGGCCTGGAAGGTCTCCACCACACGCTGGGCCACATCATCAGGATCAAGGCGGCGATAGATCTTCGGATTCTGGCTGGTAATACCCTTGGGACAGATACCAACGTTACAGACGTTACAGCGATTCTTCTCAGTGCCAAGGCAACCGGCCGCTGACTGCATAATGAACTTGCCCATGTGGACCCCGGAGGCACCCAACATGATCAGGGCCAGGGCGTTTTGGACGACGTTGCCGTTCTTGCCGACACCGCCGGCGGCAAAGATGGGAATCTCGTTCTGCTTGCCCTGCTTACAGAGGTCAAGGTAACAATCACGGACGTTGGAGGCGATGGGGTGGCCGGTGGCATTTAAGGAAATGTCATAGGCAGCGCCCGTACCGCCGTCAATACCGTCGATCATCAGCGCCGAGGCATAGGGATTACGAACCAGATTGTTCAACACCGATTTAGCCGAGGTGGAACCGGAGATCTTCGGATAGACCGGCACCTTGAAGTTCCAGGCCATGGACATGGACTGGATCATCTTCATCACCGACTCCTCAATGGAATAGAGGGTCTGGTGCACAGGCGGGCTGGGCAGATCAACACCCTCTGGCACGCCGCGCAGGCGGGCAATGAGCTTGGAGACCTTGAACCACATGAGTAGTCCACCGTCACCGGGCTTGGCGCCCTGGCCGTACTTGATCTCAATGGCAGCCGGATCGCATTGCATCTCGGGAATGGCGCGGATGATCTCATCCCAGCCAAAATATCCGGACGCGACCTGGAGGATTATATATTTAAGGAAGGGGCTCCGCAGTACCCAGGGTGGGCAACCACCCTCGCCGGTGGCCATAACCACCGGAATACCGAGGACCTCGTTGCAATAGGCCACCCCCTGGAGGAGACCGAGCCACATATTGGGTGACAGGGCGCCAAAGGACATGGAACCGATGATAAAGGGGAAGATTTC
This sequence comes from Desulfurivibrionaceae bacterium, assembly GCA_041562995.1. GTDB lineage: Bacteria > Desulfobacterota > Desulfobulbia > Desulfobulbales > SURF-16 > BM506. The sequence continues at coordinate 6,264 of JBFFNX010000179.1, forward strand.
CCGCACCGGCGGAATCCACTCACCACTCAGCTTGCGCCTTACATACTCTTCAGGGGGCAGAACGCGGCCAAGCAGGGTGTTATAGGAGAACTCATGGCGGCCGGCATCCAGGGCCGGATCGGTGAGCATGGAGATCCGGTTGAAGATGATGCGATCAAGCAGGCTGCCGCCCGGCTCGTTGCGACGGCCGCCGCGTTTGGGGGCATCGCCACCGGCCGTGGCCTGGAAGCGATAGCGGTCGTTCTCGTTAAAGACCGGCACAATTGCCTCGTTGGGACAGACCATGGCACAGGATCCGCAGCCGATGCAACGCCGACCGACATCGGTATTCTGGCGGATCCCCACGAAGGTCTTAAAAGAGCTGCCCCGTTCCGAGGAGCTCAAAACCATCTTGGGCATGCGCTTACGCATGTAGGTAAGTTTTAAGGTATTAACCGGGCAGACAGCGGCGCATTTCCCACAGAGGGTGCAGCGGTCTTCACGGTGCTCAATAATCCAGGGCAGGTCGTTGGAACTTAAGCTGCCTGGACGAGAGGGAATTGATCGA
>JBFFNX010000180.1:0-6794 GCA_041562995.1 Desulfurivibrionaceae bacterium
GATTGATGGTGATCGGGTCATGCATGAAACCCTGCTCTCCATTACCCGGGCTGGTGCCGATATTATCATCACCTATGGGGCCAAGGAGATGGCCAAGATCCTTAACGGCTGATCTGCTTTTTTACCGCATTTCTTGAGTCCAGACCTGGACTCAAGAAATGCGGTGTAGTCATCCGCTGCCCTGATCAGGGCGGTGATTTTCCCTATCCCAGTGTCAGGCGGTTGCGGCCAGCATTCTTGCTTTCATAGAGGAGGGTGTCTGCCCGTTTCACCAGGCTGTCAATGGTGTCGTCATCGCTGACCATGGTGGCGCCGCATGAGATGGTGACCTGCAGTTTGCCCTTGTCATGGGGGAGGTAGGATTTCTCTACCAGGATCCGTAGTTTGTTGCCGAGGTTGAGGAGATCTTTTTCTGTGATGTTCCGGATGATACCGATAAACTCCTCGCCACCCCAGCGTCCATGAAGATCAAAGGGCCGTGAAGATTTGACAAAGGTCTGGGCCACGAATTTGAGAACCTGGTCGCCGACGTCATGACCATAGGTGTCGTTGAATTTTTTGAAGTGGTCAATATCCATGAAGAGGATGCCGAAGGGGACCTGATAGCGTTTATGTTCCTGAAACCGACTTTCCAGTTCCTTTTCGATAAAGTGCCTATTCGCCAGCTGGGTAAGTTTATCCAGCATGGCCATTTTTTCAAGCTCTTTGAGGCGTAGCTCGCTTGCTCTCTGGTAGCTGATGTCGGTGAAGAGCTCCACCCCGCCGATAATATTACCAAGATCGTCTTTTAAGACGCTGGTCCGGACAGAGACCGGTATCCGGTGGCCGTCCTTGTGGTGCATGTACACTTCTGTTTCGCGGGGTTGGCCATCCTTGATGCTTTTGGCAAGAGGGCAAAGACCATGGCATAGACTGCGCCCTTCACTGTCGACATGGGTAAGGATGTTGTCAGCACACGATCTGCCCATGACCTCCACAGCACTGAATCCTGACATTTGTTCAGCCGCCTTGTTCCAGTACGTAATTATCCTCTCGGTGTCAACGAAGTAGAGGCCATCGTAAAGATTGGCGATAATGTCGGAAAAGGATGGCTGGCCCGGCTTGATAGCGGGTTTTGTCAAATGAGGCGTTTGTTTCTTCACTTTGGTTACCTTACCTTTCAATGCATTAAGGAGATCTTCATTTTATAATAGTATTTCTCACACCCTTCATCAAGATCAGATCGCCCTTGCGGGCTTGGACCCTGCTCTGTTCGTGAAGGTGGCAGGCCACGATGGGACATTTTACCGTCAGCAGGAAATAGATGGCGGCCCGGGCCTCTGAAAGGGTTTCATAATTACCCTGCCCCTTACTGATAATGAGATCGGCCTTGGCAAAGATATCCTGAAACTCCGTTGAGCACTCTGTAAGAGGGGTGCCGGGACAGCCGGTGCCGTTCGTGATAACCCTGCATATTTCAGGCAGACCGCATTCCGTGGCATCATCCATGAGGGCATCATTGATAATGGCACTTCCCTTCACTGCGAAGACGATTTCCATGGCCGGGAACAGCTGTCTGAGGTTTTCCACAACGACAGAATCAAAGACGATCTCCCCGGCATTATCGCCGAGATAGAGCAGGGTTTTGCTTTTTCCCAGATCTTGGCGCAGCTCCCGGTAATGATCGATGGCCAGCGGGGTATCCAGGCATTTTTTCAGGGCGGATTCCGCGTCAAAATCCTGCTGGGAGCCATAATCGATGATATTGCCGGCAATGGAGAAAAGGAGGGCTGTGTGGAGGGGATCGCTGCTGGCGGCAATTGGTTTTTTGACGTCCACCACCAGGCTGCGGGCAAAATCGTTTGATTTTCTTTTCAAATCCCCAAAAGGGTCAACGCAGCCGGACATCCTGGCAATGGTCTCATAAACAGGGATGGAGTTTTCCGGGGGGCTCTTGTCCAGATCAAGGGAGGGCAGGAGTCGGGCAATTGTGTCGAGAATCTTCTTTTGCAGGGCGTGATCAGAGGTGCTGAGACTGGCAGCTTTGATGGTTTGCTGAAGAAAGCAGGGTAGGCAGTGGAGGCTTGATTTCATTCTTCCAGCTCTTGGGTGTGTAAGGAGCGGTCAAGGAGATAGTCCGGCTTTACATTGCCAAGGGCCGCAAAGATGGTGCTCATCAGTCTATCGTCCTCCTGGTAGAGACGGCTCATCATCTGACGGATGGTTTGTCTCTTGGTACTTTCTGTCAGGGGGCATGGATTGGTGACCGGAGAAAAATTAAAGAGCGCAGCAAGCTCCTGAACCTGGTTTTTCTGCAAAAAAGCCAAGGGCCGGATAATGGCGAGCTTGCCCTTGAAGAGATCCTGTCTGGGCAGCATGGTGGAGAGGTTGCCACCATAGAAGAGATTGATGAAAAAGGTCTCAATGATGTCTTCCTTATGATGGCCCAGGGCGAGCTTGGTGCACCCTCTGTCGCGGGCAAGATTAAAGAGCGCTGTCCGACGGTTGCGGGAGCAGTGAAAACAGGCTGAGGAATTCTCAAGATTGAGGGCATCCCTGCCGATCGTGGTTTGGATTATTTCATAGGGGACACCGGTCAAGGCCAGCTGTCGGTCAACAAGCTGGGCCTCGTCTTGGTTAAAGCCCATGTCAAGATGGACCGCCTCGATGGTGTAGGAAATTGGCGCTTTATCCTGCCAGAGTTTCAGAATGGCGGCGAGGACAAGACTGTCAACACCCCCGGAAACCGCGACAAGAACACGATCACCATCAGTCAGCATCTGATACTCGTGGAGGGCCTGTCCGATGGGGCGATTAATCGAGGCTGGCAAATGGAGCATGGGAGGAAAGAATTCAGAATTCAGTGATCAGAATTCGGTTAGATAGTTTGAAAAAATGAATTATGGCGGTAAAAACTGCCGTAATAGAGATTCAGGCACGCAAGCAAGGGTTGGGCGTTATGGGGTTGCCAGATAGCGGCAGTCGCTGAATTTACGCACCACCCCCTCACGCAACAGGGTCTCAGCGGAAACAAATTCAAAGTTGCGTTGGGAGGCCTTGCCAAAGGAAAAAAGGTCAGAAAACAGGGTCTTCTGCTTTTCCTCATAGCTCCCTTTGCAGAGGGTCTTGCCGCTTTCGAGATGAATGAGGCGGTAGTCGAAACTCACCGAGGCGGGTTGGTTGGCGCCATATTTCTTGCCTTCGAGTTTGCCGTAGTCGATGAGGCGGGTGATAAGGACGGCGTCACCCTTGGCCTGTATGCCGATATAACGGGCTCTTTTGTGAAGGTTGCCGATAAAGGTGCCGGTCAGTGATTCCTGCTGCATGGCTGAGAGGATAGTGACGTTCTCCTTCATGGCAAAATATTCAGCAATAATGGTGCTGAGGACCTTGCTGCCTTCGTCAAGATTGCGAGTCTCGGTATTTTTGTCCCTCTGGTCAATAAGGTCATGTTCACTTTGTAAGACAACGATGGCATTGAGTGTCAGTTCGTCTGAACTATCCTTGCCCATGTCATGACTGGATTGCGATGTCTGGGCCGCGCAGGCGGTCAACAGAAAAAAGGTGAATGCAAAGATAAATCCAAGTGGTCGCATCATGACGGTTTCCGAGAAGGGTGACAGGATTTTATAAAGTTCCTTTTGAGGAAAGGGTGCCTTGAACTCGTGGATCAATGGCAGTGGCCTGGTCGAGGGTTCTGCCCAAGGCCTTGAAAATGGCCTCAATAACGTGGTGGGTATTAACACCATATTTTACTTCCACATGAAGTGTCAATCCGCAGTTGAAAGCAAATGCCCGCAAAAACTCCTGGACCATGGTGGTGTCAAAGGCGCCCGTCTTTTGATCGAGGGGCACGACATCATAATGGAGATAGGGCCTGTTGGAAAAATCCATGGTGACCCGGGCCAGGGTTTCATCCATCGGTAAGGAGAAATGGCCGTAACGGCTGATGGAGGAAAAATCAGCTAAGGCCTCTTTAAAAGCCTGACCTAAACAGATGCCGATGTCTTCGACGGTGTGGTGGTCGTCAACCTCTATATCACCGGCTGCCTTCAGGGAAAGATTAAAGAAACCGTGCACCGTGAGAAGGGTGAGCATATGGTCGAAAAAAGGAACGCCGGTGCTGATATCGGTCTGGCCCTGGCCGTCAAGGGTGAGTTCCATATTAATGGATGTTTCCTTGGTGGTGCGGGTAATGGTGCTTTTGCGGGTAGGGACGGAAGCCATGATTATACTCCGTGATTATGTGGAAGTGAAATGTGTATATATAATGATGTAACGATATGTTTTTTATCCTCTTTCTTATACCAGTATCCTGGAGAGTGTCGCAAGCTCAAGATAGGAGTGTACGGAAAAAGAGGACAGGGAAAGCCGCGTGCAGTAAGGTGTTGTGAAGGGATTTTAAGGATCTCGCCGGCGTAAATTTTTTATTGACAAGGCTAACGAGTTCCGATATAACTCCCCCTGCTTCGCATTGCTTGAATGTAAAGAGGCGGGAATAGCTCAGTTGGTAGAGCACAACCTTGCCAAGGTTGGGGTCGCGAGTTCGAGTCTCGTTTCCCGCTCCATATATACAACACTAAGGTTCGAATACTCTTCGAACCTTTTTTCGTCATAGAAGCCGGCATGACCCAGGGTTACCTGGGGCGACTGGTTTCTATATTATTTTAGAGGAAAGTATCATGACCACCTATCTGACTCCGGTCAAAGAAATTGAGCGTAAATGGTTTGTCGTTGACGCCCAGAGCAAGGTTCTCGGTCGTCTCGCAGCAGAGATTGCTACCCATCTGCGCGGCAAGCATAAGCCAAACTACTCAACATTTCAGGATGTTGGTGACTTTGTTGTTGTTGTAAATGCCGATAAGGTCAGACTGACTGGTCGTAAGCTTGAAAATAAAATATACTATCATCACTCCGGTTATCTTGGCGGAATGAAAGAGTGTACAGCCGAGGAGCTTCTTGAGAAGGCCCCCGAGCAAGTTATTTTTAAGGCCGTGCGGGGTATGCTTCCTAAAAATTCCCTTGGTCGTACACAGTTAAAAAAACTCAAGGTTTATGCTGGTGAAAATCATCCCCATGAATCTCAGCAGCCTGAAGAGCTCAAGTTATAAATCGGAGAAAATTGATGTCTGATCAAAAAACATACGCAACTGGAAAACGCAAATCCGCAATTGCCCGCGTCTGGCTCACTGCTGGTGATGGCACCGTTGTTGTGAACAAGAAGCATTCAATGCTTGAGTATTTTGGCGGTGCCATGGATCAACGCCAAATCCTTAAGCCCTTTACCCTCACTGATACCGATGGTAAGTATAATGTGATTGTAACTCTGAAGGGTGGTGGTAAATCTGCTCAATCAGAGGCTTTACGTCACGGTATTGCTAAGGCCCTCACCGAGATTGATCCCGAGAATCGCGGTGCCTTGAAAAAGGCTGGCCTGCTGACTCGTGACTCCCGTGTTAAGGAGCGTAAGAAATACGGTCAGAAAGGTGCTCGCGCTCGCTTCCAGTTCTCCAAGCGTTAAAAATATCCAGCCTCGATGCTGGTTATATATTCTTACCGAAGGGAAGAGTGATTTTCGAGTCACTTTTCCCTTTTTTTATATCCTGTCAGCCAATGGATTGTTGGCGCTTTGCTGCAATGGCTTTTTGCAATGAGAGGTGTGGTTAATGTGTAAAATAGGAATTGTTGGTGCCTCGGGCTATACAGGCGTCGAACTGGCGCGTTTGCTGGTGAATCATCCAGATGTTGAACTTGCCGTTGCCACCTCGCGGCAATATGCCGGCCAGAAGCTTGCCGATGTCTATCCGAATCTGCGGGGATTAACAGATATTGTCCTTGAAGATGTGGTGATTGCCGACCTGGTTGACCGGGCTGATCTCTTTTTTACGGCCGTACCACACCAGACCGCCATGAATATTGTGCCGGCCTTTTTGGGGGCCGGCAAGAAGGTGGTTGATCTCAGCGCTGATTTTCGCATCAATGATGCCGCGGTCTATGAAACCTGGTACCAGACCCATATTGCCAAGGAATTTCTTGGTGAGGCGGTCTATGGCCTGCCTGAGCTTAACCGCGCCAAGATCAAAGGGGCGCGGCTGGTTGCCAACCCTGGTTGTTACCCGACCAGCATTATCCTCGGCCTGGCCCCTCTTCTCAAAAACAATATTGTTGATGCCGCCACCATCATAGCCGATTGTAAATCCGGAACCTCCGGGGCCGGCCGTAGTGCCAGTACAGCCACCCTCTACTGTGAGGTCACCGACGGCTTTAAGGCCTATAAGGTCGGCAACCATCGCCATACCCCGGAAATTGAGCAGGAGATCAGTAAACTTGCAGGCCAAGATGTCACCATCTCCTTCACTCCCCATCTTGTTCCTATGGTCCGCGGTATTTTGAGTACGGTCTATGCCGCTACTGTGAAAGATATCAGTCAGGAAGAGGTGGATACCCTGTATCAGGATTTCTATAAAGCGGAGCGTTTTGTGCGCCCCTGTGCGCCGGGGACCTTTCCTGCCACCCAATTTGTCCGGGGCAGTAATTATTGTGACATAGCCTGCAAGGTGGATCCGCGTACCGGCAGGGTGGTGATCGTCTCTGCCATTGACAACCTGGTGAAGGGCGCGGCCGGCCAGGCCATTCAGAACATGAATATTGTTCTTGGCCTTGACGAGGCTGCGGGCCTTGGCGTGGTACCTCTTTTTCCATAGTCCATGCGTAATACCAAGCTGCTTATCAGTTTTGACGGTACCGATTTCTGCGGCTGGCAGCGGCAGAAAGATCTGCATCTGCCCACGGTGCAGGGTGTTATCGAAGATACC
>JBFFNX010000181.1:0-6787 GCA_041562995.1 Desulfurivibrionaceae bacterium
TTTGCTCAGTTCCTGGCGTAAAAGTTTGCGGTCACCTTTAATCTTATCAATGCCGATGTCGCCATTTCTCTTAATGGTAATGACAATGGGCTTATCATCCTGACGCAGGGCCTTGGCAGTTGTTTCAGGAAGATTCACCTCCAGACCTTCTGTCATCATGGGGGCGGTGACCATGAAAATAACGAGCAGCACCAGCATGACATCAACCATGGGGGTGACATTGATTTCGGCCATCAACCTCTTTTTGCCCCTGTTCTGCATAAGGGCCATTATTGATCACTCCGCGAAATAAGATCTCTCTCCACCAGATTGAGAAAGTCTGCGGAGAAATTAGCCATGTCGCTCTCGATATCACTGAGCTTGCTGGAGTAAAAATTATAGAAAATAACAGCCGGGATAGCCACGGCAAGACCGGCTGCTGTAGCGACCAGAGCCTCGGAGATCCCAGGGGCGACCACGGCCAAAGACGCTGAGCCTTGGCTACCAATCTGATTGAAGGAAACCATAATGCCCCACACTGTACCAAATAGACCGATAAAGGGGGTTGCGGAACCGGTGGTGGCAAGAAAGGGTAGGGTGCGACCAATCTCAAAACTTTCGATAATTTCCGCTTTTTGCAAGACGCGTTTGAGGTTATTCATGCCGGCAAGACGCATTTCCAGGGTTTCCTGACCATGCTCCTTAACACGTTCAATCTTCTGCAACTCGGTATAGCCGGTCTGGAAAATGTGGGCCTCGGGGCAGGAACTCTCCTGAGCAAGATGATGGGCATCGGTTAATGTTTTGCATTTCCAGAAGACATTAAGAAAGGACTTGGAATCCCTTTTTAGTTCTTTAAAAAGGATGAATTTCTGATAGATGATAAACCAGGATAATCCGGAAAAGACGACAAGGACGAGCATGACGAATTTCACCGTGAAACCGGCATGCCAGAAAAGAGTGAAAATATTGAGATCCTGCACGATTAGGCCTGTTAAAGAGTTGATTTAAGTATGCTGACGGATGATTGTAGCCAGAATGAAAAATGATTATGGATATATAGCGGGTTTTTTCTTGATTATAAAGGTAATTCTTGGTTTAGGGTTGCCCAAAAAACCTTTTGGCTGTCAGGGCTAAGTTTCCATATTTCTTGTTTAAGTAAGTGAATAAAATATGGCCAAAAGGTTCCTTTTTTCTTTTAGATGGTCCGATTTTAACCCATTTATATAAGGCAAAATCTTTTGACACTTTCTTGACGTTAATGGTAAATGATGATTTCTTAATAAAATTCCCATTTTATATGCTTTTCCCAGCGGTATGACAGGTAAAATTCCTCTCTATGAAGACAATAAATTTCGGCATAATCGGTTTTGGAACAGTTGGCAGTGGCACAGCCCAGGTCCTCCTTGAACAGAGTAAGCGTATCACGCGGCGGACAGGTGTCCACATTCGTCTGAAAACGGTTTTGGTACGTTCCCCTCGACAATTACCTCCTGAATTCGCAGATGTCATCGTCACCTGTGATCCGGAGGATCTTTTCAATGATCCGGATCTTGATATCATTGTTGAGCTTATCGGCGGCATTGAGCCAGCCCGTACCTATATCCTCCAGGCTATTGAGCATGGCAAACATGTGGTGACGGCCAACAAGGCCTTGCTCTCGGAATGCGGCGTGGAAATCTTTAAGGCCGCGACCAACAACAATGTCGAGATTGGTTTTGAAGGCAGCGTTGCCGGCGGTATTCCGGTCATTAAAACCCTGAAAGAAGGCCTTGTTGCCAATCGCATTGTCTCCATCATGGGGATCCTCAATGGTACCGCCAACTATATTCTTACCCAGATGACCGAATATGGCCTGCCCTTTGCTGAGGTCCTGGTGGATGCCCAGGAAAAGGGCTATGCCGAGACCGACCCCACCTACGACATCGAAGGTATTGATACAGCCCATAAGCTTGCTATTTTGGTTACCTTGGCCTATGGGGTCGAGATCAAGGTTGCAGATATAGCCGTGGAGGGGATCAGCCGTATTGAGCCCATTGATATTGATCTGGCCCGCGAATTTGGTTACCGCATCAAGCTCCTGGCTGTCAGCCGAAACCATGGTGATCATGTCGAGGCCCGGGTCCATCCCACCCTGGTTCCCGAATCCCATCTTCTGGCTGCCATTGATGGCGCTTTTAATTCCGTCCATATCCATGGCGATATGGTGGGCGATATTCTTCTTTATGGCCCTGGGGCAGGCAAGCTGGCCACGGGCAGTGCTGTGGCCGCCGATATTGTCGATATTGCCAGAAATATCAGCCATGGAGCCATCAACCGTGTATCCTGCCTTTCCTATCTTGCTGAATTCATCGAACCCCGGCAGATTACCCCGATCAGTGAATTAAGGAGCTCCTACTATTTTCGATTCACCACCCTGGATCAACCCGGGGTCTTGGCAACCATTGCCGGTATTTTGGGTAAATTTAATATCAGTATCGAGTCTGTTATTCAGAAATCGAGTCATAAACGCAAAACAGTCCCCATTGTGATGAGAACCTATGAGGCTGTTGAGGCTGCCGTGGTTGAGGCCTTGGCTGAGATCGACAATTTGCCGTTTGTTGCAGCGGAGACCGTAAAGATTCGGATTCTGGCCCAAGAGGATCAAGACGCATGAAAACGGTGATCTTGGTTGGTGACGGTATGGGGGACTTTCCCCTTGACGAGCTTGGTGGAAAAACGGTTCTTGAGGCTGTCCGTACCCCTGGTATGGATCATCTCGCCGCCCACGGCAAATTGGCCTTATTGCAAACGGTGCCGGAGGGCATGCTGCCCGGCAGCGACGTTGCTAATCTTTCTCTGCTGGGCTACCGGCCCGAGGAGTTTTATACCGGCCGCTCTCCCCTTGAGGCCGCCAGTATGGGGGTAGAACTTAGTGCTGATGATATCGCTTTCCGTCTGAATCTGGTCAATGTCCGGGAGGAAGACGGTCTGATGACCATGGTTGATTATAGTGGTGGCCATATCTCCACGGCTGAAGCCCATGCGTTGATTGCAGCCCTGCAGACAGCCCTTCCCTCCCAAGGTCTTACCCTCTATCCCGGTATCAGCTATCGCCATCTTCTCGTGGTTGCTGATGATATAACGGGCTTGCAGACGGTGCCGCCCCATGACTATCCGCAAAAGGATGTCACCCCCTTCTGGCAGAACTACGCCACGGTGCCCTTGTTGGCTGATTTTGTCCACCGGGCACAGGCCATCCTTGCCGATCATCCGGTTAATTTGAAGCGGCTGGCTGAAGGGAAGTTGCCTGCTAATTGCGTGTGGCTCTGGGGCGAGGGGAAGGCCCCTGCCATGTTGAGCCTCAGCGAACTCTTTGGGGTAAGCGGCGCCCTTATCTCGGCGGTGGACCTGCTTAAGGGAATTGGCGTCTATGCAGGCATGGAGGTGTTGGACGTTGCAGGGGCCACAGGCTATCTCGACACCAACTACCAGGGTAAGGTCGCTGCGGCCTTGGCTGCTCTTAAGCGTCACGACCTCGTCTTTGTTCATGTTGAAGCCCCTGACGAGACCGGCCACCAGGGACTCCTAAAAGAAAAAATGCAGGCCGTGGAAGATTTTGACAGCAACATTGTCCAGCCTGTCTTTGCCGGCCTCAAGAAATTTGGCGCCTTCCGGCTCGTGGTTTGTATGGACCATTTCACCCCTCTTTCCCTCAAGACCCATACTAATGACCCGGTCCCCGTTGTTGTGTACGACTCGACTCATCCTCTGGAAGGTGAATTTCAATCCTATACCGAGGCTAATGGCCGCAAGGCCGGTGTGTTTTATCGGAACGGGGCGGAATTCTTGAAAGCGGTATTGGCGTGAGAGCTAAATTAACCATGGCCATGGCCGAGCCTGTCAAGAGATGTCAGGTTCGTGTCCTCTACGGAGATACTGATGCCGGCGGTGTGGTCTATAATGCCAATTATCTGCGCTATTTTGAGCAAGGCCGTGGCGAGTTTATGCGAGAGTGCGCTCTACCCTATAAACTCCTTGAGGAAAGAGGGTTTGTTCTGCCCCTTGTCGAAAGTTATCTGCGCTATAAGGCACCGGCCTGTTATGATGACCTGCTTGTCATTGAGACCTGTCTTGCCGATCTGACCCCCTTTTCCTGCCGTTTTCATTGCCGGATAATAAACAAAGAGGACAACAGGCTACTTGTTAAGGGATTCACCCACCATGCTGCCATTAACCGCCAGGGCAAACTGACACCGCTGCCTGATGATGTTATTGCCGTTCTTGGTGGATATCTTGGTAAAGGGTAGGGCGGTGGCATGGGACATGGGTCTCAGGGAAAGACGCCTGAAAAAGGTTAACCGCAATTGTTGGCCAGCCTTTACGAATTCAAGCTCTTGGCGCCGGGCCAAAAAAAAAAGGACCTAGCAAATAATTGCTAAGTCCTTGAATTTACATGGTAGCGGGGGTAGGATTTGAACCTACGACCTTCGGGTTATGAGCCCGACGAGCTACCGAGCTGCTCCACCCCGCGTCAGTGAAAGAGACAATACTTTTTATCCCTTGCTATGTCAATGTATATGTTGCATTTAACTGGCAAGGAAAGTTTTTTTTTACACACTGTCCGCAACGAAAATTACCATGGATAAAAAACAACAAATAGCGGGTGGGGATAGCCGGAAAAGTATTCTCCTTATCGACGATTTGATCAGTAATATCAAATTGCTCGCCCGGCATCTGGATGGCTATAAGCTCTATTTTGCCCTGGATGGAGGTACGGCCCTGTCCGTGGCGGAAGAGAGCCAGCCCGACATGATCCTCCTGGATGTCATGATGCCCGATATCGATGGCTATGAACTTTGTCGGCGCTTTAAAGAGAACCCCGTAACAAAAAAGATACCTGTTATTTTTGTGACGGCAAAAAACCAAGAGGATGATGAGGAGCTCGGTCTTCAGGTCGGGGCTATTGATTTCATCTCCAAACCGGTTAATGGGGCAATCTTGCGGGCCCGGATAGGCAACCATCTCGAGCTCAAGGAGCATCGTGATAATCTGGCCGGACTTCTTTCCGAGAAGAGCAAGGAGCTTGATACCACCCATGAGCAGCTCCTCCATGCCGAGAAATTAAGCACCCTGGGTAAGTTGACGTCATCAATCTCCCATGAATTTTCCAGCCCCCTTTTCGGTATGGAACAGATCCTGACCACATTTCATGATGAGGAAAAAAAAGAGGACAAAAAACACATGATTGCTGTCTGCATTGATGAATGCCGGCGGCTACGGGATCTCATCCGTTCCATGCAGAATTTTGGTCGTCCCACCTCTTCCCATAAACATCCCACCGACTTAAATCAGATCATCACGGACGTGTTACGCCTCTGTGCAAAAAACTTTGAGAAAAACAATATCCATATAGAAAAGAATTTACAGCAAATTCCCCTGCTGAGTGCCATTGAAGACCAGATGAAACAGGTGATCTTTAATCTGATCACCAATGCCTGTGACGCCATCGAAAATGGTGGCGGTAGAGTTTTTGTTTCAACGCGTCTGGTAAAAGATCATGTGGTTATCTCGGTGACCGATAATGGCTGCGGCATTGAACCTGCCGATGTGCAGGCGGTTTTTGCCCCATTTTTTACCACCAAGCAGGAGGGGAGGGGAACTGGCTTGGGCTTGTCCATCTGTTATGGGATCGTCACAACCCATAAGGGCAGTATTGAGGTGAAGTCTAAACCTGGTGCAGGGGCTACGTTCACCGTACGGCTGCCTGTGATGGAGCAATGATAATGATACAAGAAGTGCGTGTTCTGCTCATAGATGACCACCTGTTGGTGAGATATGGCTTAAAGGCAATGCTTGAGCGTCTTGATGGTTTTATCTGCGTTGCAGAGGCTGAGACAGGGAGAGAGGGTATCCGCCTGGCCGGCCAGTGTAAGCCTGATGTTGTTGTGCTTGATATTGATCTTGGTAAAGGGATGAGCGGCTTTGATGTTGCCGAAGAGATAAAAAATATCTCTCCTGATTCTAAAATTCTTATGCTCACTGGCAATCCGAAACCGCAATTTTTTCAGATGGCCATTCAGGTTGGTTGTGCCGGTTATGTTCTCAAGGTGGATTCTGATCAGGAATTTATTCTTGCCCTGGAAACAGTGGCTTGTGGTGGCAAATATCTATCTAAGTCCTTTACCGATGATGTCTTTGCGCTCCTGCAGCAGGGGAGCACCATGGAGAACAAGGGGGCTGGAAATCTCCTCACCCCGCGGGAAAATTCTATAGCTCACCTTGTCTGCAAAGGTCTCAATGATGATGCCATTGGCAATGAACTCTGCATTAGTCCGAAGACCGTGCGCGTCCATAAGTCAAATATTAAAAGAAAATGTAACTGTAAGACCAGCGGTGAGCTCATTCTTAAATTAACATCACTGGACTTTGGCTAGCACCTAATTCGTGCACAATTAAAACACTTTTCTTGGCTAACTCCTTCATAATACAATATTTTCTTGCATTTGATTTTTTGAGATGGTATTCATTATCACTCTCGGTATTTTTTATGGTGACAGAAGTGTTGATGGGGGACCACCCATGGAGATGGAAGAGAAGATTTTTGAGATCGATTTCGACAAGCTACGAAAGCGTGTCAATAAAATTGATCAGGATGTATCCCCTCCTGCTAAAGGGTTTGATCGCCATGTTGACAATGATCATCTCTGGCAGAATACCTTTGATGCCATCTCTGACTTACTCTTTGTCGTTGATCGACAATTCTCCGTCATCCGTGCCAATAAGGCTGTACTCGATCTCTTTCCCGAGCGGCCTGTTCTCGGCCAAA
>JBFFNX010000182.1:0-6765 GCA_041562995.1 Desulfurivibrionaceae bacterium
CTGATCGCGCCCAGGGTCATGTTGACAATACCCTGGTAGATGCCGATGCCGTGGGTGGCATGGACCACCAGTTCCCCGGCCGCCAGCTGATCAAAACTAACGGTTTCTCCGGCTGCCGGGTGTTTACGCCGCTGGCGGGGGCCTAATTGTTTTTCGCCAAAGAGCTCTGTCTCAGAAAAAAAATGGATTTTTTCCAGGGGCAGATCAAAGCCCTGGCTCAGGGGTTCAGGCAGTAAGAGGACCTGGTCGCCAATAGCCGCTAGATCGGTAAAGGGAAGCTCCTGGTCCTGGACCTCGAGGCCGTGATGGCTCAGGATCTCATGGAGGTTACGGAGATGGCGCATGGAACGGCAGGTGATGACAGCGCGGTGCCCCAGCTCCTGCAGGGAATGGATCCGCTCTACCAGAGGGCTGAGAAGACCATCTTTTTTGCGGCGGAGGTCAAGGTCCTGTTTGAGCAGGGTATGGTTGCCGCAGGAGATGGTGATGGTTTTCTGGTCAGGACTGATGAAATCATGGACCTGTATCCGGGTAAAGCAATTGAGCTTTTTCTCAAGCTCCTCATCGGCAAGGAAGATTTGAACGGGCGGCAGGGCGGGCTGATGGCTTGCCTGGGCCTCCTGATAGTTCGAGGTAATACGTTCGCGGACGAGCTGGAGGGATTGCTGTTGGGAAAGGGTATCAATTTCTATGATGAGGCTGTCCTTGTGGAGAACATCAAGGACCGTATCCGTGCTGTCATAAAAAAGAGGCAGGAAAAATTCGATCCCTGGGAAGGGACATTTTTCAAGGAGATACTCTTTTATTTTGTGGCTTGGTTCACTGGCCCAACCCTCTTTGGCGGCCAGCGAGGCAAAGGTCGAGGCCATTTTGCGACGGGCCTTTTCATCTTGCGGAAAGAGGATGTCGCTTACCGGCAGCAGGATTGTTTCCTGAATTTCTTTAAGGGAACGTTGGCTGATAGGATCGAAATAGCGGATGGATTCAACCGTATCACCAAAAAGATCCAGTCGTAAGGGGGCGTCGATGGCCTCCTGGCCAGCCATGGCAAAGGAGGGCGGGAAAACATCGATAATGCCACCGCGGACAGTGAATTCTCCACTGTTTTGCACCAGCGAGACATGTTCGTAGCCACTGTTGGTGAGTTTGGCGACCAGGTCATCTCGGTCAATATCTTCCCCGGCCTCAATAGGTTCGGCCAGATTGTCAAGGAGGGTAACCGGGGCAATTCTCCTGAGCAGGGCATCGGCAGCGATCACCGTAATAGAGTTGATGTCTGCCGCCATCTGGTAGAGCGTGGAGAGGCGGGCGGCCACGGTGTGGGGATCGGGGCTTAAAGGCGTATAGGGAGGGATGTCGTAACTGGGAAAATTGAAGATGGGTCGCTTGCTGAAAATATGGAGATCTCTCTCCATGGTGGCGGCAATATCCTCATTGGGGGCGATAAGAACGAGGGGACGACCCAGTTCTTCAATGCAGCGCGCAGCAAAGAGGGCTAGGGCTGGTGGCCGGAGACCGGAGGCGTGGACAATGTTTCCTGGTACGCCTTGTTTTATATGGGTGAGCAGTTGATCCATGGTTGCTGACAAAAAGAATCGCCATAACAGCAGGTGCTGCTATGGCGAAGTGCTGGAGTGAATTGTCCGGGGTGCGTTAGAACGAACCACCGATGGAAAAATCCCAGATGGAGGAATCCTCGTCATCCCGGGGGTCGAGATTGTTGCCCCATTCCAGACGGAGGGGGCCCATCGGCGACAACCAGCGGAAACCGAAACCCACACTATGGCGCAGGGTGGAAAGGTTCCAGTGGTCGGAGAAATCATCATAGCTGGAATCGTAATAGAGGTCGGCGGGGTTAGCAACGTAGGTCCGGTCCCAGACCTGGCCGGCATCATAAAAAATAACGCCGCTTAAGCCCGCCTCTTCAAAGAGGGGGAAGGTGAACTCGAGGTTCATATAGGCCATTTCCGTACCGCCGATCCTCTCATTGGTAGCTGTGTCAATGGGGCTGATCTTGCCGTTCTCAAAACCGCGGACCGTGGACAGACCACCCAGATAGAAACGCTCATAGACCGGCAGTTTGCTCGGATCACCAAGGGCCTCATTGCCGGGATCATCCTCATTGATATAACCGGCGGCAAGCTTGGTATGGAAGACCAGTTTCCAGAAGACCGGGAAATACCAGCTGGTCGAGGCCTCGGTCTTGGTGAATTCACTGTCGCCGCCCAGGAAACCGCCGGCCTTCTTGGTGGAGATGACATGGCGGGCACCCTTAGTGGGCAGATAGCGGCGGTCACGGCTGTCACGGACGACACCAAAGGTCACAAACTGGCTGGTTTCAATGTCCTGAGAGTCGATGATCAACTGTGAGGCATAAAGTTCATTAATGTCAGAGAGCTTTGAGTCATCCAGACCCAAACTGGCAAAGGCATGCCATTTCCAGCCGAGGGGGTAGCCGAAACGTATGGCACCACCGGTGGAGTTTTTGGTGTAGTCGTCATAATCATGCTCCCAGCTATAGACGTCGAAGCCGAAGAGGAGCTTGGAGTCGTTGAGGTGGGGTTCGGTGAATTTCAAGTTGTATTGGGTGTTTGAGCCGCCGATGTTGGCCTGGAGACTCAGTTGCTGACCCCGTCCCAGAAAGTTATCTTGACTGACCTCCGCCATGAACATCAGGTTGTCAACCGAGCTGTAACCAGCACCGATGGAGAAGGTGCCGGTGGCCTTCTCCTTGACTTCCACCAAAACGTCCATCATGTTTTCTTCGTCAGTGGTTTCCGGGGAAATGCTGACATCTTCGAAGAAGTCGAGGCGCTTTAAGCGTGCGGTTGAATCCTTAATGGCCGTTGTGTTGTAGATATCATGCTCATTAAGGACCATTTCACGCCGGATGACCTTGTCACGGGTGCGACCATTGCCTTTGATGATAATGCGGTTGACGTGGACGAGATTACCCTTGACGATATTGAGGGTGACATCCACCCTCTTATTGACGCTGTCCTTTTTTGTTTCCGGGGAAATATCGGCAAAGGCATAGCCCTTGGAGGCATAAAAATCGCTCAAGGCCATGGTGTCGTTACGGAGTATCTCGCGGGTGAAATAACGCTCTGAGCCAAGTTTGGTCTTGGCCAAAAGGGTCTCCTTGTCCTCAAGAAGATCACCTTGGATATCGAAGATGCCGACCTTGTAGCGCTCGCCCTCTTCCATGTTAAAGGTGATATAGAGCCAGTTTTCTTTTTTCTCGATTTCAGGCTCACCGATCTTGACATCAATAAAACCGTGATTCTGGTAAAAGGCGCCGATACGATTGGCGTCCTCCTTGGCGGAATCCCTCTTCAAGACACCTGATTCATTGAACCAGGAGAACCAGCCTTTTTCAGAGGTGATCATGATGTCAAGGAGCTCGTCATCGCTAAAGGTCTTGTTGCCATTAAAGATGATTTCCTTAATGTACACCTTCTTGCCTTCGACAATATAATACTGGACAGTGACGTAGTCTTTCTTAGGGTAGGTGAGCTTGGTTGTCACCCGGGTGTTATAAAAACCCTTTGATTTATAGAGCTGCCTGATAAGGGTCGCAGATTTGTTGACCTGGGAAGGGCTGTAGATGGTGTTGGCTGTAACGGTCAACACCTCCTTGATGTCATCCTCTGAGATCTCCTTGGCTCCCTTGATCTCCACCTTGGCAATGATCTCTTTCTCTTTGACGACAAAGGTGATCTGCTTGCCCTGATCGCTGCCTCTGACATCGATGGCAACATCATCAAAATAACCCATTTTAAAGATGGCACGCAGATCCTTGCGGAGTCTTGATGGGTTATATTCATCACCAGCCCTGTTTTCAATGTTGCGGAGTATGGCGCCACTGTCGATCCGGGTGTTGCCCTTAATATTGATCGAGGCGATGCGAAAATCACGACCGGTGAAGGCCGTTATTTCTTGCGCAAGGGCGGCGGTTTTTGCTGGCAGGCTGGCCTTAGTGGCCCGACCGAAGGTGGAATGTTTCGAGGTATTATCTAAAAGATCATAGAGGGTGAGGTCGATGGAGATAGTATCGCCAAGCTTGGTAGCGCTACCGGTAACGATATAGTCATAACCAAGTCCGGCGGCAAAGGCGCTGATTTTTTTAAAGGAAGGGGGCCAGATGCCCTCATAGTTGAGTTTTTTTTCGGCATCGGATCGTTGATAAAAATCCTGATTTTGGGCCTGGACTGCTTCCGCCAACACTTGATCCATGTTCTGGCTGAAGTTGTCCCCCTGCAGGCTCTTGGTTTTTAAGGGCAGGAAAAGGGTGTTGGCCGTGCCGGCGCCAGCATGGCTAAGAGAAGGCAGGATCAGGGTGAATAGCAGAAAAAGAAGGAATGAAAATGATTTGAGGGACAGTGTATGTTGAGGCATGCGGGGTATCTCTTCCTTGCTGAAGGTAGATAATTTTTTGATATTATGGCGGCTACCTTGAAAAGTTGCTTTTCCTGCTAATCTCTGCGTCATGCTCAAAATTTAATCCTCGTAGTACATTAAACTGAAAATTGAAGAGGTTCAGGGGAGAATTAAGTTCCAAAAAACGTTAAGAAACTGAAGTGTTACGCTTTATTCGCTGCTGTATGAAAAGAAGGAGTTCAATGTAGCTACAATTGCCGGAAAAGTCATGGCAAAAGGGCGCTGTGAGGTAATTTTTCCCCCAGCAAAAGTGGCGGCCTATGCCTGGTCAAAAGGCGTAGTCGTTCAAGACGCCGTTTTTCAGGAGCAGGCATCTATCCATCCGCTTGGCCAATTCGTGATTGTGGGTGACCATGACGGTGGTAAGGTTAAATTCTCTGTTGAGGTCTTTTAACAGCTCGAAAACCTTGCCCCCAGTTTCAGGGTCGAGATTGCCGGTTGGCTCATCGGCAAGGAGAAGGGCTGGCTTGCGGACCAGGGCCCGGGCCAGAGCGACCCGTTGCTGCTCACCGCCGGAAAGTTCGTTGACCGTTTGATGCTCATGGCCGGCAAGACCTACCTTGGCCAGCAGGGTCAAGGCGTACTCTTCAAGATCATTGCGATGGGCACCGGCGATGAGACCGGGCATGATTGTATTTTCCAGGGCAGTAAACTCCGGCAGCAGATGATGAAATTGAAAGACAAAGCCAATGGTGCTGTTTCTGAACTGGGCCAGGTCGTTATCATTTTTGCCGTCAAGATCAACCCCTGCGCAGAGCAGAGAACCTGAGTCAGGTTTTGCCAGGCCGCCAAAGAGATGGAGCAAGGTTGTTTTTCCTGTGCCGGAGGCACCGATGATGGCCACCATCTCCCCGGAATCAATAGATATATTGATATCTTTAAGGATGTGGGTCTGCTGGACGCCGGAGCGGACATGTTTACTGATGTTTTTTGCTAAAAAAAGAGGTTCTCTGTTGACCATGTGTGAGCCATGTACTTTGCTGTAAGAAGGTGATTGTTGGAGTCTTTCAGGAAAAATCCTTCACGAGAGTAAGCCAACTTGCCTGATAAGGCAAGGAAAGGAAGGGCGTGACACTGAAAAATATGGCTGAGGTGATATTTTTTCTTTTAGTTTGGTGGGAAGGGCTCTAAATAAGGGCCTGTTGGACCCTTATTAAACGAGGCATGATGGAGGTGCGCTCGATTGCAAGGAGAAGAGGCGATGGATACAAAGCTTTCAGCTGTGCTGGCAGGAGTTGCCCTGTTTTTTGGCCTTGTCGCCTGTGCTGGTGGGGGACCGGACCTTGAAGAGGGCATGTGGGAAATCACCACTGAGGTAAATATGCCCGGTATGCCCATGAAGATTCCCCCCATGGTGTACCGGCAATGCCTGACCACGGAGAATGTTGTCCCCAAGCAGGGACCGGCTGAGCAGGAAATTTGCACCTATTCTTCACCGAAGACCAAGGGCAATAGCGTGAGCTGGTCGGCGGAATGTAAGAGTCCGGGCGGCACAACAAAGAATGAGGGTGAGATCACCTATAAGGGTACTCGTTTTGAAGGTACTCTCACCATGAGCATGACAGGTGTCATAGCCATGAGCGGCACCAATAGCATATCCGGGCGTCGGATAGGGGAGTGTCAGTAGCGCAGTGAGGTCGAAGGCTCGACTTTTGCCGCCTGCCATGATGGATAGATGGTGGCGGTGAGGGTGATGAGTACTCCGGCAATGGCGATCAGGCTGACATCCAGGGGCAGCACCTTAATGGGCAGGGTGGAGATGGGATAGACGTCGCTGGGAAGTTCGATGAATTTATAGCGACTGAGTAACTCGCAGACCCCAAGGCCGCCCCCTAATCCCAGCAGGGTGCCGCTGACCCCGATAAACAGACCTTCATACATGAAGATCCGCAGGATCTGGTTGGCAGTGGCGCCCATGGCCTTCAGGATAGCAATGTCCTTTGTTTTCTCCATGACCACCATGATCAGGGTGGAAATGATGTTGAATGCCGCCACCACAACAATGAGGGTAAGGATGATGAACATGGCGGTTTTTTCCAGCTTGAGGGCGGAAAAGAGGTTGAAGTTCATGGCCATCCAATCCTTGACAAGATAGGATTCATCCAGGCTGGTTTTCAGCTCAGCGGCGATATCGGCAGCCTGGTCAATATCCTTAACCGTCACCTCAATGCCATGGGCCTGGCCGGGGATGTCAAAAAAATTCTGGGCCGTGATCAGGTCAATATAAACCAGGGATGAGTCATACTCATACATGCCAGTTTCAAAAATGCCGGTCACCTGGCACGACTTGATCCGCGGGATGATGCCCATGGGGGAGAGGGGGCC
>JBFFNX010000183.1:0-6690 GCA_041562995.1 Desulfurivibrionaceae bacterium
AGGGTGCCCTGCACTTTGCCGTAGGGCATGATTCTTATTGAAGAAGGGGGCAGCTCTTGGCCTGGCCCTTTTCAATCTTCGGTGTTAGTCAGTACATGCCACCACGGTGACATCCATGATTTCCCCCTCTTGGCTAAGAATTTAGATACGAATCTTATCGTGCCGGTCATGACCCTATCTTGTCCTGCGAGAAAGAAATTACACAAAAGGGGCAAGCCGGCTTTTGCTGTTTGCCCCCTCTCGGCCCTCAATCATCCAGCGCCGTCAAGAACCTTGCGGACGACGCCAGCCAGGTCTTTGATGATAATAGGCTTCATGACATAGCTGCAGATGCCCATGGACATGGCTTTTTCTTCGTCAAAGATTTCACTGTATCCGGAACACATAATAATCGGCATGCCGGGCCGGATACGGAGAATCTGCCGGGCAAGTTCCTCACCGGTCATATCAGGCATGGTCATATCAGTGATGACCAGGTCAAAGGCCTCCGGGTCACCGGCAAACATCTGCAAGGTCTCCTTGGAATTTGTTAAGGCGGTAACCTTATAGCCTAGGCTGGTAAGGATTTTCTGGCTGAGTGTTGCAATACTGCTGTCATCATCAACAAGGAGGATCCGTTCATGGCCTTGAGGGAGGGGAGTGGCAACCTCCTGCCGCGCTGTTTCGCGCGGCGCCGCAATTGTCGGAACATGGACGGTAAAGGTTGTACCCTTGCCGGGCTCACTGGCCACGTCAATATGTCCATGCAGACGGCTGACAATGCCGTGCACCACAGCAAGGCCAAGACCGGTGCCCTCCCCTTTTTGTTTGGTTGTATAATACGGGTCAAAAATTTTCCCCAGTATGTCTTTGCTGATGCCACTGCCGGTATCACGTATCTCCAGTTGCATATAGGGCCCCGGTTCAATGTTACCTTTGCCAGCGGCCTCAGCCTGGTCAATGGTGACCGCGCGGGCCGTAACCCCTAAAACCCCGCCTGAATTGCGCATGGCATGATAGGCATTGGTGCACAGGTTCATAACGAGTTGATGAATCTGCGAGGGATCGGCCAGGATGGGTGGACAATCCAGGTCAATATCCTGCTTGATGTCAATGGTGGCGGGAATCGATGACCGTAAAAGTTTCAGCGCTTCCTTGATAATCAATTGGGCCTTGAGGGGTTGCAATTTCAGGGTATTGCTGCGACTGAAGGTGAGTATCTGTTGCACGAGCTCCTTGGCCCGCAAGCTGCCCTTCAAAACCTCATCAAGATCTTGGCGAAGTACCTCAGGATTGTCCGTATCCATCTGCGCCAATTCGGTATAGCCAATAATTGCCGTCAGGATGTTATTGAAATCATGAGCAATACCACCGGCCAAGGTACCGATTGATTCCATTTTTTGTGATTGGCTCAGTTGCGCTTCCAGATTTGCTTTTTCTTCCTCAATTTTTTTCCTATCGGTAATATCCGTTGAGATCGCACAGACACCCCAGGCTATACCCTCATCATTTTTTAAGGGGAATTTGACGGAAAAATAAGTGTGCCACGTCTCATCCTGATGTTTCACTATTTCTTCGGTTTCAATGGCCTTGCCCTTTTGCAGCGCGGCTAAATCTTCGGCCCATGTGCTTTCGGCGATGTCTTTGGGGAATACGTCAAAGATGTTTTTACCAATGGTTTGCTCTGGCGATACACCGGTCAGGACCTCAAATTTTTGGTTAACCAGCAGAATATCGCCGTCGACATTCTTTATGGAGATTAAGGCCGGGGAATGATCGAGAATTGCCTGCAATCTTTCCTGATTCTCCTTCAGTTTTTCTTCAGCCCTGACCCGGACGACAACCTCATCTCGCAGAGTAGCCTCCCTCTCTTCAAGTGCCTGCACCATGGTATTAAGGGCGTTGGCGACCTGTTCAAGTTCAAGATAGGATCCGGTTTGAAAACCCGAAGTGTACTCCCCCCTGGTAATGGCTTTCGACTCCTCGGCAAACTTAGTCAAGGGTGTCAGCACCAAGCGTAAACAGATAAGCGCAATTGCCGATGCAATGATGACCGCAACCAGAAGGCCGGTATAAATTACCAGTGTAATTTCTTTTGCTGGGGCGAGGACCTCTTGCAGAGGTTGAGAAACGGCAACGACCCAGCCGTTATGAGGTGCGATGGCCACACTGGCGATCATTGCGGTATTGTTATCTGTGTACTGGTACGTTCCCTCATAGCCGGCAAGACCTTGCTGGATATGGGGCAAATGGCTGCTGTTGAATCTCTCCAAGACCAGGTTACGGTCGGGATGGGCAATCACATTGCCCGTACTGTCGGTAATCTGGGCGGAACCCCCTGTGCTCGCCGTGAATCTATTAATAACGGTATTCAGCACTGACAGGTTGATATGGCCAACCAGGTATCCCTGTGAGAACGGTATGCTCAAGGTCACCGTGGGCAGGCCTGTTTGCAGGGATACAAAGGTCTTTGACCAGTGTATTTTTCTGTCTTTGCCACTTTCCTGAAAATAGGCCTTATTCGACATATCCAAGCCGATACTGTTGCGGTCAAAGGGGATAATTTGGGTGACGATGCCCTGGTGATTGATTAATTCCACCGTGTCGAAAAGGTCATCATGCGCCACAAAGGCCTCAATAAAATCGTCAACCTTGTCGGCAGAAATCATTGCCTGGTCAATCAACAGTGCCGCCTGCTCAAGATGGTGGACCGGCATGATGACAAAATTTTCAAGCTCGGCGACAACAGATTGGGCCAGCAGGCTGTTTTTCAGGGCCGCCTCTTGTTCCATGCTCTTCCCGACCCGCTGGGCAACCCAGAAGGAGGTGAGCAGGAAGGGCGCTACGGAAACAAAAATAAAGCCCACTACCAGTGTTCTCTTGAGACTTATCCGCCGCTTCATAGCTCTCTACAATTCCATTTTGCCTACTGTTCTGACAACAGCATCCTTTATCTCCAGGATATACAGGGGCCGTGTTGCATCACCGAATGCATCGATTCTGATCGTATCGATGAGCCCTTGATATTCCCCGTGCTGCAAGATTATTTTTTTGAGTTCCCCTGGTTCTGTGGTTTTCATGAGGGCCTGAAAAAGCACCTGTGCCGCTTCATAGGCCAAATAGCCATTGAGACTGAGCTCTTCATCATAGCGACTTTTATAGAGGCCTTTAAATTTCAAAAAAGTGCTGTTCGACGATTCCAGGTCGAGTTCAACAAGACAGGTGGCTCCTTCCACGGCGCGCCCGCCGTTTTTGACAAAATCCACTTCCGGTAAGGTCCAGGGCGAAGCAATTATCTTAATTCCCGGGTCATTTCTTTTTAAATGTTGGCAGATCAAGGCCCCGTTTATGGCATTGGTAATAAGGAAAACACCCTCGGCCCCTGACTTTATGACTTTGTCGGCAATGTCCGGGGCGGAATATCTTTCCAGAGAATTAAATGCAACCGACGCTGCAATTGCACCGCCTTTCTCTGTAAAATTTTTCTGAAAATGATCACTGAGGGCCACGGTATAGTTTGGGTTTGAAAGGTCATAGACCACGGCCATCTTGTTAAGATGTAACCGCCCCAGGGCCATATCCGCCATGAGTTGGGCCCGCCGGTCATCCGATACCATAAGCCGGATGAGATAATCATCAAGCCCTGTTAATTCCGGTGTTGTTGTCCCCGAAGAAATCATTACCACCTGTCTTTCGTTGAAAAATGGCACCGCCTTAACAGTGAGGGTACTTAAGTAATGGCCGATTACCGCCACCACGCCCTGATCAACCAAGGCCCGGTCAACCCGGACGGCCTCTCCAGCCTGGCCCTTATCATCCATGATCACCAGCTCCACCCGACGACCGTCGATGCCCCCGGCGTTGTTAAGCTGCTCCACGGCCAGGGTCACCGCATTTCGGGAATGGATTCCCGAGGTTGAGGCCGGCCCGCTTAAAGTAGTTGCTATACCGATTTTCAGAGGCTCTTTTGCCTTGCTGCAGCCGGATAAAAAAGGAGAAATAAGGGTACTGGCCCCTGCCAAGAAAACAAGAACCAAGATCAATGGCAGGGCAGATGTCCGACGCATTTCCATGAATTGTTCCTCAAATTGTCATTACAATGATGCTTACCACTCATCCCATGCCTCTCCAAAGTCCTGGTGCCAATGGCGATTATGCCAGCTGGAATCCTAACGCAACCATAACCCCGCCATTTGACCATATTTGCACTTGAATTCAAAGGGCTATGATGGAACTCGAAAAGGAAAAATCCCAAGGGACAGCGGTTACGAGAACATCGTCAAAGATTAAAAAGGGATCACATTGAGCGCCCCCTTCTTCTTTCCATCCATCAACTCAAGATAGTTTATCGGCTGCCGGCTCATCAGGACCGAGGTGGTGCTCTTCGCGCGGGTAGCGAAGCAAGGCCACATCATAGGCCCGCAGTATATCGCTGCGGCTGATAAGGCCCACCATCTCCTTAGGATTCTGCCTTGAAACCACGGGCAGGCGCTCAAGATCGCGGGGGGCCATTTTATGGATTGCCGACCAGATCGGTTCGTCTGGAAAGACGGTCACCGGATCGAGGGTGGCGACATCAGCGATCTTGACATCCTGGAGACTGAGCTGCTTGCCCTTGTCACTCTCAAGCTTTTGAATGGTGCGCTCAAGATCCTGGATGGTAACAATGCCATTGAGGTTGCCCATATCATCTTGCACCGGGAAACCGCGCAGATGGGTTTCCTGAAAGGCGGCAAAGAGTTCGGCCACCCTTTGCGAACTTTTCATGGTGATAGGGTTCCTGGCCATCATCTCATCGATCATCATGCCCTGCATAACATCGAGATATTTGCCGGTCTGGAAGCTGATCCCCCTTTTGCGTAATTTGGTGGTGTAGATAGACTCCGGGTGCAGCCACGCCGCCACCGAAGATGCGACCATGCTGGCGGCCATAAGCGGCAGAATAATGCGGTAGTCGTTGCTCATTTCAAAAACGATGAGTATCGAGGTGAGCGGCGCCCGGGCAGTTGCCGCAAAGACAGCGGCCATACCAACCAGGGCATAGGCGCCGACCTCGCTTCCAAGCTCCGGGAACAGGGCGCTGACCAGATGCCCGAAGGCGCCGCCAAGCATGGCGCCGGTAAAGAGCGATGGCGCCAGAACGCCGCCTGAATTGCCAGAGCCGAGGGTGAACGAGGTGGCCAGGGGTTTGAGGATAATGAGCAGGGCCAAAAGCCAGAATGGTGCCTGGCCCTGCAATACCTGATCGAGAAATTCAAAACCAGAACCGTAGATATGGGGAATGTTGTTGATCAGGGGCATACCAAGTCTGGTTTCAGTGCCATACACCGAAACCATGCTCGAAACGTGGGGATAACCGTATGCCAGCAGGCCGAGAAGAAGGGCGCCCACCGCCGGCTTGAAGAGGGTGGGGAAATGCCACTTATCAAAAAGAGTTTCGCTGGCATCGAGCATCCTGATGAACATAATGCCGACCAGGGCGGCGGCAACGCCCAGGATGACGTAGAGGATGATCTCCCAGGGCGAGTGCAGGATGTAGTGAGGGACCTCAAAGGCAGGCCGCGCCCCGAGAAAGATCTGGCTGACAATGGCGGCGGAAACCGCCGAGATGACCACATTGCTGAACACGGCCATCTCCAGACCGCCCAAGAGCACCTCCGCCGCAAAAACAACCCCGGCAATGGGGGCGTTGAAGGTGGCGGCGATACCGGCGGCCGCGCCGCAGGCAACCAGGTTTTTAAGCCGTTCATTCGACAGGCCCAGCCATTGCCCGGCAATGGAGCCCAGGGTTGAGCCTACCTGGACGATGGGTCCTTCGCGACCGGCTGAGCCGCCGGTGCCGATACAGAGCGCCGAGGCAAAAATCTTGGCCAGGGCCACCCTGGGCCTGATGCGACCGCCATGAAGAATCAGGGCCTGCATGACCTCTGGTATGCCGTGGCCTTTGGCTTCCGGGGCAAAATAGGCGATAATGGGGCCGCCAATCAGGGCACCGGCCACGGGGATGATGACAAACCACCAGTGACCCAGGGCAGGCAGGAGATTGCCGGCCTCGCTATAGGAAAAATTATGGATGAAAGAGATGAGCCGGATGAAAAAGACGGCGGCCAGGCCCGTTCCTGCACCGACCACCACAGCGAGCACCATCATCAGGAGCCCTTCTCTGGGGGCAAGGGAATTAAGCAGCTTTGTTAATGACCTTTTTAACATCCCTTTATCTTAGGGGACAAAAAAGATAATAACAAGCCTGAGCCACAGCATGAACCAGGGGCCGAAACCGCCCTTGCTTCGCCGGGAGTGGTCCGGCAGGAGACAATAAAGAGCTTCATGCCACCTACCTTCTTCTCGGATAGCCGGGGTGTTTCCTGGTTTTCAGGAGAATGTCACGGTGGGGCGCCCTATCTTCTTGAGAATCCTTTTTTGATGTCGTGGGGGACAGGATGATGGGCATGTCGTCATAGGTTTGATCTGGTGACCGCAATGCCTAACAAATTACCCTCCAGGATTGGGGAAGTCTATATTGAAGCCGCCAATGGACGCTTATCATCCCAGCCCCCCTGAACATCCTCTGTTCCCCATAGGGGGGGGGGTAGTCTGCGGGTGGCTTTTGCTGGTTCCGTTCCTGTAGCTTAGACGGGAATGATCACAGACGGCCCTTGCTGACCGTGAGAGATAATCAGATTTATTGAGTGGTCTGGTTCCAATTGAGGG
>JBFFNX010000184.1:0-6671 GCA_041562995.1 Desulfurivibrionaceae bacterium
CAGTTTCAGCCAGCGGCTGATGGCCAGGGAGCCGGTGGGGGCAAGGTGGCGCCAATATTCCTGAAAGGCCTCAATGGTGTAGAGATAGTTTTCCTGCAGGGCGTGCAGGCCCGCTCCGGAAGCGGCAAAGGAGTCCACCATTGCCATCTGGATAAGGTCGTACTCCTCAGCGTTGCCGCCCAGAAAGGCGCGGTTGTCCGCGACATGGGCGCTGACGCCAGCGGCCTGGTAGATCCCGCCGGAAAAGGTGGCGAATTCATCCTGAACCAGCTGGATGACCTGGGGATTAAGCTCCACCGCGTCAATCTCCTTGACGCCAAAATAGAGGGCCTGAAGGATGTCACTGCCGCCGCCGGCCCCCAGGACCAGAACCCGGCGTGGCGTGGTCAGGTGGTAGGGCAAGGCCGAGGTCAGTTGGTCGAGATAGGCCAGGGCGGTCAGGTCGCCACTGTAGTTGTTGATCGCCGACATGCCGCCGCCATCGGTAAAGAGGGCGAGCTGGGCTGGTGGTTCAACCGCGGCCAGCAGGCTGAGGCCCGGGGCATGGCGCCAGGGGAGGAGAGGGCTGGCAACCACGGTCAACAGCCCCAAGGGACTTGAGCGCTGGGCAATGACCCGGGTGCCGCTGATGCGCATGGCCTGGCTCTGCTCCTTGTAGGGTGAGGGGTGGAGGGTCGGCCAGGAGGAGGGCAGCAAGGGCAGGGCTCCTAAGCCCGCTACCAAGAGCGTCAGGGCCCAGCCCCGCCGCCGGCCGTGGAACTCCCACCAGGCCAGGGGGGCGGCAAGGAGGGCCAGGCCGCAGGTAATCAACAGGGCCTGGACCGGGAAACAGAGGTGGAGCAGGCCAATGATCAGGCCGCTGCCCAGCCCGGCGCCCAGGAGATCCATGCCGTAGAGCATGGGGACCTGATCCCGGTAATGGACTAGAGCCAGGGCGGTGCTGGTGGCGGCCAGGAAAAAGGGCAGGGCCAGGACAAGATAAATGGCCAGCAGGCGCACGGGTTGCCAGGGATTCCAGAGGAGCTCCTCCGGGTGAAAGGGGATGAGCTGGGCCAGAAAAAAACAGATTGCTGCGCTCAGGCCATAGAGAATAATGATGTAGAGGTAGGCCGCCTGAAAACGGCGCAGCAGCCCCTTGCGGGCCAGGGCGACAAAGGTGCCGCTGGCCCCATAGCCCAGGAGGGCGAGGCTGATCACCATATAGGCGAAGTGATGCCATTGAATGATGGCAAAGAGGCGGAGCAGGAGGATCTCGTAGGCCAGGGCCGTGCCTGATACCAGGGCAATGGCCAGACGGGGCGGCCGGGCGCTATGGCGTAGCTGCCCGGTCATGGCCCGGGGTGGCCGCCGGTAAGGGGGACAAATTGCACCGGCAGCACCTGGCGGCTGCTCACCGTGCCATCCTCGGCCTTTTCCACCACCACGAGCTGCTGGACCATGAATTTGCTGCCCACCGGGATGACCATTCTGCCGCCCGCCTTCAGTTGTCGGACCAGGGGCGGCGGGATATGGCTGGCCGCAGCCGTGACCATGATGGCGTCAAAGGTGGGCTGGCCCGGCCAGCCATAATAGCCATCGCCGATCAGCACCTCAACATTGCCATAGCCAAGGGCTGCCAGGCGGCTGCGCGCCTCTCTGCCGAGAGGTTCAATAATTTCCATGGAGGAGACCCTGCGGGCCAACCGACTGAGGATGGCGGCCTGGTAGCCTGAACCCGTGCCAATCTCCAATACCGTATCATCCGGGCTGAGCTGCAATAATTCGGTCATCACCGCGACAATATAGGGCTGGGAAATGGTCTGGCTGTAACCAATGGGCAGGGGGCGGTTGCGGTAGGCCAGCGGCCGCAGCTTTGCGGGGACAAACTCGTGGCGCGGCACCGAGGCCATGGCCGTAAGGACCCGTGGGGCCAGAGCAGAAATGCCCAGATGGCTGCTGGTTGCCTGGACATTGGCGCGGATGGTCTCCACCAGCTGGCGGCGGGCCATGGCATAGTTGTCTGCCGCGGCAGCCTGCCGGTGAGGAAGCAGGGCGCTAAAAAGCACAAAAAGTATGATCACCAGGCCAGGGCAGCGAACCATGTCGTCATCATCCTCACCTGCCGGGCGGCGCAAGATCTGGCGCTCAGGCAGGAGGTGGAATGGATAGAGGACGGGTACTTCAGATACACCCGTAAGGCTAGTGTCAGTAAATTGCCGATATTTGTCAAGGGTGGCGCCGGGAGATACTCCTGCTGGGAGCAGAGTGCCGGTGAGAAAGGAGAGGGCCGGCAGGGGCTACGCGGTGGCGGCCTTAAAAAAAAGAAGGCTCTGGCGACTGGGAGGGGAAGGCGATGGGCTATGGAGTGGTCCAAGGTGGGGGGGGGCCGGGCCCCTGGGCGGGGCTCAGGAACGGCGGAGAGGGGCAGCAGGCTGAAAGGCTAACCTTTTCACAGCCTGCTGCCCTCCATGGTCAGCTTGGTTAGAAAGCCAGGGTGGCTTGCCAGGCCGCCTTCAGCTCGACCAGGTCGGTGTTAAGCACCGTGGCCCCGGAAAGGCCCATGGCCTTCAGGGTTGTCTCAGCGGTCACCACGCCTATGCGGCCCATGGCGGTGCCAGCCATGGCAATCTCAAAGGCATCGGCCATGTTGGGGTTGACGGTCACCACAAAGCGGCTCTGGGACTCGGAAAAGAGCAGGATGTCATCGCGGTCAACGCCTTGTCGTGGGGCCTCGGCCAGATCAAGGTACATGCCAAAGCCGCCGCTAAAGGCGGTTTCGGCCAGGGCAACGCCGAGGCCACCGTCGGAGCAGTCATGGCAGGAGGCGACCAGGCCGTCTTTGATGGCTTGTTCCAGGGCCCGGTAGCGGGGCAGAGAGTCGGCCTCGCGCACCTTGGGGACGTTGTTGCCGGTGGCGCCATGGAGCATGGCATACTCAGAAGCGCCGAGCTCGTCATAGGTGGTGCCCAGGACATACACCATATCACCGGCCTGCTTGGCGTCCATGGTTACGGCCTTGCGGACGTCGTCGATCTTGGCGACCACTGAGAAGAGCAGGGTGGGCGGAATGGAGATCTTGGTGCCGCCCACCATGTAGTCGTTCTTCATGGAGTCCTTGCCGGAGATGGGCGGCACCCGGTAGGCCTTGGCGTAATGGGCCAGGGCGCGGTTGGCGCGGACCAGCTGGGCCAGCTTATAATGGCCGTCCGGCGTCTTTTCCGACTGGATGGGATCGCACCAGCAGAAGTTGTCGAGACCCGCCATGACATCCATGGAGGCGCCGACGCAGATGGCGTTACGTACGGCCTCGTCCACGGCACAGGCCGTCATGTGGTAGGTGTCGATATCGGAATAACGGGGACAGACGCCGTGGGAAATGACCAGGCCGGCAAAGGAGTCAAACAGCGGCTTGACCACGGCAGCATCCGAGGGGCCGTCGTTGGCCACACCGGTGAGCGGCTTGACCACCGAGATGCCCTGGACCTCATGGTCGTATTGGCGAACGACATACTCCTTGGAGCAGATGTTGAGGCTGGCCAGCAGTTTTTTGAGGTCGCCCTCTAAATCAGGGGTGGCGGCCAGGGCTGGTTCCGCAAAGGTCTTCTGCTGCCACTTGGCCACCATCTCCATGGGGGGCAGGGCCTTGTAGACAAAATCCATGTCCAGGTAGGCCACGGTCTTGCCGTCGTAGAGGCAGTGGAATTTGCCGGAATCGGTGAAGGTGCCGAGGATGGTGGCCTCGACATCCATCTTCTTGCACAGCGCCATGAAGCTGTCGATCCTTTCCGGTGGGATGGCCAGGGTCATGCGTTCCTGGGCCTCGGAGAGAAAGATCTCCCAGGGTTGGAGGCCGGCGTATTTCAGGGGGGCGCGGTCCAGGTGGATCTCGAAGCCACCGGTGAACTCGGCCATTTCGCCCACCGAGGAGGAAAGGCCGCCGGCGCCGTTATCGGTGATGCAACGGTACAGCCCGAGATCGCGGGCCTTGATCAGGCAGTCAAACATCTTCTTCTGGGTAATGGGATCACCGATCTGCACGGCGGTGGCCGGTGAGGTCTCGTTCAGCTCCTCAGAGGAGAAGGTGGCGCCGTGGATGCCGTCCTTGCCGATGCGGCCACCGGTCATCACCATGAGGTCACCGGGCAGGGCGATCTTGTCCTGGGAGGGCTTGCCGCCCACCAGCTTGGGCATGATGCCGACGGTGCCGCAGAAGACCAGGGGCTTGCCGGCGAAACGATCATCAAAATAGAGGGAGCCGTTCACCGTGGGTATGCCGCTCTTGTTGCCGCCATGCTCAACGCCGGTGCGCACACCTTCAAAGATCCGCTTGGGATGGAGGAGGCGGGCCGGGATCTCCTTGTCGTAAAAGGGCGTGGCAAAGCAGAACATATTGGTGTTGCACAGCAGTTTGGCGCCCATGCCGGTACCAAAGGGATCGCGGTTGACGCCGACAATGCCGGTCAGGGCTCCGCCGTATGGGTCGAGGGCGGAGGGGCTGTTATGGGTCTCCACCTTGAAGACCACGTTCCATTCGTTGTCAAAGCTGATCACCCCGGCGTTGTCCTTGAACACGGAGAGGCACCAGTCGTCCTTGCCCATGGACTTGCGGATCTCGGCGGTGGGGGTGCGGATGCAGGTGTCAAAGAGGCTTTCGACCTTTTCGACGGTGCCGGCGTCGAGGTCATGGTACTCGATATTGCCGGCGAAGATCTTGTGTTTGCAATGCTCAGACCAGGTCTGGGCCAGGGCCTCGAGCTCCACGTCCGAGACCTGGCGCCCCAGGCCATGGGCCTTGCGCTGTTCTATGATTTCCGGCTGGGCGAGATAGCTGCGGATGAAGATCATCTCATCCAGGGTCAGGGCCAGGACGCCATCCTTGCTGATCCGGATGAGCTCGTCGTCGGAGACGTCCAGGTCAATCTGCTTGGATACGGCCTTGGTCTCGTCAACCACCTTGGCCGCATAGGGCTTGAGGCCGCCGTCCTTGACGAAGTCGGTATGGTTGATGATGGTGAAGCGCTGGATCAGCTCATTGGCCAGGCCCTTCTTGGCGATGGTCTCGACCTCGGCCTTGCTCAAGCTGCCGCGGATGAGAAACTGGGTGGAGGTATAGACCGCCTCACTGCGCTCCAGCTTGCGGCCCAGCATGAGCTCCAGGGCCGAGGCTGCGGTGTGCCCCTCGTTATCGGTGACCCCGGGGCGGAAACCCACCTCGATCAGCCAGTCAAAGTCATAGTTCCAGTCCAGGGCCAGGGGGCCCAGGGAATAATCCTGGATGACCGGATCGCAATAAGGACCCTGGGCGGCATCAAGAAGCTGCCTGTCGGTGATGTCAGCCTCCACCGTAAAGACCTTAATGGTGCGGACTGAATCCACAGCCAGGCCCAGGTCATTTTTGATACGGCTGGCGGTGGTTTCGCCGAAAGAATCACGAAAGGCCGGTTTTAGGCCGACCTGGATGCGTGCGAGCATGGGATGACTCCTCTATCCTAAAAAGATGCAGAGAGCTTGATTGGGGAAAAACCGGGCCATAAGCAAAGTCGATCTGGCGGCCCGAAAACCATAAAGCCCAAGGAAAATAACTAATTACTTCTTTGTGACTTTCTTCTTAATGAGTTAAAACATCTATATACTAAATCAACCTGAATTTTGGAACGGCGATTCCACTTTTTATCCACCGGATGCACGAAAAAAATCATCATGCGGCTTCTTAACGACGAACAATACCTGCTGGACCTGCTCTTTCGCCATAAACTCATCAATGCTGAACAGCGCAAGATGATTTCCCTGAAAAGAGAGCTGCAGCGCCAGAATCTGATGTATAAGCTGCGCGATCGTGGCATTGACAAGGACGAGCAGCGTCTGGATCTGGTCGATGTCATTATCTCCTTTAATCTGGAAATCCCGGATAGGGGCGGCGATATTCTTGGCGAAGAAGAGATGATCCGCACCGTGGCGGCAGACAGGAATCTGCCCTTCAAAAAGCTCGACCCCCTGGAGCTTGACATGGAGGTGGTCACCAAGACCATTCCCCAGAACTTTGCCGTGCGCCATCTCCTGGTCCCCTTTGCGATCAGAAACGGTGTGCTGGAAATGGCGATCTATGAGCCCGGTGAGCTCGCGGTCCTGGAGGATATCACCCGGGCCAACCAGGTGAAAATCAACCCCCATCTGGCCACCAAGACTGAAATTACCCGTATCCTCGCTGAGTTTTTTGGTTTCCAGACCTCCATTTCCGCTGCCGAGGTCCATCTGGGCGGGCCCAGTGTCGATATCAGCAATCTTGAACAGCTGGTCAAGATCGGTTCGGCCCGGGAGATCAGCTCCACGGATAAAAATATCAAGGCGGCTGTCAACCATATGTTCAACTACGCCTTTGACGAGCGGGCCTCTGATATCCATATCGAACCGAAACGGGAAAAAAGCATCGTTCGTTTCCGGATTGACGGGGTTCTCCATACCATTTATGAGTTGCCCAAGGTGATCCATGCCGCCATGGTCAGCCGCATCAAATACCTGGCCCGCCTCGATATTGCCGAAAAGAGGCGGCCCCAGGATGGCCGCATCAAGGTTCAGCACCATGCCCAGGAGGCGGAGATCCGGGTCTCCACCATCCCGGTTGCCTTTGGCGAAAAGGCGGTGCTGCGGATCCTGAACTCCGAGGTGCTCTTTCAGGAGATTGCCGACATCGG
>JBFFNX010000185.1:0-6646 GCA_041562995.1 Desulfurivibrionaceae bacterium
GCATGGGCATTGGCAGAGAACCGCTTTTTCTCCAGCGTGGTGCGCATTCAGACGGATCGAGGGCATGTGGTGTGTGACAGTGGCCCGTACCGGTTTGTGCGGCATCCGGGTTATGCCGGAAATATTCTTGCACTGTTCGGTATTGTTCTTGCTCTGGGATCGGTATGGACACTGATTCCTGCGGCGGTGGCATCAATCATCGCAGTGATTAGAACCGTACTTGAAGACCAGACTTTACAGGAAGAGTTGCCGGGATATCGAGACTATGCACGACGCGTGCGCTATCGGCTGATTCCTGGAATATACTGAGAGACCTGAGTGGTGGATGTCCCAGATCAGCGATTGAGGTCCAACCGAGAGAGTTGCGCGCCGCCTAACTACAATCCGAACTTACCAACCTCTGCTAGGCGCGCGTCTTGGCGTTACGTTAACATTGCCACATCCAACCTCAGCAATTTCCCAAATTACTCCAAGTTGAGATTCCTACTATGAATGCCAGTTTTGATTGCACCTTGTTACGGAAACTGTCAGACCAAGCCTGACCAACTACATCAGGGGCCTCTACCGCAAACTGCCCAGGGAAGTGATGACAACATCCAGGGCCAGCGCCAGCTCATTGATTAAACCTTGTATCTCCTCAAGACCTCTCTCCTCTTCAACCGCTCTCTCCACGGCCAGACAGGCCTGCGGCAGGGTGGTGGCGCCTATATTGGCAGCAGCCCCTTTTAAGGTATGGGCCATGACACTGAGCCTTTGCTGATCGCCTTTGCTGGCCAAAGCAACCATTTCCTGAGCTTTGCCCCTGTTCTTTTCAGCGAACTTAAGGAGAATGTTCTTAAAAACTTTTACAGGAATTTCTATCCGTGCCAAGGCCTCGGCAAGATCGAGCCCTGGTAACTGTGCTGGCAACGCCTCGTCATTTGTCATTGGCTCTCACACCTATCCGTTCAGATCTCTTCATATTCATTTTCGAAAAAAACTTTGACCTAGGAGATCTCGCTCACCACTCTGGATTCCCGCCTGCGCGGGAATGACTCGTAATGCACATAATACTGTTTAGATTTCCGCAGTCGGCTGGCACCCCTTGGGCGTAACTGAAACCAAGTGGTAATCAGAAAAAACATTGTAGAATATTCTTAATTAAAATCAAACAGTTAAAACATTGTCATTTTTCAAAACCCATGGTCCAGAGCCGGGGATGGTCAAGGCAAGAGGACAGCGCACCGTGTGGCCGGCCTTATTTTGAAAGAGAAGATACTTGTTCTCCAGAGCATAGAGAAAGAGATCTCGAGTGATCTCAACATCCTGGCGGCAATAGGTAATAATCTTGTCAATCCTGCCCTCCTGATACCATTTAAGGGCCTGGAGACCGTCAGCGCTCTTCTGAACGCCCAGGGTCTCTGTTGCCAAGCGGTCGAGGCTGAGACGATAGCCCAGCCGGCTTTTGACCTCCTCCAGAAGATCGATGGTGGGCAGGAGATGGAGCTTGGCATCGCCATAGGCGGATAACACCATATTATCAAAGCGTTTATTGTTAAAGCCCACCACCAGGTCACGTCCACAGAGATAATCAAGAAGCTCCACCATCTCCCCTTCCCGAAAGACCAGAAAATCATCAAGCTCACCGTCATAGACCACGGCCACCGACACCCCCATCTGCTCAGCCCGGTGCCAACCGCCGACCTCAGCGGCCGAGCGCTGGGTCTCCACATCAAACACCGCCCATTTGCGGGGCAGGCCAGCAGGAGGAACAGCGTCCGAGCGTGTCTCCTCAATGGCAGCCGGCCTGCTCTCCTCTTGGCGGATCTCCCGGCGCTCCCCATCACCCGCCAGCAGTTCCTCAAGAACAATACGGGCCGCCTCCTTGTCAATGGGCCTGTTGCCGGAGCCGCATTTGGGCGAATGGACACAGGAGGGGCAGCCCGTCTCGCAGGGACAGGAAACAATGGCGGCGTGGGCGGCAAGGAGCAACTCGTCAATGCGGCTAAACGCCTCCCGGCACAGACCGATGCCGCCGGGGTAGCCGTCATAGATGAAGATGGTCGAACATTGCAGTTGCGGGTGAAAGGGATAGGAGATGCCGCCGATATCGTTGCGGTCGCAGAGCACGGTGAGGGGGAAGACGCCGATGGCGGCATGTTCCACGGCATGGATGCCGCCCATAAAATGGGCCTTATCCGCCTGCATGCGGGCCTCAAGACCAGCGGGGATCTCAAACCAGAGGCCATGGGTCTCAAAGACCTGGGGCGGCAGTTCCAGACTTTCAGTACTGAACGTCTTTTGGCCGCGGATGAGTTTGCGCTGAAAACCGGTAACCTGGTCGGTAACCTTGAGCCGCCCGAAGCAGGCCTTGATATTGCGCACCGTGACTTCAGAAAAGACCTCAAGAATCTCGGTCTCCTTGGTGGCCATGGCCCGGGTGAAGTAATTGGCCTCCTTGCGCCGCACCAGGACCTGGCCGCCGTCCAGATCAAGCTCCACCACCTCCCAGGTCTCGCCGTGATGGAGATAGAGGGCGCCGGGATGACATTCCTTGAAGCAGCGCCCCGAATCAATATCGCCGAGACGTTCGTTATCGCTGAGCTTCCTGATCACAAAGGGCTGGCCGCTGCCCCGCAGATCCACCTGGCGGTGGGGATATTTGCGGGCCGTAAAATAACGGTTGCCTGTTTTGGCCTGCAGGAGCTGACCGCGGCCACAAAGATCGCCAACAGCTTTTTTTACGGCAGGAATGGCCAACAAGGGTTCATCGCCAGCAAGGGGCGACTCGGCTGCCGCGCAGATCAAGTGGCGGGCAGAAATCTCCTCATTATCGGGATTAAGGACGGCCGCCTCCACCTGCCGCCGAAAAAACTCCTGGGGATTCTTGAGAAAATACTGGTCAAGGGCGTCCTCCTGGCCCACCATGATGATCAGGCTCTCCTGCTGCCGGCGCCCCACCCGGCCACCGCGCTGCCAGGTGGACATGATGGAGCCGGGATAGCCCACCATGATGCAGATGTCTAACGAGCCGATATCAATTCCCAATTCCAGGGCCGAGGTGGTCACCACCCCATAGAGTTCGCCGCTTGCCAGCTTGTGTTCGATGTCGCGGCGCTCTTCGGGCAGAAACCCAGCCCGATAAGCAGTGAGTTTGTTTTTCAGGTCCCCCAAGCGCTCCGCTGTCCACAGGGCCACCAGTTCGGTAATCTTGCGCGACTGGGTATAGACAATGGTTCGCAGACCGCGCTTTAAGGCCGCTTCCAGCATTTGACTGGCGGCCCAGGCTGCGCCGTCCCAGGGATCAAAAAAGACAAAATGACGGGGGGCTTGCGGGGCACCGCTGTCGGTGATCACCTGGGGACTGCGGCCGATGAGACCCTGACCCAGTTCTTGTGGATTGCCGACGGTGGCCGAAAAAAGCAGGAATTGAGGACTGCTACCATACAGGGCGCAAATGCGCAGCAGGCGCCGCAGCACCCAGGCCATGTGGGAGCCGAAAACGCCGCGATAGGAGTGGACCTCGTCAATGACCACATAGGTCAGATTGCTGAAAAATTCGGCCCATTTTTCATGGTAGCCCAAAAAGGAAAGATGGAGCATCTCCGGGTTGGAGATGATGATATTGGCCGGGTTTTCACGCAGCTTCTTGCGCCGATAGCTGGAGGTATCGCCATCGCAGACCGCCGCCGTAAAACTTTTATCGTCCGGAAGCTGCGGGGCCATCTCCTCCAGGCGCCGGAGCTGGTCCTGGGCCAAGGCCTTCAGGGGGAAGAGATAGAGGGCCCGACTGGCCGGCTCAGCCATAATCTTTTCCAGCACCGGCATCGTATAGATCAGGCTCTTGCCACTGGCCGTGGGCGTGGCCACCAGGACATCCTCGCCCTGGCGGATGAGGTCCATGGCCCGCGCCTGATGACTGTAAAGCCTCGCCGCCCCTTCTTGGGCCATGATATCGTAAAGCACATCAGGAAGGCGCCGCGCCAGTTCGCCGTAGTCAGCCTCCTGGCCGGCCAAAAACTCGTGGTGCACCACCTGGGGCCCGAAACGCTTGGAACCCTTGAGGGCGGCCAGATACTCGGCAACATCTTGTTGGTTGGGTTGACTCATCTACACCTTAAAAGCATAATCGGAAGGACAAACTCCTCACTTACCATATTCATTCAGTCCGGCAAAGCAGGAGCGCTGCCATAATTTCCGGCACAACTTTTTTCTTGCCAAGCCGCCTGTTTTCGATGATCAATAAAATCATGAATGATAGCAAAGCGTTCAGCCCTTCTCCCACCTCTTGCCTTGCCATCGATGGCAGCAAAATAAAATTGATCAGGGAGACAAAGAAACTCACCCAGCTTTACGTTGCCACCTGCCTCGGGGTGACGGTGGACACCATCTCCCGCTGGGAAAATGGCCGTTCTCCCAATATCAAACTGGAGAATGCCGAGAAGCTGGCGGAAGTGCTGGAGATCAGCCTCGCCGCGATTGAGGACAGCACCGCTACCGAGAGCACGCCATGCGAAAACGAGCCAGAGGCTGGCTCCCGACCAGCATCCCAGAAACTGAAACCGTGGTGGCCCCTTATCCCTGTAGCCCTGCTTCTCATCCTAACCTACTTCCAGTTCTCCGCCCCAAAAGACACTGTCATCCAGCTCACTGCCAGTCGCATGCTGCCCCTGCATGCCTCGCCAAACCAGCCTTTCCCGGTGCTGATAAAGGTCCAGACAAACACAGACCTGCCAGTGTCTTTCATCCTTAAGGAATTTCTACCCAAAGGCTGCCAGGCCCTGCGGGGCGTACCTACCCTCAGCCCTCCCCAGCACCAAAACAAAATTATCAAGTGGCTAAGCAGCTCTGAGGATGAGGATCCCCTCTACTTTGCCTATCTGGCCCAGACCGCGCCAGACCTGGCCGAGGGCGAGCACCTCACCTTCCAGGGCGAGGTCATGGTTCAAAGTCAGGGCACCTACCGTCAGGAAATCAATGGCAACAACGCCATTACCATCACCAATTCCCACTGGGCCGACACCAACCAGGACCAACGCATTGATGACGGTGAAATCCTCACTATCTACAATTCCTTCGAGATCCTCCAGGATCTGGGTGTCAATATCGAAGAAATCAGCAAGATATGGGCCGGCAAGGGCTATCGCTGGGACACTGACACGGCTAACTTTATCGTGCTTCCGTAACGTTATGGAGAATAATAAGATGAATACTACCGGCATCCTCCCCCCCCGCACCATCGTCTTACTCCTCCTCATTATGCTTGCCCTGCCCTGCCAGACAAGTTTGGCAGGCAGCCCGGAAATCAAGGCCCGCTACCGTCAACCGCGCGGCACTAAAATCAGCTGGCAGATATCTATCCCTTCGCCACCGCCGGCAGCTGTTATTGTCATCCAATCCATCCCACCAGGCACGATGATCAAGGATTCCTCACCCGCATTCAGCAGCCACGACCCAAGCACCGGCACAGCCAAGTGGCTGCTCACCGGTGTCCAAACCGGTAGGATTACGATGTCCATGGAGCTTGACAACCCCATCCGCAAAAAAGGGGAAATCCACGGCAAAATCATCTTCCAGGACCAGAGCGCCCAAGCCATTGCCGAGGGTTTCATGATCCTGCAAAACAAGAAAAAGGCCATTGAGGGCTGTTAAGCAGCTCTCCAGCCCCTTCTCGTTTCCTGCGCCCTAGCAACCATCCCTACCCGATACCGGGCAGATACCAGCTCGACACCACCCCCATACCAGTCGATGTCCTCTATCATCTTTCTGTCCACGTCCTATCTTGAAGACAGAAGCACGAGGCTGTCACCTTGTCATGCTTAGTCGCTGAGGTGACCACATACTGGTCAACAAAAACTGGCCAGTTACATCTTCAAAACGAGGAATGACGTCATGAAAAAAATCATAAGTGCGGTAATGGCAACAACCTTTGTTCTCGGCCTGGCCCTGGCAAGCCATGCCGCCAGCGGTATCCAATGCAAGATCCTGACCTCGAAAGAAAACACGGTGATCATGGACTGTGACAAGTTGGCCAATGAACTGAAGGTTGGAGATCAGGTTATACTGAAGACAAAAACAACCAAACAGAAAAGAGAGCTGGAGCAGGGCTGCTAACAGCTGCGCCCTCTGCCGTCAATAACAACATCCGCTAGGATGTTTCCCGCCCTGCTTCTACATTACAAGGCTAGAAGCAGGGCGCGGCAACTGTTGATTGCGCCACAGCAAGAATCGTTTCACAAATAAATCAACAGAAACAGCAATGCACTGCATAGCGGCGCATAAAACCCATCCCAGACGCGTAAGCTGTGCCGTATCATTTTTTAGCCGTTGCGCAGGGAATATATTTTTTTCTGGCGCCATGATGTATAATAGCAATTCCAAACGGTTAGTTATAATAGGATCACCAAAATCAGCCTAACGAGAACACATGAATGCTGCCGAGCTCTTTGTCAAATGTCTGGAAAACGAAGGGGTGGAATATATCTTCGGGGTGCCGGGTGAGGAAAATGCCCATTTTATGATCGCCCTGGAGGACTCGCCCATCCAGTTTGTGGTCTGTCGCCACGAGCAGGGCGCGGCCTTTATTGCCGATGCTTACGGGCGCCTCACGGGCCGGCCCGGCGTCTGCCTGGGCACCCTGGGGCCTGGCGCCACCAACCTGGTGACC
>JBFFNX010000186.1:0-6573 GCA_041562995.1 Desulfurivibrionaceae bacterium
CTGCAGTCAATAAATCTTTCCAGCTCCCAACCAGAGAACTCAAAAGTTCTCCTTTTTACCAAAACACCATCCCCACCATTACAAGATACGTTGGTGCTACTCCATTGCTATTCTTCAGATCTCTTTACCAGCCCTGCCCGAACAGGACCCATCGCAATAGAGCGAGCTGTGGCGAGAAGAGAGGTCTCGCCCCTAGAAAACACGAGTGCCAAAGGGGTCGAAGTCCGCTCTTGGCTTTGTTCAGTATTACGCCGCCAGCGCCGGCATCAAGAGGGCGCCGATGATGATGCCGAGCAAAATAACCGCCATGCCGCCGCGGCTGAGCAGATGGATGAGCAAGGCCACCAGGCCAAGTATCAGTTGTATTTTACGCATTCCACTTCCTCCTCACAGTTTTTCATCATGGCCCTTACGGGAAAACTCTCCCCAGGCTGCTTTATACGTCGCCATCAGTCTCTCCTCCAGCAGGAGGCGATACTCCTCCACCCCGTCACTGTCGAGCTTGGCAGGCACCGTTACCGGCTCGCCGATCACCCACACCATCTTGGCAAAGGGCATGGGCAGCAAGGTCTTGTCCCAGCTGCGAAAGAGCTTATAACGACTAAAGGACCAGCTCATCGGCAGGATGGGAATGCCGGCCCGACTGGCGATAACAAGGGAGCCACCCTGGACCACCTTGGCCGGCCCCTGGGAGCCATCGGCTATAATTACCGGGCTCAAGCCCTGGCGCACGGCCTTTAAAAGGCCCTTAATGGCGCCGACACCACCCTTGCTCCGCGAGCCCCGGACCGTGGCGAGGCCCTTTGACTCCATGATGCGGGCAATAAACTCACCATCCTTGCTGGGGCTGACCATGGCCACCATGGGCAGCCTGCCACCGGCCAGGGAGGCATAGAGGACATTATAATGCCAGAAGGTGATGATGAAGGGCTGGCCCGAATCCACCATCTTCTGCCAGATTTCTTTGCCCCGCGTCTCTTTTCGACAACTGGCAAACAGAAAGCCAATCACTATTTTATAGATGAACGGGGCCAAGGCCAGCAGTAATTTATGTTTCCACTCTTTTTTTACAGCCATGCAAGCTCCATCTCTTTGAGCATCTTGATCTCGTCACGCAAGGTAGCGGCCTGTTCAAAGGCCAGGAGCTTGGCTGCAGCCTCCATCTCCTTTTCCTTGGCAATGATGGCCTTATGCACCTGGGCTACCGAGCGATAAACCACCTCTTGTTCTGCGGCCTGGGCAAGGGGAGCTGGCACCATTTCATACACCGTACCCATAACGTCCTTGATGGCGGAAGATATCGTGGTTGGGGTAATGCCATGCTTGATGTTATGGGCCTCCTGGATGGCGCGCCTACGGTTGGTCTCATCAATGGTATACCGCATGGAGCCGGTAATTTCATCCCCATAGAGGATGACCTTGCCGTGGGCATTGCGGGCGGCCCGGCCGCAGGTCTGAACCAGGGAGCGCGACGAACGCAGGAATCCTTCCTTATCGGCATCCAGCACCGCCACCAGGGTGACCTCCGGCAGATCAAGGCCTTCGCGCAGGAGATTGATGCCCACCAGCACCTGAAACTCACCCTGGCGCAACTCCCGAACCAGCTGGATGCGCTCCAGGGTCTTGATGTCCGAATGAAGATAGCGCACCGCCACCCCCAGATTTTCATAATAATCGGTGAGATCCTCTGACATGCGTTTGGTCAGGGTGGTGACCAGCACCGCCTCCTTGGTCTTTTCGCGGCTGCGAATCTCAGCAAGGAGATCATCCACCTGATTCTTGGCAGGCCGGACCTCGATCTCCGGATCGAGCAGGCCGGTGGGTCTGATGATCTGCTCAACAATATGACCTGCAGCCCGTTCGATCTCAAAATTGCCCGGGGTGGCAGAGACGTAAATGGCCTGATTAATGCGGCTGTCAAATTCCTCGAATTTCAGCGGCCGATTATCAAGGGCCGATGGCAGGCGAAATCCAAATTCGCTGAGCGTTGTTTTTCGTGAGCGGTCACCCTTGTACATGCCGCCGATCTGGGGCAGGGACATGTGGGACTCGTCAACAAAGAGCAGAAAATCTTCGGGAAAATAATCGAGCAGGGTTGGCGGCGGCTCACCGGGTTTCCGGCCGGTGAAATGACGGCTGTAATTCTCAATACCGTTGCAATAGCCAAGTTCGCTGATCATCTCC
Source organism: Desulfurivibrionaceae bacterium (assembly GCA_041562995.1). Taxonomy (GTDB): domain Bacteria; phylum Desulfobacterota; class Desulfobulbia; order Desulfobulbales; family SURF-16; genus BM506. The sequence continues at coordinate 2,185 of JBFFNX010000186.1, forward strand.
AGGTCAAAAAGGGTACGCTGCTCTAAGCGCTGGGCCTCAACCAACCTGTTTTCCTGCTGAAAAAAATCCAACCGCTCCTTGAGTTCAGCCTTGATGGTAAACATGGCGCGGTTGATGATTTCCTTGGAGGTGACAAAATGGCTGGAGGGAAACACCTTGATTTCCTCGAGCTCATCAATAACCACGCCGCGCAACGGATCAACCAGGGTGATGGCATCGACGATATCGCCAAAAAACTCGACCCGCACCCCGAATTCCTCCTCGTAGGCCGGAAAAATTTCGATCACATCACCGCGGACGCGGAAGGTGCCGCGGTGAAAGGAGATGTCGTTCCGCTCATATTGCATATGGACCAGGCGACGCTGCACCTCATCCATGGGCGACTCTTCATCTTTCTTGAGGAAGAGGTGCATGTTCTTGTACTCGTCCGGTGAGCCCAGGCCATAGATGCAGGATACCGAGGCGACGATAATAACATCGCGCCGGGTAAGCAGCGAGCGGGTGGCTGAATGGCGCATCTTGTCGATGGCGTCATTAATGGCTGAGTCCTTATCAATATAGGTGTCAGACTGGGGGATATAGGCCTCCGGCTGATAATAATCGTAATAACTGACAAAATACTCCACGGCATTATGGGGGAAGAGTTCCTTGAATTCGGCAAAGAGCTGGGCGGCCAGGGTCTTGTTATGGGCCATAACCAGGGCCGGACGATCGGTAGCCGCAATGACCTTGGCCATGGTGTAGGTCTTACCGGAACCGGTAACCCCGAGCAGGACTTGATCCCGCACCCCGGCCAGTACCCCTTGTGTAAGGGCAGCAATGGCCTGGGGCTGGTCGCCGGCTGGGGCATATGGGCTGTTGATTTGGAAGAGGCTCATGTTTGATGGATAAAGGGAACCAGGGGGAACTCCAAGCCATTTTTGGGGGTTCATCACGGATTACCGTAAGACCTCTGAACCTCGAAAATAACTACTGCTAACATAACTTCCCACGGTAATCCGTGCTGAATCTTTTTTTGCCACGGAAACCAGGGAAGGCGTGGAAAACGCCTTCTTTTTTTATTTCTTCAGTGGATTTCGTGACAAGGAGACAACCTTACTCCACCGCAAGTTCCCTGAAGCCCCAAAAGGGATAATCAAGATGATAGCGCGCCACCAACCCCGGTGAATTTTCGCGGCTGGCCACGAGCCACAGGGAGTTGACCCTATTGTCGGTGCGGCTGTCCACCGGATCCCAATCAGGTAGAAAGACCATGGCATTATCAGCGGTGTACTCAATATCGCCGGAGCCCTTGAACAGCCCCATATGAGGGACGCCGTCATAACGGCCGCCCTCCTGGCGGTTGAGCTCGGAGATGACCAGAAAGGAGACATGGTATTCATCCCGGATGGACTCCATCTCCCGCAGCCAGGCATCAATACCGGTGCGGCGTTCGGAGAAATCCTTGAAGGGCAGTTTATGGAGGGAGTCGATAACGATCACGGCGTCATCCCGGTGGGTTTCTTGGCGCAGAAAATCAACATGGCGACGCATGATGTCCGGACTGAGCTTGCGGTCGTTGACCACCCGGAAACAGGACATCATGGTTCGCAGCTCTTCCTGGGCCTTGTTGAATCGTTCTTTGTCGTCACCCTCCAGCTCCTCATTAAACCGACCAACCGCCAACCGGCTCAGGCGGGACATGGTCCGCTGATAGATCTTCTGGCGGCCATTTTCAAAATCATAATAGATCACCGGCACCTGGCTTGCAGCCATCTGACTGCCAAGCTGGATGGCAAGACAGCTCTTGCCCGCCTTGGGAGCGCCACCGATGATATTAATGCCGTGGATACCGCCCAAGGCCTCGTCCAGGCAGGTCATGCCGGTCTTTAAGGCCTGGTAGCTCACACTCTGGCTGCGCTCAAGATTCTCGACAAAAAGATTATACTCCCGTTGGGGGGTGTTAAAGGGCGAAAAGGCCCGGGCCGCACCCACCATTTTCTGGAGCTCAGTCTTAAAATTCTCCCCTTCCTGCCGGGCCAGCTGGGCCAGATTAAAATCGCGCTTGGCATGGGTCGGCCACCGGAAAAGACGGGCCTTGAATCCCAGTCGCGCCGCAAAATGATGGGCTGCCGCCTCTGATTCCGGGCTGTGGTTCACCACCAGAAACACGGTCTTTATGGCATCAAAACGGCTGGCATCAACAGCGGCGAGATCACCGGCCTTGGGCACGGCAACGCCTGGGTAGCCATGTTCACGCAGACAGAGGAGATTCTCCTCGCCCTCCACCACAAAAAGGGCACCATCCTGGCAATAAGTAATATCGGCCAGATTAAAGAGGCGAAACTCCTCGGCGGCAAAGTTTTCATCCCCAAACCAGAACTCCTCGCCGCTGCCTTGGGGGGCCAGACAATGGGCGGCGTAGCTGCAGCCGTTTTCCTGAAAATAGGGATAGACGATATAGCGGCCGTTGAAGCCGACCCGCAGTTCCTGAAGAACACCGGCTCCAATCCCGGCCTGGGCAAAGCCTTGCCGCACCGTGCTGGTCATGCTGTTTTGAAACTTGAGGACATCCTGGTTAATATTTTTCAGGGGCCAATCAACCTCATGAACATAGGGCTGCTGACTAGGATCATGGTCGGGCACTACATCGGCATCAAGCATGCGTAATCTAGCAAAATGGGGGGCAAAGCCGCCGGGCACGCAGCGGCTCAGACAGCGGAAATAACCGGCGAAAAAACCGTCGCCATTCAAAAAGACCACCAGAGTGCCTGCCTCTTTACGCCCCCGGCTCTGGCAAAAAGGGCATGGGGCCTTGAGCATGGTGCCTTCAAGCACCGCACCGGGCAGATTATCCTGATAAAAACGTGCTAATTTTTCATGAAGTGCCATAAAGGGAGACTCCTTGCCTTGAAAATATCAAGTTTGTTTGTTGTCTTTATCGTCATCGTACATAGCCGCCAAGCCCAGGCGATAACGGCGGACCAGTCTAGAGGCGATGCTCATAGCCCTGGTAAGCAATCTGGCGCTTGTCGCCCTCCTCCACCAGAAATACGCCCTCACCGAGGACCATCTGGCCAACGCGACTCACCTGTACCCCGAGCTTGGCCTTTACCTGCCGGGCCAAGGCCTCGCCATCGCCGGGAGACACCGTGTAGAGGAGCTCGTAATCTTCGCCGCCGCTCACCGCCCAGTGGCGGGCATCAACACCGAGAAAGTCAGCCGCCTTTTTCAGTGTAGCAGAAAGAGGCAGCTGCTGACCATCAACCTGGGCAGCAAGAGCGCTTGCCGTACAGATATGGGCCAGATCAGTGGCCAGACCATCGGAGAGATCCATCATGGCATGGACATGACCGGAGGCGGCCAGGAAACGGCCCAGGGCAATGCGTGGTTGCGGGTTGAGATGGGCCTGGACCAAGGAGGCAAACTGTTCCGCCCCATCGCCTCTCGTTTCACAGAGGGCCAGACCGGCGGCCGCTTCCCCTAGAAAACCGCTGACCCATACCTCATCACCCTCCTGGGCCGCGGCCCGATAACACACCTCATCCTTGGCCATCTCGCCCATCAGGGTAATGCTAAAGGTTGGGCAGGGTGCGGTCACGGTATCGCCGCCTATAAGGGCCACCTTGTGCTCTTTGAGAATTTCAATAAAGCCATTCATGAAGTGCTGCAGGCCATCCTCTGCCAGTTCCGTGCTCAATGCTGCAGAAAGCAGGGCATAGCGAGGCACGCCCCCCATGGCGGCAATGTCGCTTAAATTAACGGCTGCGGCCTTGCGACCAAGGAGATGGGGAGGGTGCCATTGCAAATTGAAATGGACACCCGAGACCAGGGTGTCGGTGGTGACCAGCAGAACCTCATCATCCGTTTTCTCAAGAACGGCGCAATCATCGCCAATGCCCTTGATCAGGCCGGACGTCTGGCCCGCGGCCAGGGAGGCGACACCTCTAATAAATGCCAGCTCAGAATTGATCATGCCTCATCCCCCTCTGGCAGCCAAGGCTGGCGCTGCCCTTCTTCCGGATAATATTTCTGGAGATGCTCCTTGAGCCTTGTCCGTAAAGCTATGGCAGAAGGGCAAGCCAAAAGATCCGTTACCAGACCCTCGGCCTGATCCGAAACGGTCTTTCTCACCATTTTTTTCACATAGGGGATGGCCAGGGGATGCATACTAAGGGAATCAAGGCCCAGACCGAGCAAAACCGGCAGCGTGCTCATGTCACCGGCCATTTCCCCACACAGGCCAACCTCAATCCCGGCGTTATGACCCGCTTCAACCACCTGGGCAATCATCCTCAGGATGGCAGGATGAAGGGGGTTGTACATATGGGCCACCTGCTCGTTAACCCGGTCAACCGCCATGGCATACTGAATGAGATCATTGGTACCGATGCTGAAAAAATCGACCTC
>JBFFNX010000187.1:0-6548 GCA_041562995.1 Desulfurivibrionaceae bacterium
ATGCGCCTGATGAAGGCTACTGATGAGTACGGTGGTGGTGTAGCTACATACTACATGACCTCTGGTAAGCTCCTCAATATCTGCCTTGATCTTCTTCGCCTTCTCCGTGAAGATGCTGCGAAGATGGCTGCTGGCGATCTCCATGAGCTTCTCCGTTGTTGGGAGAACTACCATCGTATCTGGTGTGTAGAGACCCATATCCGTCACATCGAGTTCCGTAAGGAATCTCGTTACCCCGGATTCTACTACCGCTCAGATTTCCCAACCGTTGATGACGAAAACTGGAAATGTTTCGTTAACTCCACATTCAATCCTAAGACCCAGGAATGGTTGTGTGAGAAGGTTGAGTGTATCAACGTTGTTGAGACCGAACCTTGGATCTAATCAACATCGTATAGGCGATTATCTTTTAGTTGCCTAGTGAATCCCCGGTCACCGCAAGGTAGCCGGGGATTTTTTTTGCATTTCCCCTGACGGTATTGAACTGTTTATTGTTGAATTTTATGTTCATGAAAATCCCTGGACAGCGATAATCAACGTCTTGAAAGTATGTGATTTAAGGCGATGTGGGTCACATCCCATAATGCGTTTCTTTCTTATTGATTTGCCATTCAGTTTCTGGTAAATGGGTACAGCTAAATTGTTTATTTCCTGGAATTCTCACAGCAATCAAGTGCTTTCGTCAGCTACTATGAGAGGTGTAGCCGCGGATTTTTGCGTGGGAAAGGATAGGGTTTTATTAATATTTTTTTTCCTGAATGGAGGAGTGGCATGACAGATCAGAGTTCTGGATCAGTGCTGGTCGTTGGTGGAGGCATCAGCGGTCTCACTGCAGCCCTGGAAGCCGCAGAGGTAGGAAAGAATGTCTTTCTGGTTGAGAAGAATGCATTTATGGGTGGCCGTGTTGCCCAGCTCAATCAGTACTTTCCCAAGCTTTGCCCCCCGACCTGCGGTCTTGAGATTAATTTCAAGAGAATTAAGGCAAATCGGAATATTCGCATGTACAACATGACGAGCGTCAAGAGCGTATCTGGCTCAGCTGGTAACTTCGAGGTTACCTGTGTGACGGCTCCACGTTATGTTAATAATAACTGTACCTGCTGCGGTGATTGTGCCGAGGCCTGCAGTGACGAGCGAGATAATGACTTCAACTTTGGCATGGATAAGTCAAAGGCCATTTATCGTCCCCATGATATGGCTTTCCCGGCTAAGTACGTTCTTGACAAAGATGCCTGCAGCGCCGAGACCCTCGAGGCCATTAAAGGTGCCTGTAAGTACAATGCCATTGATACTGAGATGGCAGCAGAAGAGTTTTCTTTAAATGTTGACTCCATTATATGGGCTACTGGTTGGAACCCCTATGATGTTGAGAAACTTGAGAATCTGAAACCAACCTCTTCAAGTGCTATTATTTCTAATATGCAGATGGAGCGTCTTGCTGCACCCAATGGCCCCACTTTAGGTCAGATTCTGCGTCCTGGTGATAATAAGGAGCCTGAGAGCTTTGGTTTTGTCCAGTGTGCCGGTTCCCGTGACGAGAATCATCTAGAGTATTGTTCCTATATCTGCTGTATGGCCACCATGAAGCAGATTACTTATATCCGTGAACGTTACCCGGAAGCGCCCATCTATGTTTTCTACATTGATCTTCGTACCCCTGGTAAATATGAGAAGTTCCGTGAGAAAATCATGGCTGATGCCAATGTGCATTTCATTAAGGGCAAGGTGGCAGACATCGTTGCTGAAGATGATGGCAGTGTAACCATGATTGCCGAGAATGCTGTGACTGGTAACAAGATTAGCCAGAAGGTTGATCTCTGTGTACTGGCAACCGGTATGGAGCCTGCTGCCAAGGCCCAGGCTGCTCAGCTTGGTCTTGATGTGGACGCCTCTGGTTTTATTGTCAGCAACCCGGAAGCCGGAATGATTTCATGTGGCTGCGCCAAAAAAGCAGCTGACGTTGTAACCAGCGCCCAGAGTTCTACTGCGGCCGCAATGAAAGCCATTCAGGCTGGACGCTAGGAGGAAGATCAATGTCAAAAGTATTTGGTACCTATATATGTTCAGGTTGTGGCATCGGTGACGCCGTTGATATGGACGCACTGGTGGCTGCGGCAAAAGAGCTCGGATTTGAGGCCAAGACTCATGAGGCCCTCTGTTCCGCCTCTGGCCGTTCTTTTATCCAAAGTGATATCGACGGCGGTGTAAATACCGCTGTTGTTTGTGCTTGCTCTCCCCGTGTTATGCAGGAAGAGTTTAATTTCGGCGCTGATAAAATCACCGTCCGGGGCAACATCCGTGAAGGTGCTGCCTGGGGTGCTGAGAAGCCTTCTGATGCGCGCGATGCCGCCACCGTTAAGGAGTTCACAACGGAGCAGGCTGCTGATAACGTTCGTATGGCGTGTGCCCAAGCCAAAAAAACCGAGCTGCCTGAGCCATTTCAGCTTGAGACCATGAACAGGGAAATCCTGGTTATGGGTGGTGGTGTCGCCGGTCTTACGGCCGCCAATGAGGCTGCCAAGGCTGGTTATAAGGTAACTCTTATTGAGAAGGCTGACCAGGTTGGTGGTAAGGCTTTGGGATGGGCCAAGCAGTTCCCCACCAAGGCACCTTATGCCGAACTGGAAGAGCCCACCATCGCTGCTTTGGTCGCCGAGGTTGAGGGTAATGCCAATATCACCATCAAGACCGGTGCTGAAGTAGCCCGTATTGGTGGTGCCCCTGGCGATTTTTCTGTAACCCTGAAGCCTGCTGGCACCAAGAGCGAGTGGGATGCCCCTGCCAAGGTTGGTGTTGATGAGCAAGATGCCATCGACAAGGGTACCATGGAAGATCCTAATACCGGACTCAAGAAATACACTGCTGAAAATCCAGATGCCGTTAAGTTTGGCGCTGTCATCCTAGCCACTGGCTGGGTTCCTGCTGATGTCTCTGAGTATACCCATCTCGGTCATGGTACCAACGATAAGGTGGTTACCAACGCCCAGTTTGAGAAAATGGCTAAGGAAGGCAAGCTTGCTGGTCTCAACTCCGTGGCCTTTGTCATGAGCCCCGGTGCTGAAGAGAATGACATGGACTTTCCCTATGCCAACTCAGTAACCTCCATGGTTGCCCTGAAGCAGGCCAAGTATGTCCGTGAAAATAATGCCGATGCCAAGGCCTACATCCTCTATCAGCACATGCGTACCCCTGGTCATATGGAGATGTTCTATAAGGGTGTACAGCAGGACGATGGTATCTTCCTGACCAAGGCCACTGTCACCGGTGTTGAAGGTGGTACTGTCATGGCCAAGGACACCCTTTTGGGCGAAGACCTGGAGCTTGATGTTGATCTTGTTGTTTTGGCTGCCGGTATGGTACCCACTACCAAGCATGAGAATTCCATTAATCTGGCTTACCGCCAGGGTCCTGCCTTCAATGACCTGGATCTTTTTGATGGCTATGCTGATTCGCATTTCATCTGCTTCCCCTACGAGACCCGCCGTACCGGTGTTTACACCTGTGGTGGAGTTCGGAAGGCCATGAACATGGATGAGACCATTGATGACGCCACCGGTGCTGCCCTCAAGGCCATTCAGGCCATGGTGAGTGCCGACCGCGGCGTTGCAGTTCATCCCCGTTCCGGTGATGCCACCTATCCTGAGTTTTTCATGCAGCGCTGTACCCAGTGCAAGCGTTGTACGGAAGAATGTCCGTTTGGTGCTTTGGATGATGATGAGAAAGGCACACCTAAGCCTAATCCAACCCGTTGTCGTCGCTGTGGTACCTGTATGGGTGCCTGTCCTGAGCGCATCATCGGCTTTAAGGATTACAACATTGATCTGATTGGTTCCATGGTTAAGGCCATCGACGTTCCTGAGGATGATGATGACAGATTACGTATCATCGTTTTTGCCTGTGAGAATGATGCCTATCCAACCTTGGACATGGCTGCCATGCGCAAGCATTCAGTCAATAACCTGATCCGTGTTATTCCGGTCCGCTGTCTTGGTTCCGTTAATATGGCCTGGATCCGTGATGCCCTCTCTGCGGGTATGGACGGTGCACTTCTCCTCGGCTGTAAGTACGGTGACGATTACCAGTGCCATTTTGTAAAGGGTTCTGAAATCGCTGATAAGCGTATGGCCAATATCGGTGACACCTTGAGCACCTTGGGCCTTGAGCCTGAGCGTTGTGGTGTCCGTCAGGTTGCAATTTCTGACTACAACAAGGTTCCCGAGATCATTGAAGAGTTTGTTGCAGAAATCCTCGAACTCGGACCGAATCCGTTTAAAGGCTTCTAGTCCATTGTTAACACTCTTTTTGGTTGGTCATTGCCTTCTCGGCAATGACCAACCAAATTGTTTTAGATGAACTCGGTACCGGTTGCTCCGGTTGATGCCGGGGAACCAAGAGAGGAGAAAAAAATGAGGGTAAGTCCTGATTTAGATTTCATCAAATTTATGAAGAACGCCGGCGGCGATACACTGAAAAAATGTTACCAGTGCGCCACCTGTTCCGTAGTCTGTCCACTGTCCACCGATGAAAAGCCCTTTCCCAGAAAAGAGATGGTCTGGGCCCAGTGGGGACTCAAGGATAAGCTGGTTGCAGATGCTGACGTTCTTCTTTGTCACCAATGTGGCGACTGTACAGCGTATTGTCCCCGTGGTGCCAAGCCCGGTGACGTACTTGGTGCCATCCGTGCTTATATGTACACCCATTATGGCTTCCCCAGCGGTCTTGCCAAGATGGTAAGCGACCCGAAGATGTTGCCCATGACCATTGGTCTGCCAGCTATTATCGTTCTCGCTATGTGGTTTATTTCCGGTGGTATGCACCTGCCCAGCTCTGAAGATCTTGTGGTCAAAGGCTACAGTAACTTCTTTGGGCACTGGGATTGGCCTTGGCTTGCCAAGAACGTTGCATTTATCGATGCTATTATGTTGCCGGCCTTCGGGCTCGCAGTGTTTTCAGTGTTCCGCGGCGTGAGCACCCTGTGGAAGGCGATGGAAAAACAGTATAATGTTTCTACGGAGTTCAGGCCTTCGGTCAAGCAGTTTGTGGTTGAATTCCTTGTCCCTTCTGTAAAAGAAATTATCGACCATAAGCGTTTTCGTGAGTGTACTACCAATGCCGATCGCGTGCGTGGCCATAAGCCTCTCATGTTGGCCTTCATTGGTCTGCTCTTTGTAACCGGTTACAGTGCCATTTCCCAGGACGTTGTCGGCCTGTTTGTTGAGGGCCTGCACGGCCCCATGAGCCTGATTAACCCTGTTAAAATCCTGGCCAATGTTGCTGCCATTGCCCTTATCGTCGGTGTTGGTATCCTTTGGGGTAACCGTGCCGCTGATGAGGAGAAAAACGGCACCAAGGGCTCCTATTATGACTGGTTCCTGATCTATGAGATCATGGCTGTTGGCGTTACGGGTCTGGGCGCTGAGCTTTGCCGTCTGATTGGTGTTCCGCCCCTGGCTTACTTTATGTACTATCTGCATCTTGTTGCTGTTATGATGCTCTTCTTGTACATGCCCTATACAAAGTTTGCCCATCTGGCCTACCGCACCTTTGCTTATGCCTTCGAGCGTTATCGCAACTCTTCTTTTGTAAAGAAGGAAGTAGTCTAAGCTGCATCACGTAATTAAAAATTAAGGATGGAGTTTTTTCTCTCCATCCTTAATTTTTTTGTTTCAGGACGCTTAGTACGAAAAAAAAGGTGTTGCTTTTTATCATACGAGCGATTAATTTGTTCCGCCTCTGCTGGCGTAGCTCAATTGGTAGAGCAGCTGATTTGTAATCAGCAGGTTGCGGGTTCGAGTCCCATCGCCAGCTCCAATTTTTACCTTTATGATTTTCCGCTCTTATGCTATAAGGGCTCACTCTGTGCCTGGCTAAATCGTACGCGTAAGGGGCGATAAGGTCGGCAATGTATTTTTTGTATACTGACTTAGTTTGGCGTTTGGCCAATCAAGACAGGGTTGTTGTTGTACAATGAGGAGGGGTTCCCGAGTGGCTAAAGGGAACAGACTGTAAATCTGTCGGCAACGCCTTCGAAGGTTCGAATCCTTCCCCCTCCACCATTTTTTATTTGCACAAATGATATATGATCAAGGAATGGCGAATAGACGGGCCTGCGGGATCCTGGTTGATGTTCGATATTCCTTGTTTTTATATTTTATAGATACAGTAATTTGGCGGGAATAGCTCAATTGGTAGAGCATCAGCCTTCCAAGCTGAGGGTCGCGAGTTCGATTCTCGTTTCCCGCTCCAATTTTTTGATTGTGGTTAGCTCACGTAGCTCAGTTGGTAGAGCACATCCTTGGTAAGGATGAGGTCAACGGTTCGATTCCGTTCGTGAGCTCCATTTTATTTACCTATCCGCTGTACTTGATACAGTCAGTATAAAATCGAACTGCACACAGGCTGAGGAGAAAGCAATGGCTAGAAAGAAATTTGAACGCACCAAACCCCATGTAAACATTGGTACCATTGGACACGTTGATCATGGTAAAACCACCTTGACTGCGGCTATTACCACTGTTCTTTCCCATAAAGGCTTTGCTGATAAGACA
>JBFFNX010000188.1:0-6501 GCA_041562995.1 Desulfurivibrionaceae bacterium
ACTGGATGCCATCATCGTGTAAACACAGAAGCAATAAATATAACTAAAGAGGAAGTAGGATTAGAAAATATATCAACATGCAATGCAGGATATTTAATAAATAACTCCATAAAAGAGTTGTCAATGAATATATATCCATCAAGTTACTTTTTTTGTACGCATGAGATATTTGATTTATATCCTGGAAAAGCCATAGAAGACTCAATAAAAAATATATTGAATGAGATCTTCATGAAAACAATAGATTTAAGGCCTGAAACTGGTCAACATGAATATGTCGACTATAAGTTTATTTTTAATCTTGGTAACTTTTATCCATATATAAAATTTCACAACGCTGTTTATGTTCTTAATGCCTTTTCTAGTGTGGATTTATCATTAAATGTAATAGTTATCGATGTAAAAAATAACCTTGAGTCAAGGATCACTATTTCTGGAAAAGGTTCGGCAGAAGGTGTTTGTATGTCATGTTTTGATGCCCCACCAGTTATTGCTACTGCGACTGAAGAAGCTATCAAAAAGACACTCAAAGATTTTATTCATAAAATGAACAAATCTGTTTGCTTGTCAGGCAGCCCCCGTATTAAACCATAACACTTTAGGCACAACAATACGCTCAAACACGATGCGCAAACTCGCGCTTTGCTAAATCGGCTTCGGCCATCTTACATACAACCCGAACTTACTCAACCTAAGCTAGGCGCGCTTCTTAGCTTTGCGTTGGGCATCATCAAAAGCTCAAAAGGAGACAGTCAAAATGAGATCAGCTATCAAGACGTTCTTAACAATTACTATCCTTTCGCTATTATTAGGTGGCTGCGCAACGAATAGAGGTATTGTAAGCCTTCAAATACCTGAATCGAGTATGGCAACACAATCTAATGGGAAAACAATATTTATAAAATCTGTCACAGATAATAGATCTTTCCAGCAAAAGCCAAGTTCACCAGATATTCCATCATTAGGTTTTGGAGGAGCTGAAAATGCCTCCAATGAATTGAAAAAAAGAGCTATTGCCCGCAAGAGAAATGCTTACGGAAAAGCTCTTGGAGATATTCTTTTAGAAGAAAATCAAACCGTAGAATCAATTATTAGAAAATCTTTAACCAAATCATTCCACGAATTGGGCTATGAGGTCATTGCCAAAAAAGAAAACTTAAAAGAGGATACGATTATAGTTGATACTTCTATAGAAAAATTTTGGTCTTGGATGAATCCAGGATTTTGGGCAATTACCCTGAGTTCAGAAATTGAGACCAAAATCACTTTCACTAACCATAAAGAAGAAACAAAAGAAATATATGTGAAATCTCAGGGGAATTACCAAGTAGCCAGTGGTGGAAACTGGATAGAGATAATGAACAAAAGCCTGCAACAATACAACGACAAGGTCAAAGAAAATTTTTAATCAAATTAAAAGCAAATTGCCCAACAATTCGGTCAAGCACGCCAGTTTTAACGGCTTCGGTCAACTCATTACAACCCGAACTGATCAACCTCAGCAAGGCGCACGTCTCAGCTTTGCGCCAGGATCGACATGAAAAAATGAATCAGTTAGTACTCATACTCCTGATTTCCTGGCTGGCTGGGCTTACCGCTTTTTTCGGTGGTATTTTTGCACGGACCGAGGGCACGGCAGAAACCGAAAGCAAAAAACAAATGATTCACGGTATCGTGGCGTTCGGTGGAGGGATTCTTCTCTCCGCAGTTGCTTTTGCTTTGGCGCCGGAGGGGATATCACTTCTTTCTCCAATTACGCTCGCCGTTACTTTCTTGCTCGGTGGCTTAGCATTTTGTGTTTTGGATGCTCACCTTAGTAAGCAAGGCGGGACCAAGGCTCAATTTGTTGCCATGCTGATGGATTTTGTGCCGGAAGCCATTTCCCTGGGGGCAGTGTTTGGGCACAACCATCGTTTGGGCATTCTGCTTGCCGCATTCATCGGTGCTCAAAACCTGCCGGAAGGATTCAATTCCTACCGGGAAATAGTAAGGTCGGGGGCCAGTCCTCGTGCTGCTCTTACGGCGTTATTCGCGATCAGTGTCCTCGGTCCGGTTGCTGCATGCCTGGGTTACCTTTTCCTGCAGCATCAGGCGAAGTTGACCGCCGGTATCATGAGCTTTGCCGCTGGAGGTATTCTATATCTTATCTTTCAGGACATCGCTCCCGAGGCTAAGATGCGCCGCCATTGGACGCCTTCACTGGGTGCTGTTTTGGGTTTTGTAGCTGGGATGATTGGAAAACAGATTATTGGTTGAATACAAATATTCAGGTTACAATAAATCCTCTGGCTGACTTTGTGGCTTCGCTGGCTCATTATGATTTAGCCTTCTACGATGGCTACCTATTTAAAAGGGATACGATTTGACCGACGACACAAGCAAAATTGATTCAATAGCAATCAATGAAGTGCAACTTGTTTTAGCAGAAAAGCGCACATCTCTAGCCATCATGCGGACAGGTATAGCTGTTTTAGCATTGCCACTGTCGGTTATGAGTGTCCTGATAGCTACTTCAAAATATTATGATGTCCTCCATGTTTTACATTTACTTGTTCCGCTGGGAGTACTCAATCTTGCTTTAATTGTTTTTGGTGCTTACCTGATTTACCGTTCAGCAATGCGAATGCGCCATTATGATCACCTTATTCATGAAATAAAGCTAAAGCATAGTGTCCTTGGGAAATTTCTTGACTGAAATTTATGAAAAAATTTTGACCATGCAAATGCAGCGACTTAAAAAAACCGCGCGGCTTTAAGCTAACGCCATTGAGGGGCTTTTTTCTTTCCCCCATTCAGCCCTGTTCGAGCTGTGAGCCGTGAAAGGGAAAAGCGCCCCAAGGGCACTTCCGCTGGGCGCATGGGCATGTCTGAGTACCCACACTACGGGCAGCAACTATGCGAGTTTGCACAATGACCCTGGCACGGTGGAAGGCGAGTGGTGCTGAAGGCCAGTCTGTTAGGGGGTGCCCTTGTCTCCCAACGGGAGACAGAACAATTTTCGCTTACAGCATTGGAAAAATTCAGGCCCCTTTTGTGTTGCGACGTACGTTGCAGCTTTTTTTAGATATTTACCAAGGTATACCATGAACTTTCAACATGCGGATTTAGATGACTTAAGAAATGCCAAGGTGTTGCTTGAGAACCCAGGTCTTGCTGCTCAGATCACCAACCTTTTTGGTGTACCCATCGAAAAAGGCTTTGAGCTCTTGCCTGAGAATTGGAGCGCCAAGGTCACTGAAATCACCCATGAAGCATTGTCTAAGGCTGTTGATGCTGCAGTGTTAACGATGAAAGACTCTCCCGGCATGGAGACATCAAACATCTGGCATAAAGTTGCTGTGGCGGCAAGCGGCGGCGTAGGCGGTTTCTTTGGCTTGCCCGCCTTGGCAATTGAGCTGCCAATATCCACAACAATCATGCTACGATCAATTTCTGATATTGCCAGGGCCGAAGGTGAAAGTGTAAACGATATGGGTGCCAAGATGGCCTGTATAGAAGTGTTTTCCTTAGGTGGCCCGAGCACAACTGATGATGCTGCCGAGTCTGGATATTATGCAATACGCACCATTTTAGCGAAATCTCTTTCCCTGGCTGCTGAACATATTGCCGAAAGAGGACTTTCTGAAGCTGGTGCCCCCGCTCTTGTTCAATTTATTAGAAAGATTTCAGAACGTTTTAGCATCCACGTCTCTGAGAAAATGGCAGCCCAATCAATCCCTATCATCGGAGCAGCGGGCGGTGCCATAATTAATACTTTATTCATAGACCATTTTCAGGATATGGCCCGCGGTCACTTCATAGTCCGGCGCCTGGAAAGAAAGTATGGTCAAGAAAGCGTAGAGGCGACTTATAATTCACTGTGATTGCAATTCCGGCGTCACAATGCCTGAGTTAATGCGGCCACGTTTTTTTGTGCTTGATAGTGCCGTGGCTTTTCTCCCTATTCAGCCCTGAGCGTGCAGGGAGCCGGGAAAGGGAAAAGCGCCCCAGGGCACTTCCGCTGGGCGCATGGAACTGTTTGAGCACAGCGAGTTTTCACAATGCCCCTTGCACGGGGGAGGGCGAGTGGTGCCGAAGGCCAGGGCCGTTAGGGATGTTCTTTTCGGCCACTTCGCTGGCTGTGTTCCTTTTTAGACAACTAAAAAGGAACAAGACATACGACGGTCGACAAAGAAAGAAACTATGCACACAAGATCAACCAACCCCTGCTTATTTCTGCCCATTCATAATGCCCTTTGGCATTGCCAGTAAACCCATTCCATCCTTCTTCCCCCTAAAGAGACCCTAAACCCATGATGCCCTCCACCATCCTCTTCATCATCATCACCATCGTCCTCGCCGATTACCTCCTGGAAAGAACCCTCAGCTTTCTCAACTGCCGGAATATCACCACCCAACTCCCTGATGAGGTGAAGGGCATCTATAGCGAGGAGAAGTATCAAGAGTCCCAGGAGTATAAAAAGGCAAACTGCCGGTTTGATCTGCTCAGCGCCAGCTTGAAGGTTGTGATCCTCCTGGCCCTGCTCATGGTGGGCGGCTTTGCCTTTATCGACGAGGTGGCCCGGGGCATGGTGCAGACGGAGCTGCTGGTCTCCCTGCTTTTTTTTGGACTGCTCATGGTGGCCTCAGAAATTCTCTCTCTGCCCTTTGACCTCTATCACACCTTTGTCCTTGAGGAGCGCTTTGCCTTCAACAAGACCACTTATGCCACCTTTGTTACCGATAAACTCAAGGCCTGGGTCCTCACCGTCGTCTTGGGCGGCCCCCTGCTGGCGGCGGTGATCTGGTTTTATCAGGTGACCCAGGAAAATTTTTGGATCTATAGCTGGCTGCTCATGAGTGGCTTCATGATCTTGATGACCATGTTCTACTCCACCCTGATTGTGCCGCTGTTTAATAAGCAGACCCCGCTGGGGCAGGGGGCGTTGCGCGATGCAATCGAGGCATTCACTCGCAAGGCCGGCTTTCAGCTTGATAATGTCTTTGTTATTGACGGCTCGCGGCGTTCCACCAAGGCCAATGCCTATTTTTCGGGCCTGGGTGCCAAGAAACGTATCGTCCTCTATGACACCCTGATTAATGACCTTACGGTGGATGAGTTAGTGGCGGTGCTGGCCCATGAGATTGGCCATTATAAGAAGAAGCACACCCTGAAGGGTATTATCCTGGCGCTCGGTCAAACCGGCATCATGCTCTATATTCTGTCGTTGTTTATTGCCCAGCCGGTGCTGTCGGCGGCCTTGGGTGCCGATATCCATAGCTTCCATCTGGCCCTGATCAGCTTTGCCCTGCTCTACTCGCCGCTCTCCACTCTTATGGGGCTCGGCATGAACAGCTTCTCCCGCAAGAATGAGTATGAGGCGGATCGTTTTGCCGGCCACCATTTTAACGCAGCGGCCCTGGCATCGGCCTTGAAAAAGCTGTCGCTTAACAACTTGAGTAACCTCACCCCGCATCCTGCCTATGTTTTTTTTCATTACTCCCATCCGCCCCTTTTACACAGATTGCGAGCCATGAGCGCGAGCTGAGCGCTCATGGCTCGCGTCAAATTTTTGTGTGGCTCAGATCATAGTTTGGGAGGTGGAGTTGTCTGGATGCTTGGGGAAGCTCCCCTGACCCAATTTCTACCCTTTTTCTTGCCAACAATTCCGTTGCCAATTTCTGCCTTATTTTCTGAAAACCAATTTTCCCGTGCATTACGGCGATAAATTTGGGCAGAATAATGGATAATACTCCCTATATCAGCAAGCTATTGCCGCCAAATAAAAGGTAAGCCGTGAGGACATGCACGGCTATTATGATTTTCATCAACAGAAGTGGAGGAATGGCCATGAAAATTTTTTCTGTATTGGCAATAATTTTAACGTTGAGCTGTTCAGCATCCTGGGGGCAAGGGCCTACCTATGAACAAGGAGTCAATATTTTCATTGAAACAGGGGTAACCCCGCCAGATCGCATACCTACCTGGTATGCTCCCATGGTTGCCATGCCATATGCCCCTGTTTTTGAGATTCTGGCAACCAAAGGAACTCAAGGGCGCTATTATGATCGTACGTATGCCGTAACCATTAAAGATATTATCAAATGGCATGGTCATGACTGTGAAGGCATAACCCATGTTGCTAATTGCTGTAAAATTGCCTTTGATGTCCTTTTCCCTGATGGCATTATTGATAGAAGTGTGCTCAGGGCAATTTCCGGGACAGGACCATGCTGGTCCGACGGAGTCGCTTTCTTGACCGGGGCCCGTCTGCAATATGGCAATCTCGGTTTCTTCCAAAATAAAGATTATAATCATGCTATTATTTTGTATCGAGAAGATACACAGGTAGCTGTCCTGGCGACCTTGAAAAAGGGGATTAACAACATCCCCAACGAACCAGTGGTTCTGCCGGGAAAAATTAAATGGAAGACTAAAATAAACATGCAAGATGTCATTGATCTCAAAAAAGAGGTCAAAAATCCCAAAGGGACTCCTGTCCCTTATCAAGTGGATCTTCT
>JBFFNX010000189.1:0-6494 GCA_041562995.1 Desulfurivibrionaceae bacterium
CGTCTTTTCCTTCAGCATCGTCAGGCCATTATTCAGGACATCCGAAAGCAAAAAGGTTGATATCTCCAGGGTTTGCTTACCGGTCTCCACCTTGGCCAGATCGAGGATGTCATTGATCAGGCGCAAAAGGTGGTGGCCGCTTTCGGAAATATCGTTCAGATACTCATTTTGTTTTTCACTGAGGGAGCCCGATATCCCGGAGCTCAGGACATCGGAGAAACCAATAATGGCATTGAGTGGCGTCCTTAGTTCATGGGACATGTTGGCCAGGAAATCGGACTTGGCCCGGTTGGCTTTTTCGGCGTCGATTATTTTCTCTTCCAGTTCCTTCGTTCTGGCCTTGACTTCCCGCTCAAGATTGGCGCTGTGCTGCTGCAGGGCTCCCTCCGCCTCCTCCCTCGCCTTCCGGTTGCGCAGGGCAATAATACCGTATGTCATATTATCGGCCAGATTATGGAGGATATCCACCTCCTGCTTGGCAAAATCGCTGGGATCTGTGCCATAAATAGCAAGGGCGCCAAGGAGATCATCCCCTGCCTGCAGCGGCAGGCCTATGGCCGAATCATAGCCCTGCTTGAGGGCCTCGGCCCGCCACGCGACCGGGTATTGGTCTGAATCCACCTTCCTGAACAGGGAAATTTCACGATCCCGCATGGCCGACCACACCGGGCCGGGACCTGCCTGGGGGTCAGTGAGGGGAATAGTTGCCGTTTCGATCAAAGCGCCCTCATACCCGGCCTGAGCCACAACCCGAGCTCTCTGCCTGTCGTCCGGATCAAGGAAGGCAACCAGAGCCATGCGGTAGCCCCCGTACTCCGTGATGATCCGGCACAGCTCTTCCAGGAGGAGCATCTCATCCGTGGTCCGGACAAGGGCCTCGTTACACTTGCTCAAGGTCTTCAAATTTCGGTTGCTGGTGAGCAGGTCATCCTCGCTGGCAAGAAGCGACTCTTCTGCCTTTTTCAGCGCCGAAATGTCACGCAGGGAGATGAGAATGGCTGTTTCACCCAACCACTCTATTTCCACAGCTCGCAACTGGGCGACCACCTTATCTTTTCCATCACGAGACAGGTCAATTTCAAAGCTCTGTCCCAGGTCAATGGGATAGGCAAAGGGTGTGCCGGTCAGTTTATCCGCCGGTTGGCCCAGAAGGGCCTCGGTGGCAGGATTGACAAAGATGATGTGTCCTTCCTTGTCGAGGACGATGATGCCGTCAGCGTTTTCTTCAATCAGCTGCCGAACGCATTGTTCCGAGGCCCTTGTCAGTGCCGCCATTTTCTGTTGGGCCCCATAATAGATCTGGCCGCCAAACAGCAAACAGATCAGGAGCCCATACATGCTAGCGGTCAGCAGATGTTCATTGGACCAATACATTTGTTGAGGATTGAAACGGGTGCAGACAAAGGGTGTCAGATTGGTGGCACACACCACAATGAGCAGAAAAAAAAGCACCTTGCCAGCGGTCAATTCCTTTTTGAGAAAAAGCCAGAATGCCTGAAGGTCCGTATTCTGGGATCCGCCTTGCAATATTACGGATAAGACTCTTGTCGATTGATCACCCATGGCCGGCGTACCTCAAAGGTAATGTGAAAGTAATGGCGCTGCCTTTACCGAATTCGCTCCCCCCGGGGCATCACCACCATCCGGGGTGAATTGTACGCATTGAAAAGAAAATTTATCCTAATCTGATTTACCTTTCAGCTCATCCTTCTCCAGGAGGATCTCCACCCCTGGCTGGGAGCAGAATTTTTAATGTTATCTGTCTGCTTGCCTGCCGTATCAATAAGGCCACCATAAGGGCTCTGCCAAAGGGAAAACCCCTTACATTTAGTATGGCTATTTTCTTCTGTGACATCAAGACTATCATTATGATAGGATTATCAGCGTTTGATCTTTTACTGTCATTGCCGATAGTTATAGGAGCGTTTTTTTTGTGCTGGGATGGACCCATATCGCTGAAGATTTATGTCACCACCACTTGTGGAAAAAAAAACGAATGCAGACCCCAGGCAAAACAATCACCGTTGCCCTGTGATTAGCGCAAATCGACAAGGTCTTAATCTTTCACATAAACAATAAAAAACCAGGATTTTTTTCTTTACTCCCCCCTTCCAACCCGGCACGAGAAGAGTGCTAAAAAGGGATAGGTCCGCCGGCAACAAAGAACAAATAGGCCATCCCCCCTTTCTATCTTGACCTAAAGGCCAGAAACCACTACATAACAATGGTTAACGAGCAAATTTCTATTGGGAAAGGAGCGCATCCATGCCCCCTTTCCCTAGACATGCATAAAAACAAGCAGACATGACAACAATCGGTATCATCGGCCCCCAAGGCTCCAACACCTGGCAGGCGGCCCACAGCTATAACCCGGAGGCCGAACTGGTCAGCTTCCCCCATCACGCAACTCTGGCCCGCGCCTTTGCCGAGGGGCAGGTGGAGATGATGATCCTGCCGGTCTATAACACCAGGATGGGCGGGGTGCTGAAATCCTTCCAGGTCATGGAAAAGATGAAAAACGGCCACTGGATAGACAATATCGTCCAGCCCATCCATCTTTCCCTGGGAACCTTGAACGGCTCTGGCCAGCTGAAAACCGTCCTCGGCACCGGCCAGGTCATCCACCAATGCGAAGATTACCTCACCGATACCTACCCGGACATCTCGCTGCTCACCGTCGCCAATCTTGACGAGGCCCTGGCAGAGATCAAGGCCAACAACCGTCTTGATTACGGGGTCATTGAAGCGGAAGAGCTGCTAAAGGACCAAGGCCTGACCATCCGCGAGCGGGAGATTACCCCCCATAACAAGACGCGTTACGCAGTGATCGGTCGTACTCCTCGCCCTGCCACGGGCTATGACGCCACATCCATCCTCACCGTGCCGTTGAAAGACCGGGTGGGGATGCTCTACGACACCCTGGGCGCCTTTACCCAGCGCGGCATCAACATCCTCGACATGCGGGCAGAATCGAACGCCAAGACCCAGGAGTTGCAGATATTTATCGAGGCGGAGGGCCACTGCCAGGATGAGATGCTGATCGAAGCCCTGGCCAGTATTGAACACACCGTCATCCAGGAAAGCGACAGCCTGAAGGTCCTCGGCTCCTACCCCAGGGTGGACATGCGGATCAAACGCATCAAGACCTTCGGCTTTATCGGCACCGGCGACATGTCCACCTGGTTTGCCAAAAAGCTTGAAAACGAAGGCTACGAGACCATGTTGACCGGCCGCTCCACAACGTTGCGGCCGGAGGAGATGATTGCCCAAGTGGATGTGGTGATGATCTGTGTGCCCATCAGCTTCACCTCGGCCACCATCGCCCAATACGGCAAACACCTCAAAGACGGCCAGGCCTTGATTCTGCTGGCCGGCGAGGCCGAAGACACCCTCAATACGGCCATGAAGCATACCAGCGAGGGCGTGGAGCTGATGCTGGTCCATAATCTCTGGGGCCCAGCCGCCCTCACCATGAAGGACAAAAACGCCTCGGTGGTGCGGACCCCGCGTAGCGGTGCCCTGTGCTCCGAGTTTGAGGCCTTTTTATACAAGCATGGCGCGGCCATCTACCATGATACCCCCCAGAAACATGACCTGCTCATGGGTGTGGGCCAGAAGCTGCCCACCGCCATTTCGGTGGCCCTGGCCATGGCCCTGGCCGATAATAATATCCAGATGGCCGACATCCCCAGCCATGCCACCCTCACCTCCCTCTACTCTATCCTGGCCATGGCCCGCGTCCATAGCCAGAACCCGCGGACCTACGCCGAAATCATGTCCACCAAGGGCGAGGGCCGCAAGATCGTCCGCAGCTTTGCCGCGAATATCATTAAGATCATGGAGATGGCGGAAGGTGAAGAGATCGCTGCTCTCTGCGCGCAAATTGAGGCGAGCAGTACCTATCTGACCCAGGAGTTTCTCGACGCCTCGATGAAACAGTCCCTTGCCGTAGACAAGACCCTGGGTCGGTTGATGAAATCATAAAAAACAGTTTGCAGTTCCCGGTTTATGGAAAAACCGTGTCCCGGCAGACTTCCTTGCTCCGTAAACGGTAAACGGTGAAGCGCAAACTGGAGTCCCTATGGCCGATATCGACTTTGACGAACGCTACAAGACAGGCAACACCCCCTGGGAGATCCACCGCCCCGACCTGAGTCTCATTGATTTTGTCAAAGAGACTCCCCTTGCCCCCTGCCGGGCAATCGACATCGGCTGTGGCACCGGCAGCAATGTTATCTGGCTGGCCCAACAACATTTCCAGGCAACTGGCTACGATCTTTCACCACTCGCCATCAAAAGCGCCCGGGAAAAAGCCGCGGCGACCGGGGTAACCTGCACCTTTCTTAATAAAGATTTCCTCCTTGACGATATTACAGATGACTCCTTTGATTTTGCCTTTGACCGCGGCTGCTTCCACCACATCCGCGACCACGACAGCCGCCTGGCCTTTGCCCAAAAGGTTGCCAACATCCTCTGCCAGGACGGCATCTGGCTGTCTCTCATCGGCAACACCGATGAAACCCGGGAAGGACCAGGGCCACCCAAGCTGTCAGCCAGCGAAATCACCATGGCGGCGGAGCCTTTTTTTAAGATCGTTTCTCTCAAGGCCCATCATTTTGACTTTGACCATGAAGGCCTGCCGGCCATGAATTGGGTATGCCTGATGAAAAAGAGAAGTTGAGAAATAATAAGAGAAAAAACGACAACATCGTTTTTTTTACGGGTAAAAGTAGCTTCTTCTCACATTCGCAGTTCTTATTTCTCAACTTCTTACTTTTCAGTTTTCCAATCATCTCCACAAACTAATAGAAAAAAACATGCCCTCACCACTTATCTACCTTGCCCCCCCTGCCCTCGGCGCCTTTATCGGCTACATGACCAACTATGTGGCCATCAAAATGCTCTTTCGGCCCTTAAAGCCCTGGAAGATCTTGGGAATACGGGTGCCGATGACCCCCGGCGTCATCCCCTCAAAAAGACATGATCTGGCCTGTAATATCGGCGAAATGGTGGGTTCCCACCTGCTCACCTCTGGCGATATCAGCAAGGCCATTTCCAGCCCCAGCTTCCAGAAGGAGCTCGCCACGCTGGTGAACAGCCGCCTTGATTCTGTTCTCCAAAAGGACTTAGGCTCCATAACCGACATCATTCCCCAGCGGTTCTCCTCCTATTTCCTGGCCACAATCAAGGTGCTGCGCTGGCGTTTTATCGATCAACTCCACCAATACCTGGAAGGCGACGAGTTTGCCAAAACCATCTCCGCCACCCTCCATGACCGGATAGATGCCTTTCTCAAATCCACCCTCCAGGAGGCCTTTCCCGAGAGCAACCGCGAACATTTTTACACCTTTTTAGAGCAGACTGCGGTGAGCATGCTGAGTCACCCCCGCCTGGAAGAGTGGCTGCGTGAGCTGATCAGCGCCAAGATCGATGACTTTATCAAGGATGGCAAATCCCCTGACGACCTCATCCCTGATGATGTCATCGCCTATATCTGCACCCGCCTGCAGCAAGAGGCCCCGGCTATTCTCAGCAAGCTGGCCAGCGTGGTCCAGGAACCGGAGCTGCAAAAACGTATCGCCTCTTCCATCTGCCAGGCCATCGGCAATTTCACGGCGTCACTGGGTCCCCTGGCCGCCATGGTCAGCGGTTTCCTCAGCCCCGAACTTATCCAGGAAAAGGTCATCACCTTTCTCACCGACAAAGGTGATGAAATTGGCGAGTGGCTGGACAATGACGCCCTCCAGGAGCGGGTTTCTCTCATCTTGACGGACAAGGTCCGGGAATTTCTTGCCACCCCCTTTTCCCAGTTTCTAGAGGGGGTCAGTGAGGAGAAGAAAGAACAGCTTCTGGAAGATCTCCTTACCCAGCTTGTCGCCCTTCTTCATCATCCGAAAACAGCAGAGAGCTTGACTCTCCTGCTCAAAGAGGCCCTGGCCGGCCAAGACGAACGAACCATCGAAGAGATGTTTACTGAGATTTTCGGTGCCCAAGGTCTTGATACCAGCAAACAGTGGTTGTCCGACAAGGTTATCAGTACCATGCGCTCAGCCCGGGTAAAAAAACTGATCGACACCCTGATTATCGAACATGTGGAGAAAAAACTACTGGGCCACCCCATCGGCAGACTGACCGACATCCTCTCTCCTGAAGTCCAAGTGAGCATGGGAGAATATGCCCGTGGCCAGATCAGCGATCTCTTAGTCCGCGAGGTGCCGGGCCTGGTGGATCTCCTCAATATCAAGGAGCTGGTGACCCGCAAGGTAGACGGCCTTGACCTCATGCGCCTGGAGGGGTTGCTCATGTCGATCATGAAGGATCAGTTCAAATACATCAACCTCTTCGGCGCCCTGCTCGGCTTTATCATCGGCATGCTTAATCTGCTGGTGATGGGAATCTAGCCCTACTAGATTGAATAATTGCTAGCCCCATGACGAGACGACTACCCAGGAGAAGACCTTTATTTTTTATTCTGGGTTTTTCTTCCTGAACGA
>JBFFNX010000190.1:0-6379 GCA_041562995.1 Desulfurivibrionaceae bacterium
GATGAGGAAAGTGGTATGGGGTTATGCCCCGTTTGTACCCGGGAGCAGGAGAGTTGCGGGTGCAGTGATGAAAATGAGTAAGAGGTTATATCTTATGTGTTGTCCCCTGATTTTGCATGCTGAGGTCAGCAGGGATAATCAATGATGAAGGGCGGTGGCTATACCCCAAGGCCCCTCGAAGCCTTCGCTTATCTCCTTCGGTGCGTCTTCATTGACAAAGTACTATCCTTCGATATTCGAAAGTCCTGGTTTAACATTTTGCTGTTTAGATAGGCCAAGAAACAGGCTAAACTGGTCTTGTTGGGCTTGCCGTCAGCAACAATCAAACTCAGGAATCATGTTTTTATGACCATTCACACTCAAATAGCTCCAGAACACTGTACCGGCTGTGGTCTCTGTATCTCGGTCTGTCCCGATCGCACCATCTCCCTGGTTGCCGGATCGGCCCGGGTCACCGGCGATAAATGTATGGCCTGCGGTCATTGTCAGGCCGTCTGCCCGGTCCAGGCCATCGTCATTGGTGAGGTCGATGGTGATCTGGGGTTCAAGCATCTTACCGAGAAAAAGGGTTGGCTGGCCCCGGCTAGCATGGACGCCGCCGAGCTTGTCCAGCTCCTCCGCTCACGGCGCTCAGTGCGCAGTTACCATGAAAAACCGGTGCCGCAGTCGCTTTTGGAAGACTTGGTCAAAATAGGTACCACCGCCCCATCCGGCACCAACAGCCAGGCCTGGACCTTTACCCTTCTGCAAAACCGCGGGGAAGTGGAGATGCTCGGTGAGTTAACAGCCTCTTTTTTTCGTAAATTGAATGCAAAGGCAGCTAATCCGCTGTGGCGTCTTGTTGCCAAGTTGTTTGCCGGGGACACGCTTGGCCGTTATTACCGCCGCCATTTTCAAACGGTGCGTGACGGCCTTGCCGACTGGTACGAAAGGGGCGAGGACCATCTCTTCCATGGGGCCCCCGCCGCCATTCTGGTGGGGGGCCAGAAGAGGGGCAGTTGTCCTGCTGAAGATGCCCTTCTTGCCACCGGTAATATCCTGCTTGGTGCCCATGCCCTGGGCCTGAGCACCTGTCTCATCGGCTTTGTGGTCGAGGCCATGCGCCATGATTCCACCATCGGTGACAGGCTGGCTATTGGCCGTGATGAACAAGTTTATGCTGTGATTGCCGTTGGCTATGGCAGGGAGATCTATCAACGTCCGGCCGGGCGCAAGAGGGTGGAGATACGCTGGCTCAATTCGGCGGCAAGAAACCCAGGGATGTGATCGCACCTGTGGCCTTATGGGTGGTTGTTCGTTGTCCAGCCATGATCCGAAAAGAGTATGACTTTTATTTCTGGCCAGTGAAATTCCCGTCATCGTCGACGAATCCAGGATATAACTTTTTAGCACAATCTGGACAAATACCATGGCTGAATTCGGCCTCGGAATGATCCTGGATATATGATTCTATTTGATTCCAATAACCCTTGTCATCTCGTATCATTTTACAGGATGCGCAAATCGGTAGGAAACCGCTCAAGGTTTTGATCTCACTTGAGGCCTCTTCAAGTTGAGCAATGAGCATTTCCCGTTCTTCTTCGGTTTTTTTTCGATTGGTTATATCCGTGGCAATCTGGAGTCGGACTATCCGGCCGTCAATCCATTTTATTGCCCTGTCGTGCATAAAAAGCCACTGAGCTGTTACCGTATTTTGAAACTCACTGCTGTATACCTCGCCGGGGTTATCTTCTTCATCGAGAAGATATTTGTTGGTACAAAAGGGGCAAGGTCCGCTCTGGCCTTTTTGGATGGTTTGCCAACAAGTTTTGCCGGTAATATCCCCAAATTGTTTTTTCGTGTATTCGTTTATAAACAAAACCTCATAGGTGTCCATGTCGGCCACATAAACAAGGGCATCCAGGCTGTTCATCAACAGCCGGAACCTTGCTTCATTTTCCCGCAATATCATCTGGCTCATGGTCAGGGCCTTGGCCATATCATGAAAAGCCCTGGTCAGCATACCAACCTCGCCGGTTGGCGCTGGAAGATCATTGTCAGTCTCAAGATCCCCTGTGGCAAATTTTCGTGTCAACGTCACAAGATTTTGTATAGGGGCAATTAATGTCTTTCTGGCAATTACCCATGACAGAAAGAGTGATATTGCCGCGACCAGCAGCATGAAAAAAAGGTTCCTGGCCAGGGCAGCGTTGGCAGGGGCAAGGATATGGAATTCAGGAATGCCGGCCCATACATATAGGTAAGGGACATCTTCAGGGTTCAGGCGAATCTGTTCAAAGGCAAATATCCGCCGCAGGCCATCGGAACCAGCACCGAAGAATATTCCGGGTTCCTGTGTCTTTCTGGCAATTTCCCAGCTCTTGGTCCGAATCGGTTCACCGACAGGATTGGTTGTGCCCTGGGCAGGATAGTAAAAGAGCCTGATTCCCTGATGGTCGGTTATGGCCACAAAGGATTTTTCAGGGAGGGTTGACACCCTGTGGAAGCGGGAAAAAGTGGCAAGCATGATACCCGTGGTCAAAAGGCCTTTGATTTCCCCCTTTTGGTCGAGGAGTGGAGAGGCAAAGGCAAAGATAGGATACGGTATCTCCGTGCCAGACCTGGTGACGATATATTCACCGACAGTAAATTTTTTACTGACAAGGGCTTCTTTGACATGTTTGCGATCCGCCAGGTTTTTCCCGGCAAAGGCTTTGCCGGAGGCGACGACCGTCCCGTTGAGATCAAGAAGCAGCAAATTGTGATAGTTATGGTTTTGTGCCAGAACGGCACCCAAAATTTTAGTGCTTTCTTGGAGTTCCATGGCCTGAATTGCAGGCAGGAGAGCTAGGGTGGAGAGAAGTTGTCTGGTGGAACGGGTAATTTCTTTTTGTGCTTCGGCCATGTTGTGGGTCAGCATCAAAACATCGTGTTTGGCCCTTTCAATGGAATTGCGGCGCTGCTCCAGGCCGGAATATAAAACAATGCCTAAGGCCGGTAGAATGGCAAGGAGTATGAGTAGAACCAGCTTCTTGCTAATGGAATCAAGGTTAAACAAAGTCATAGTCAACACATTCTCCGCTCATTTTAAGCTACAAAAAAAGTTCATACTTCTTGTGTTGAAAAATGACCTGTTTGACTTGGTTCTTAATGCTCTAAGGCTACCTTCGTTGCTTAAGGGGCGTAAGTTGTTGTCATAGACAATTATCACCTTCATAATTCAACCTTTCCAGGGGAATTCGAGATGCCATTTGCAGCCAGATTTTATCCTATAAGAAAAGGCGCCTGGCTGTCAAAGAAAGAGAGGCGGCCGGGATTTGTTGCGGTGGTGAGAATAGTCAAGGGAGGTTGGGAGACTCAGGAGCGCGCGTGGTGTCGATGATGAGCAGGGGCTTGCCTGCTCGCAGGCGGAGCCAGTTGATGCCCTGTAAAATAGGGCGGTGGGAGATGATCCATCTTTCCAGGCGATATTTGACGGGCAGGTCAAGAAGGACAATACCCATGACTATGGTCAGTAACCCCTGGCCAGGCAGAAAGAGCATGGTGACGCCGGCCATGAGGAAAAGAGCGCCGAGAATGTTTTTGCCCACGAGAAGGATTCCCCTGATCAAAGGGTGCTGATTGGCCCAGGGTGCCGGGTGCCTTTTGCCATGGGCAAAATAATCAGTGGGCAGGCGGATAAGGAGAATGGGCACCAGAATCAGGGTGCCGATAAAGACAAAGACGGAGGTTCCGGCCAGCCACCAAAGCAGGGTTTGGTGGGCAAGGAGGGCATCGTGCAAGGTTTGCGGCAGCATGAACTCAGAGACCGGTTATGTCTGGGAATCCAGATCAAAGAAGCGGCGGATCATGTCGAGCTTCTGTTGTTTGGTGTCCTGGTGGCAATCATCCTTAAGGTGGAGGATGGGGTTGTGCAGTATCTTGTTGATAATGGACGAGGTCAGTTTGTCGATGGCCTTGATTTGCTTTTCGGAAAGATCAAGGTGGGCCAGGGTTTTATCCATTTCGCCCCGGCGGATCTCATCCGCCTTTTTGCGCAGATCGGTGATGGTGGGGGCCAGGGCCATGTTGCTCAACCAGCCCAGGAATTTCAGGCCCTCGTCCAGGACGATACGTTCTGCCTTGGCGGCCTCGTTGGTTCGCCCTGACTTGTTGATTTCCACCAC
This sequence comes from Desulfurivibrionaceae bacterium, assembly GCA_041562995.1. Lineage (GTDB taxonomy): Bacteria > Desulfobacterota > Desulfobulbia > Desulfobulbales > SURF-16 > BM506. The sequence goes on from JBFFNX010000190.1 coordinate 4,146, forward strand.
CTGGCTGAGATCGTCAACATCGTAGAGATAAACGTTGTCGATATCATTAATTTCCGGATCAAGGTCGCGCGGCACGGCAATATCGATGAAAAAGAGGGGCCGGTTGCGGCGGGGCCGCATCAAAGGCAGGACGTCCTCCTTGCGCAGGATAAGATCGGGAGCGCCGGTGGAACTCACCATGATATCCACCATCTCAAGTTGGTCGTGGATCTCGGCCAGACTGACCGCCTTGCCCTTAAAGCGTTTGGCCAGTTTGACCGCATTTTCAAGGGTGCGGTTGGCCACGATTACCTCGGTGCAGCCCTGGGCCACAAGATGTTCGGCCGCAAGCTCCGCCATCTCACCGGCCCCGGCCAGCAACACCTTTTTATTTTTCAAATCACCGAAGATTTTTTTGGCCAGCTGAACCGCGGCGTAGCTGATGGAAACGGCGGAGGAACCGATATCGGTTTCCGAACGTACCCGCTTAGCGGCACTGAAGGCCTTGTGGATGAGACGGTTTAAGATGACCCCCGTGCAGTTTCGTTCTGAGGCCTCCCTATAGGCATTTTTGAGCTGGCCCAGGATCTGCGGTTCACCCACCACCATGGAGTCAAGGCTGGCTGCGACCCGGTAGAGATGGGTGATTGCCTCCGTGCCCTGATGAAGATAGGTGTATTCGGTGGCCTGCTCTTCCGAGAGATCACTGGCCGCAAAGAGAAAGGAGCGGATATGGCGGATGGTCTTCTCCGGTGTTGTCGAGGTGAAAATCACCTCCACCCGGTTGCAGGTCGACAGGAAACAGTACTCCTCGCAGCCAGGAACCTCGCCGAGCATGGCCAGGGGCACCTCAATGTCGGGGAAGGCCAGTTTCTCACGCACCTCCACCGGGGCCGTCTTGTGGTTTACCCCGATAATTAAGATCTGCTCAACGGACATAGGTGTGTGCCCCACTGAGCAGGAAATTGACACCCCACAGGGTAAACAGCACGGCCGTAAAGCCGATGACCGACATGATGGCCGTCCGCCGACCGCGCCAGCCAATGGCAAAACGTTGGTGGAGCAGACCGGCATAGAGCAGCCAGGTGATAAGGGACCAGGTTTCCTTGGGATCCCATTGCCAGTAGGCACCCCAGGCCTGCTTGGCCCACAAGGAACCGGTCATGATGCCGATGGTCAGCAGCGGAAAGCCAATGGTCAGGCAATGCTGGCTCAGCTGGTCAAGGGCCTCCAGGGAAGGCAGGCGATGATAAAAAAGGCCGAATCGTTTCTTCTTGATCTCCCGATCTTGCAGGAGGTACATGATACCACCGCAAAAACCCAGGGCCAAAAAGCCGTTGGCGGCAATGGCTATGGAGGCATGGATCGGTAGCCAGATGGACTGTAGGGCGGGGGGCAGTTCGTTGACGGCCTGGGACGAGCAGAGGGCCACGGTCATTAAGGCCATGATAACCAGGGAGACAAAGGTGCCGAAATTCTTGATCTGATAACGCCAACGGAAGGAGAGAAAGGCCCAGGTCACTGACCAGGCAAAAAAGGAGACCGTGTCATGGTGGGTGGTGAGTGGTGTATGGCCGGCCGCAATATAGCGGGCGAGGATGGTGATGGTGTGGAGGATACCGGCACCCAGCAGGATTTTTCTGGCCATGCTGCGCACTTTCTTGTTCTGGGAGGAAAAGAAGACCAGATACAGGGTGACGGCCACAGCGTAAACGATATAGGTCCCGGTGAAGAGCATTCTTATTCCTCGCTGTTTTGCTCAAGATTGCGGCGGAAAGTATCGAGGCAGCTTAAGTCAACATCTGCCCCCAGCACATCATGAATATGGTTGCTGATCGTCTGCCAGTCCCCCTTGCCAAGAAGGGTGATTAACTCGGGGTGGAGCAGCTCTTCGAAAATAACTTTGTTTTCGCTGTGGGGCAGGCCCTTGGCCAGGACAACGGGGCGCAGGCTACCCATGAGCTCCAAGGCCAGATTGTATTCAGGGCCAAATGACTTTTCCAGCTCCTGTCGCAATCTTTTGGCAAGGGCCGGGCTTTTCCCTGCCGTGGAAATGGAGATGGCGAGATCACCGTGGCGTACCGTGGCCGGCAGAATAAAGTTACACCATTTGGGGACATCGGCCACATTAAGAAGCAGGTTGGCCGCGGTGGCCTCGTTGTAAACCTGTTGCTGGACCGCCTCATCATCAGTCGCCGCAATGACCATAAAGGAACCGGCAAGATCGCCAGGTTTATAGCCCCGGTCATGCCAGA
>JBFFNX010000191.1:0-6353 GCA_041562995.1 Desulfurivibrionaceae bacterium
AGGGACGACATAGATTTCTTTCTTTTTTCTCAGGGGATATGTATGGCGACAAAAGCAGCGGATGACGAGGGGCGGCTGGCGCAAAAAGCCAGCCAGTCCCGCATTATTTACCGCACCGATTACAGGGAATTTTAGCGCCCACAGACTTTCGATGAAGCCATTTTTTTTAATCGCCTCACCTTACCAAATTCCTCTCAGATCAGCCATGAAAGAAATACTTGCCATCATGCTTGGCGGCGGCCTAGGGGCCACGAGCCGGCACGGCGTCAACATCTTTGTCCAGCGCTTTGCCTGCGGCAATTTCCCCATCGGCACTATTACCGTAAATATGATCGGCTCCTTTTGCATCGGTCTGTGCGGCGCCCTGCTCGAACATTATAAAGTCGCTGCCGAATACCGCCTTTTTCTGCTCACCGGTTTTTTCGGCTCCTTTACGACATTTTCAACCTTTGCCAGAGAAAAGGCTGAACTCCTCAAAGTAGGTGATGTAAAGACCGTTATCGCCTATGCCTTGACCAGTAATATCCTTGGCGTTTTGCTGGTCTTTGCCGGCTATCTTCTGGCCCACCACTTAATAAAAAACGGGGGCTGAGGCGATGAATCTCCTCGACCGTTATATCTTCCGGCAGTTTTTTTGGAACCTGCTCATGGTCATAGGGGGGCTTCTTTCCCTCTATCTGCTCATCGATTTTTTCGAACAGATTGACCGCTTTACGGAAAAAGGCCAAACCATCGGCTTTGCCCTGCGTTTTTTCATCATGAAAATCCCCACCATTTATTATCAGCTTTCACCGGTATCCATTCTGCTGGCCGGTATCATCACCCTGGGAATTCTGAACCATAACCGTGAGGCCATGGCCCTCAACGCCGGCGGCATCAGCCTGCTGCGCATTATTACACCGGTCGTTTTGGCCTCTCTGCTTCTTACCCTGCTCACCATGGCCATGGCCCAATGGCTGCTGCCTATCACCACCAGCAAAACAAACAAAATCTGGTACACCGTTATCAAACATCCTGTCATCAACGGGATTATCCAGAATGACCGTATCTTTTACCGGGGTTCCGAGGGCATCTACAGCTTTCGGCTCAGCAAGGACAACGATACTTACCAAGATTTAATCTATTCGTCCTGGGACGACAAATATACCCTGACCACCTTCCTGACTGCAGAACAGGGTCGCCATGAGGGGAGCTGGCATCTCAAAAAAGGCCTGGAAAAATCTCTGACGCCGGGTGGGGAATATGACATCACCACCTTTGAGGAGCGCGAGGTCCAACTCAAGGAAGGGCCTGATGAGTTTTTTGCCCCCATATTTCGGGCCGATGAGCATTCCCTCACCTTCCTCTGGCACAAGGCCCGCGATGACCGGAAAAAGGGGATTATGGCAGGAATTCTTGATCTCTATTCCCGCCTCTCCTTTATTTTCCTGGGCGTGCCGCTCCTTATCTTTGCCATCCCCCTTACCATCCACGTCCATAACCGTTGGGGTCGGGACCTCACTGTTGCCATACCTCTGGGCTGTTGCCTGGCCTTTGTCTTCTGGGGAATCTGGTCGACCCTGCAATCCATGGCCCAAGCCGGTCTTTTAAACCCTGTCACAGCAGCCTGGTCAATCCATGGTCTCCTCGTCGTGACAGGCATCGTCTGGACCTTCCGCATGAACCAGGGAGGCTGAGCCATGCCCTCTAAGCCCGAAAAAGATATATCATTTCTTGGGACCTTACCTGCCGGGGCTCCTGTGGGCATTGTCGGTGTCCCCCCCCTGGCCGTCATGGCGCTGTTGGAAAAACGCCAGGCAACTCTTTTCGACCTTGATGAGAGCATTGTCAAACGGGACATGGAGGAGACCATCCTCTACCTGCCCCGTGTCTATTGTGCCATCTTGCGCACTGTGGTGATGAACAGCTTTCATCTTGACTTGCAGGCCATTGTCATTGACGTTGGCCCGGGCAAATGCGACTGCGCCCTCCATGTTGCCACCATCCTGGCCGATCGACTGGCAATCCCTGTTGTACAGACCAGAAATATCGACGCCACTCCCTTTGGCACCCCCTTGTGCAAAACAGAGCTTGCCCTGCCGGAAAAAATTGAACGGATATGCCAGTCCATTCAGACCACGTCCAGCCATGTCCTGCTCCCTGCCTGTCAGGCCACTGCCGGTTTCTGGGGAGTTCCACCCCGGGATTTTTCCATGCTCAGTCTCTTTCCGGACACCACCCATGTCTATGGCTGGAGCCGTTGTATGGAAAATAAGACACCGGCTGACCTGACTCTGGAGTCCCACTTCGACCCCACTCTCCCCACTATCTTTTTTGCCCAGTCCTTCTGCGCCAAGACCGCGCTGGCCAAACATCTTGCCAGCCAACACCCGAGGGCCCTTTTTCTCGACTGCGACATCACCGCCGGCAGCTCTGTCCGTGCCAAGATCCAGGCTTTTCTCGAACTATCAGGAGTCTATGATGCTTCTTGCTGATTTTGGCACCACCTATGCCAAATTTATTGATCTGGCAGCCGCAAATTCTGCCCCCTATCTTGAACCAGCAAAGAATCTCAGCCGGGAGTTGCGCGTTGATATGGCCACCGGCCATAACGGCAAGCGTTTTACCGGCCATTATGTCAATGAATTAACGGCCCTGGCCCGGGGCGGCGAGAACCTCATCGCCGAGGAAGACTTCACCCTCCTTGACTGCGGCAGCCGCGATATAAAATTTGTCCGCTACGAAAAGGGGCGCCTGGCTGATATGGGTTGGAATGCCGAATGCGGGGCATCAATGGGCTTTACCATTGAGCTTTTAGGACGTTATTACAATATTGACTATAATCAGCTGCCCGTCCCGAAGAAATCCTTCTCCGTGACCTGCGGTGTCCTTGGGATGAGCCAGATTTTTGATGAAATCACAGACGGTAGCGGGGAAGAACAGGCCGTGGCCAGTTTTGTCAAATCCATTGCCATCAATGCCTACCGCTTTGCTGGTGAACCGGCCAAGATCTACCTCTCCGGTGGGCTGTGCGACAACCCGCTTTTTGTCAAAAGTTTTCCAGGAGAGGTAATAACCTTGGGCCGTTTTGTCCTTCTCAGGGGACTTGCGGTGATAGCAAAGAAAGAAATGTGGCCATGAGTTGCAAAAGTCCAAACTGCTTTAAATGCCGCCATTTTTACATTACCCATGAGCCGACCCACCCATATGGCTGTCAGGCCATGGGGTTCAAATCAAGGCAGGCGCCCGCCCAGGTTGTCCTCAAAAATTCCGGCATGGAATGCCAGCTCTTCAGCCCTAAGGAATAACTTCAAACACGCCCTTCTCTTGATGCCAGCTATAACCGCTGGCCATCCATATGTCTTCCACCAGTTCGACATCCACGGTGAGTCCGGCCACATCGTCAAAATCGTCATAGACCACCAGGATCTCATCGTCACTGATGATGCCGTCTTGGTTGCTGTCCGCCCAGTGAAAGGGAGCCATGGCCAGAGACTGCCGGCCGCCAATGACAATCTCCTTTTCCTGTCCTTCTCTGGTGGTCACTGATCCTTGGAAATGGAGATTGTCCTTACCGGAGGCCACAACCATATACCCGAAACGCTGTTGTCCGGCCATATGCTTGACAATCCATTTCAACTCAGCCTTGTCAAGCGGCTGCAAGGTGGCTGAGGAGGACGTTACCCGGGTGCCGGCAGGCATGGACTCCCTAATAACCACGGAAAGGGGGGTGGACTCGGCCACCACCGTAATCACCACGGGAAAGGGATACCCCGGCATAGCATGACGGGGAGTCTTTCTGGTTGCCGAAAGGATGATGTCCTGGGCCGGCTCATCTTGCTGGTAGTAGACAACAAAGGCCAAAAAGACCAAAAGGAGTGCCAACAGGGGCAGGAGAAGAGCCGAATATCTTTTTTCATGCCCCACGGAAGGAGATGGAGCTTCAGCTGCGATGGATTCCCCCTGGCCGTTCTCCTTCTCTGCTTCAAGAATGATTTCAAGCTCTACCTCAAGGGCCTCAGCCAGCCTCTGGGCATTTTCCATCTTAACAGATTGATAATGCCTGTTCTCCCACCTGGAAACAGTATCGGTGGTTACCCCCACGGCTGTGGCTAGGTAGAGCTGGGTCAACCCCTTTTCTTCGCGCAATTGGCGAACAAGGCTGCCATCAATACGAACCATGGTGAGACCTGACTGGAAATCTTTATCTTTCACGATTTTTTTAATTTTCAGGTTGATAATTTCGCCACATAGTACGCCTTCACCAGCTTTTTTCAAAGAGGATTTCTCTACACCCTCACAACATCACCCGACACGGGCAAAAATAACTAGCCGTATTCACGACATTTAGACCCAACATCGCCCTATCTCACCACCCCATATCACCCCATGTCAGCTTTTTCTTTTTCTTCTCACTCCGTAGAGTGTTGACAAAGGGTAAGAGTTTTTAAGCAACCATCACAAAAGGAGAAGACATGAAAAACACATTGGCCACATCATTGTGCACCGCGGCAATCCTCGTGGGACTCAGTACACATTGCCTGGCCCTTGATATCCCCGAAAGCGTCGATATCAACCTCCAGACATCAAACCCGGCATTGAGCGACACCCATAAGGACAGCAAGTCAGTGCCGGCCTTTAGTCACGCCAAGCACGCTACGACCTTTCTCAAAAAAAACAGCGCCCATGCCAGCAGAAGCTATGATGACGAATTCACCTGTGTAGCCTGCCATACCGGGGTGGAAAGGGGTGAGGATATAGGTTCGGAGGTGAACCAACAAAGACAAAGCGAGGAGGTGAATGGCGCGGGTGGTGTCAAAAAATATATGCATACCCTCTGCCTCGATTGCCACAAGAGCATGAAGAAAGTGGCGCTCAGCACCGGCCCGACCTCATGCTCGGGATGCCACAACCCTAAGTAACAGGTCCCAAACAAAGCCTGGTCCGCTCCAGAGGCGGGCCAAAGAATACAACTTGAATCTATGGAGAAAATGATCATGAAAAAAATAATGACCTTAATGCTGACCCTATCCCTTGCCATTGCCTCAAGCCAAGCCCTGGCGGCAAATGCCACATGCACGGTCACCGCCGTCAATGAAGAAAGCATCAGCCTTGATTGCGGCACCACGGCAGAATCCTTCAAAATTGGTGATAAGGTGAAGGTGATTAAAAAGGCCGCGAAGAAACAGAAGGCCATCGAAGGCTGCTAAACGCACAAAAAGGCCGCCGCTGCCTCCTAGGGCACGCGGCGGCCTGCTCTTTAGCATTGTCGGCTTTTTATGATTGGCGAACAAGCTTATGAATAAAGGCGATGACTGTCTGAGCCACATGGGAGCTTGCCACGGCAGATGTCTGGACCACTCCGAGATAATAGCCCCCCACCGGAAAAACCAAAAGATGCTCACCACATTCCCTGCTAAAGAGAAAATAATGAAAACGACTGGAAATGTCCGCCTTAATGGCATCACAATTAGTGCCGCATAACACGACAAGTTGCGCAAGGGCGTCATGGTCTTTGGCCTCGTGGACCATGAGGCGACCATCCTGCCGAACCAAGACATACTCGGCAACGCCAGGAACATCTTTAACCTTGGTAAAATCGTACAGGGTCGTCATGATCAGCTCCCCTCCACCGGGGTCTCGCCCAGGTTTTCCAAGGCAAGCTCCAGCGACATGTGTAGCTTTTGCTTATTGACAGAGGGGTTAAACATCACAATGAGCAAGCGATCGCTCCGCATCTCCTTGGCGCTGATATTGGTATCACCAAAATGGAGCGACACCTCAGCAATATCAAAATAACGGCTTTTCCCTAAATTCAGGTTGCGGGCCATTTTTTCGGCCAGAACAATGAGGCTCTCTTCGCTGAATGTCTCGGGCATGCGATTTAACACAATACGCTTATGGAAATCATAGAGATAGACTCCTATGATTTCCTCAACCGAATGAACCAACCCGTCAATAATACGCTCCATACCCTGGTTATTCCCTCTTTTGACCTATTACAACTGCTGGACCGATCTATCTGCTTAAAAAAGTTATCTTGCCTCTCCCCCAGGGTTTTACAATATTGCTCCCCAATCTTTACTGTGAGGCCTATTCGATGCCTCCAGGGTGGCGATGATGCGCACCCGTTGTGCCGGTCGCTCATCACTGTCACTGGCGGTCACAAGTACCACCTGCTCAAATTGCTCATCACGGGGGGCATCCACAGTTAAACGCACCGAAAAAGAGATCTCTCTCTGCTCGCCGCCAGCCAGAATCAAGCTTGCCTCCGAGACAAGGGTAAAAAAACTGGTTAAGGAAAAATATTGTGGATCAGGAGTAACGATGACGGCCAGGGGGGCATTTGTACAATTTTCTATGCCAAAACTCCC
>JBFFNX010000192.1:0-6325 GCA_041562995.1 Desulfurivibrionaceae bacterium
CACAGCCCATCTCTTTCAGAATTTTTGCTCTGTTACCACCCAGAATTATTCTTAAAAAGCAGGCAACTCCTCACACCATCCAATAAAGGAGGTCGGCAAGGTAAGACTAGTTTGGCACTCTCTTCGGGGCCTTGGCCCCGTGCTGCAGGACAATGGTGGCCAGGCTGACGACAATGACCCCCGGCAGGATAATAACCGGTGGCAGACCCTTGCCAAAGAACCAATTAAGGAGAAGGACAAAGGCCGGGTAAAAATAGCTGTAGGCCATGACCCGGGTGGGACCGAGAAAAAGGGTGGCGATGTGGGTGAGATAAAAGGTGATGATTGTCGAAAATATGGCCAGGTAGGCAATGCCTGCCCATACCTTGGTCGACACCTCATGCCACTGGACAGAGGCCAGGCGGGGAATGGCAAGGAGCAGGAGCCAGCCCAGGCCGGTGACCAGGACCCAGAAGGTCATCACCACCATGGATTCCTGGCGGTGGAAGGTTTTTACCAGCGGCGTGTAGGCGGCCATGATAAAGCAGCCGGCCAGAAAGAGCAGGTCGCCATGGTTGACATCCAGGGCCAGCAGGCGGGCCACATCGCCCTGGAAAATAACCCAGAGGGCGCCCACCATGCCGCAGAAGAGGGCCAGCAGCCGGTGACGTCCCAGCCGCTCGTGGAGAAAAAGGGCGCTGTAGATCCCGGAGATGCCCGGCACCAGGGTGAAGATAATACTGGTATTGATGGCAGTGGTGTAGCGCAGGGCCTCGAACATGCACCAGAAAAAACCAACGGTGCTGGCGCTGACCAGGCTATAGCCTCCCAGCTGCCTGATGCCTGGCCGGAAGTGGCGGTAGCGCCACAGAATAAAAGGGGCCAGACAGAGCACCGCCACCACATAGCGGATAAGGAGCAGCACTGCCGGATCGAGGCCGTGGGTGATGGCCTCGCCCACCGTAAAGGAGCTTGAGACGACAATGGCGGCAAAGAGCATGAGGCTGTGGATAAGCCATAGGGGCAGCTCTTTATGGGCAGCCATTGGCAGGATGGCGTTAGGCATGGCAGAGAATTTGTTAGTAGAGAGTCAAGAAGGGGCGAGCCGCAGTTAACTTGTTGGAGGAGAGAACAGCCCCTTACTGGGGATTCTCAAAAAAGATGTAGGAGGTTGAATAGTCGCTGAACTCGAAATAGACCTTCTGTTCGCCCTTGTCTGCCACGCCGTTGAGGTTGGCATCAAGGACACCATAGCCGAAACGATAGGGGCGTTCTCCTTTGCCGTCGGTGGCGGCGGCCGTGGTCAGTTTGTCGATTGCTAAAAAGCGTTTGACCAGCTTGTCGCCGGCATAGACCTCAAGAATACCATCGGTTCCAGTCCAGTTCTGGACGGCACGACCAAACTTGTTTTGCGTCTCCTGGGTGCACCCTGTCGCAAAAAGAAGGGTTAAAAAAAGAATGGTGGCTCCTCTCATGGCACGTTCCTCTGGTTGAAATAATGGTGAGATTGTTTTGCTGATCGTGCAGCTAGGCATAACGTAAAGAGGGACGAATAGCCAGAGGAGAAAAAAGGTGAGACCGCAAAAAAGGGGGATGGATTTGGCAATCCATCCCCTGCTCTTTCGCCAGCCCAAGGCCTGTCGATGGTGGGCCGGGTTATCTAAGCCCGAACCTCTTAATCGGTCAGGGCGTGGAGGAAGGCAACAATGTCCTCGATTTCTTTGCTGCTCAGGCCCATATTGCCGACATCGGTGGTGTTGAGATTGGCGGCAACCTCGGGATCTGGCCAGCTGTTGCCGACATCGCGGCTGTTGTGGAAGGAAACCATGGCGGTGAGGGTCGGGAAATAGCCGTTATGGGAATAGGGCGCGGTAAGGGCGACATTGCGCAGGGTGGGCACCTTGAACTTGCCGTCTTCAGCAGGATCAAGGAGGAAGCCGCCGAGACCCAGGTCGGGCACGGTGTAGACTGAGCCTGGATCAGCAAGGAGGGCCTCGTTCACTGGTACGCCGATATTTTCATAACGATAGTTGGTAAAGAGGGGGGCTGGCGCCCCGAAGGCAGCATCCGTAGCATGGCATTTGCTGCAATTTGCCTGGACCAGGGCCTGACCACGGAGCTCCTGATCGCTGAGATTGCCTTGGTCAAAACGGGAGGTAAAGGCGGTCACTTCAAAGGAACGTTCATAGGCGGCAATGGCCCGGGCCATATTGTCATAGGCTATATCGGGATCAGCAAAGGCATCTGACCCGAAAACCTTCAAAAACTGTGAGGCGTAATTGGATGCGGCGATGCGGGCTATAACCTCTGCTTCACTCTTCATATTCATTTCAACAGGGTTCAGGGGCGGGCCCTGGGCCTGTTCGGCTAGAGGATCGCCAAGGGTGTCTCCGGTGGCCCGGCCATCCCAGAACATCCCACCCTCGTAGAAGCCGTTGTCATTATTCAGGTTGGGGCTATAGCCGGCATAGGCGGCGGTGGGTGCGTTGCGGCCCCCCTTGGAAGTGCCGTCATCCCCCAGGGAAACCATGGTGTTGTAGGGGTCTCGGCTGTTGGTGGGATCGGCAAAGCCATAGTTTTGATGATGGCAGGTGGCACAGGACTGGGTGCTGTTCAGCGACAGGTCCTTGTCCATATAGATATGGCGGCCAAGTTGCTCCAGGTCGGTGAGGGAAGGAGCGGCCAAGGCTGCTCCACCTACAAGGGTTACGCTGCATACTGCTGCTAAGAGTAAAGATTTTTTCATTACATTCTCCTTTTAACTGGGGTGAAGGAACTGCTGAATCTTAAATCTCGAACTGTCTGTAGCGGCATAAAGTGGATAGAGACCTCCTGTGGCATAGGTTTATAGAAAGAAAACAACTCCATAAGCACTAGTAAACGGATGGTTAGGAAAAAGGGTTCCCTCCGCTCGATGTTTTTTTAAGGGAAAAGAAAAAGATGGCTGCAGGTTGGCTGAACAACCTGTGTTAAGGCCAGGAAAGATACGGGAACGGGTGGTGTTGGGACGCAGGTCACCGGATAGATTACATATGGGTGCAGCGGCGGATTGACGAAAGATGTTGTTCAAGTGAGGTGGGTGGATTAAAATAAAAAATATCTAATCAAAAACGTTGCATCTCCCCCTCCCTCCCTAGGCTTTCAGCCCCCTATGACCCCAAAACTGCTCATCATCATTACCATCCTGGGTTTTCTTGTACCAGGCTGTGGGCAGTCTCCGGATACCCTGGCGCAGGTCAAAAAGGCGGGGGAACTTGTGGTCGCTACCCGCAATAATGCCAATTGCTACTATCAGTACCGGGGTGGGCCGGCTGGTTTCGAGTATGAACTGGCCAAAGCCTTCGGTGATTATCTCGGGGTCAAGATCACACCGAAAGTTGTGGAGTGGGAATCTCTTCTTGGCGCCGTTGCCAGCGGTGAGGTCCACATGGCTGCGGCCGGTTTGTCCATAACCCCGGAGCGTCGGAAGGTGGTAGATTTTTCTACCCCCTATCTGGAGGTGCAGGCCCAGATCATAGTGCATCGGAGTGAGATGGACATCGAAAAGGTGGCGGATCTCTACGGTCAGGAGATCCACGTTCGTCAAGGCACCACCTACCAGGACATTCTCGAGGATCTTAATAAAAAACTACCCATTGATATCGACATAGTCCTCCACCGTGATATACCCACTGAAGAACTCATCCGCCAGGTCGCCATTCGCAAGATTGCCATTACTATGGCAGACTCCAATATTGCCCTTCTCAACCAGCGCTATCATCCTGATATTGAATTGGCCTTTGATCTAGGGCCGGAACATTCCCTGGGCTGGGCATGCATGAAAGGGGATACGCGTTTCAAGGCCAAAATAAATGAGTTTCTCAAGTTTGCTAAAAAAAGTGGCCTTTATGATGATATCTACAATCGTTATTATAACGACAACCATCTCTTTGACTATGTTGATCTCCAGGTCTTTCATCGCCGGCTGCGCAGTCGGTTGCCGCGCTATGCCGGCTTGATCAAAAGGGAGGCTGAGGCCAACGATTTTGACTGGCGCCTGATTACGGCGGTAATCTACCAGGAGTCCCATTTAAATCCCCGGGCTCGCAGTAGTACTGGTGTGCGTGGGTTGATGCAGGTTACTCGGGATACGGCCCGCCGGATGGGGGTCAATGACCGGATGGATCCGAATAAGAACGTCCATGCCGGGGTGAAATATCTGCGTAAACTCTATGGCTACTGGTCGCATATCAGCGAACCGGATCGGACAAAATTTGCCCTGGCCAGCTATAATATTGGCCTCGGCCATGTCCGTGATGCCCAACATATTGCCAGCCAGCTGGATCTGCCCCCGGATAAATGGTCAGGGGTGCAGCAGACCCTGCCCCTGCTGCGGGAGAAAAAGTATTATAAAAAGAGCAAGTACGGATATGCTCGGGGCACAGAGCCGGTGCAGTACGTCAACCGGATCTTTACCTATTACGACATCCTGCGCCAGAAGGATCTTGACTGGTTGCCGGCAGAGTTGGCCCCTGAACAGGTCAAAACAAGCAAGAAGGACGTGTTGTCGAGTATTTAGTATCTTCGTTGCCTTTACCCCAGCAAGCTACGCAGGGTATGGGAGAGCAGGACGTTGTCTATCGGTTTTTTGATAAAGGCCTTGATGCCCAGCGCCTGGATCTTCTCCTGCAGCTCAGTGCCGCTGAAGCCGCTACAGAGGGCAATGGGCATGGTTGGGGCAAGCTCCTTTATCTTTTGGCTCAGTTCCAGGCCGGTTATCTTCGGCATGGACAGATCAGTAATGACCCCGTCAATATCAGCAACATGCTCGGCCAGCCACTGGCAGGCGGCGGTGCCATCCTCCATGGCCGTGACTTGGTAGCCCATTCCGTCAAGGAGTAACTCCCAGAAGAGCAGGATCTCTTTTTCATCATCGACAACCAGCAGATGTTCGCCTTTGCCCATGAGAACAGTGTTGTCGGGGGCTATGTCTTCAGGGTGGTCCTTCCCGTAGTAACAGGGAAGGAGGACGGTAAAAGTGGTTCCGTGGCCTGGGCTGCTCTGGGCCATAATGTGGCCATTATAACTTTTGATAATGCCGTGGACCACAGCCAGCCCGAGGCCGGTGCCTTTGCCTGCTTCCTTGGTAGTGAAGTAAGGCTCAAAGATACGATCCAGGGTGGCGGCCTCCATACCTTTGCCCGTGTCAATAATTTCAAGCTTGAGATACGGCCCCGGCACAATTTCGAGCAAGATATCCTCCTCTTCACCTACTTCAACCTGGCTGAGGCAGACCCTCAGGGTGCCCTCGGTGTCTTCCATGGCATGGTAAGCATTGGTACAGAGGTTCATTAATACCTGGTGGATTTGGGTGGGGTCAACCAGGGTCGGACAACAATTTTCATTAATCTTGTGGTCAATGTTGATATTGGCGGGAATTGAGGCACGCAGCAGCTTGAGGGCCTCCATGATGAGAGGCTGGAGCTCAAGCGTCTGTTTTTTATGCTCAGACTGACGGCTGAAGGCGAGAATCTGGGCGACGAGATCCTTGGCCCGGCTGCCGGCTTTTTCGACCTCAGTGAGATAAAGCGTTAATTCCTGACTGGGTTTCAGTTTGGCAAGGGCAAGATAGGTGTAGCCGAGGATGGCGGTGAGTATATTATTGAAATCATGGGCAATGCCGCTGGCCAAGGTGCCGATGGCCCGCATTTTTTCTGCCTGACGTAAATCCGCCTCTATGCGCTGACGTTCTTCGATCTCCTGGGTAAGGGCCAAGTTGCTGTCGACAAGCTCTGTTGTCCGTTTCATAACACGTTCTTCAAGTTCTGCGTTGGCGAGAGTCAGCGAGCTGTTGAGGTTGAGAATAGTGTTCAGCAATTGGCCAAAGCTGAAATAAAGGACAAGGGCGGTAAGGGCGAGTAAGACAACGGTCAGAATAATAATTTTGGCGATAAAGCGATTGAGATGGCGAAGATCATCTGTGACATCAAGAGCCATAAGGACCTTAGCCAAGGGCTGCCCTTGAAAATTATTGAGGGTTATGTTGGAAAAGAGGACAAAGTCACGCCCCAGAAAGGTGATTTTCTCCTCCGCGGTGGTCGATGAAGAGAGGGGAATTTCAGCGAAAAGCCCGCTGCTCCGCGATAAAATGACATCATCGCCATGACGGAGAACCGGAATCTGGGCGTGTGTTACCTTTTGCCACTGGTCGGCACTGGTGACCAAAGCGACATGGGGACTTACCTCTTGGCGCAGGAGCTCCAGAAGCTGCTCATGTTTTATGCCAAAACTTAGGCTGCCGATGTACTTGTCCTGGTAAAAGATGGGCTGCGCAACCCGGTAAAAGAGGCCGGAGCGGCCAATTTCA
>JBFFNX010000193.1:0-6305 GCA_041562995.1 Desulfurivibrionaceae bacterium
CCGTTTGCGCGGCGGGAACCGGGCAGGTAGGCCAGCAGCATCTCTTCGAGAATATAGGGATGGATACCCTGCTCGATGCCGATCAGGGCGTCAATAATAAGCATCTTATTCATCCGCTCTTCAGCATTACGCAAGGCAAGCTTTGAGGCAATGGGTTTGGCGACCATATAGCCGAGCATGGCCCCATAGAGGGTGGTGAGAAGGGCCACGGCCATGGCCGGGCCGACCTTGCCAGGATCATCAAGATGGGCCAGCATACGCACCAGACCAATAAGGGTACCGATCATGCCCATGGCCGGCGCCACCTCGCTGAGAGACTGAAATATATGGCGCCCTGTTTCGTGCCGGGCATCGGCCTGGTACAGCTCTTTCAGCATGGTGTTTTTCACCATGGGGATACTCAAACCATCCATAAGGTATTGGGCGCCCTTTTTGAAAAATTCATTATCAATGGGATGGCGGCCCAGGGCAAAAATCCCGTCTTTGCGGGCCTTGCGCTGCAGGGAGATAGCCAGATCAATCAGCTCTTCCGAAGATTGCGGCTGAAAAAAGAAGGCCTTGAAGGCAATGCGAAAGGCATTGCCAAACTGAAAAAGGTTGAACTTCATAAGGACCACAAAGATGGAACCGCCGACAACAATGAGAAAGGAGGCGGGATTGAGATAAATCCACAAATCCGACTCACCGGTTACCAGGGCCAGGGCAACAATGGCAAAGGCGCCAACCAGACCAATGGCTGTTGCCTGATCAACGATAAATTTCTTCTGCATAGCTCATCCTTAAAGCCAACCAAGGCTCAACACTCAATTCCCTGAACCGGGATCTGTTTTTCATCCTCACTTCTTTATACATCATTCTGACACAAAATAACATCGGCCCCTGACGCCATTCACCTTAGATTTTTTTCAACTTTGCCAAATTACTTAAAAAATTACAAAAAAATCCATCGCCTATAAAAATTGACATTCTCTCTGCGCTTCTGTACATTTTTGCTCTGCATAAAAGCATGGCGCAAGGATGCCAGGCTTTTTCCGGTAAAACCACCTGCTGACATCTCCCCTTCCTGCCGAGGTTTCCCATGGACAACTGCCTGTTTTGCAAGATCATTAATGGTGATATCCCCTCTGACAAGCTCTACGAGGATGATGACGTCTATGCCTTCCGCGACATCAGCCCCCAGGCCCCGATCCACTTTCTGGTCATTCCCAAGCGCCATATCAGTGGACCGAGCGATGTCAGCGAAGAAGACGAAAAGGTGATCGGTAAAATGATGCGTATCGGTGCTGATATCGCCAGCCAGGAGGGTGTCGGTGACGCCTTCCGGATGGTCTTTAATAATGGCGCCGGAGCCGGCCAGACCGTTTTCCACATCCACATGCATATTCTTGGCGGCCGCAGCCTGAACTGGCCGCCAGGATGATTTTTTTTCACAACAAGATAAATAAGGCAGAGGATGGCATCTGGCCTGAGAGGACAACCCTTTCCGGTTTTTCTATCGCCTAAATCATCTCGCCATTTCTTAGTCCTTTAACCACACGACATTCTCAATAAAATGCCACCAGTTATCTCCTTTATCGCCCGCCCCAATCATGGCAAGACCACCCTGCTGGAAAAACTGCTGGCTGAATTTGGCCGCCGGGGGCTGCGCATCGGTGTTATCAAACACCATGTCCATGATTTTGAGTTTGACAAAGAGGGTAAGGACACCTGGCGCCATAAGCAGGCCGGGGCCCATACCGTCATTCTTTCCTCTCCCTCAGGGATCGGCATGACCCGGGACGTGGACTACGACACCCCCATCCCGGAGCTTGTGGCCCGCTATTTCCACGACATGGACCTGGTGTGTACGGAGGGCTATAAATGGGAAGGCTATCCCAAGGTTGAGGTCTTCCGCCGGGCGATCGGCGGCGAGCCCCTGGCCGGCCGCAACGAAAGCTGGGCCGCCTTTGTCAGCGATGCCGACATTGGCACGGACCTGCCCTGCTTTGGTCTTGACGACATCGCCCCGCTCGCCGATTTTCTCATTGCCAGCTACATCAAGCAGCGTAAGGTACGATCCTCATTACAATGCGCCGGCAGGGAGATCGCCCTGACCACCTCTGAGGCCAAGTATCTTGAGGATGTTGTCCTTACCACCCTGGCCGCCCTTCGTCCCGACGAAGATCTCCGCCAAATCTCCCTGACTATTTATGATGATGATTGCTGATACCGCCGGCATACTGTTGGCCGGCGGCAAAAGCAGTCGCTTTGGCAGCAATAAGGCCCTGGCCGCCTTCCAGGACAAACCCCTGATCAGCCATGCCGGAGAACTGCTCAGTTCCCTGTTTAGCGAGATATTACTGGTGACAAACAGCCCGGAGACCTATGAGTTCCTCGGCTGGCCCATGACCGGCGACATTTTCCCCGGGGCCGGCCCCCTTGCCGGTATCCATGCCGCCCTCAAAAAGGTGGCCAGCCCGCAGATCTTTGTTGTCGGCTGCGACATGCCCCTGGTCCAGGAACGCCTGGTCCGCTTGCTGTGCCAGGAGTCGACGGACTGTGACGCCGTGGTTCCGGAACTTGCCAAGGGCCTCGAACCACTCTGCGCCGTGTACCGCAAGAGCTGTCTGCCTGTTGTTGAACAGAACCTCAAAGAGGGGCGTTGTAAGCTGCACCGCCTTTTTGAGCAGGTATGCACCAAAAAAATTCCGGAAGAGATTCTGCGCCAAGCTGATGCAGGGCTTATCAGCTTTGAAAATATAAACCGGCTGACTGATCTTGAGAGTGTCAGCCACTTATTGCCGGCCTAGTCCTTACTTCTGTCGCCAAAGATGATATGCTTAACAAAAGCCATGAATAACCAGCTCGACCTTACCCAGGCCCGAAAACTGATTGTCAGCCATAGCCCCGCCCTCGCCGTTGAGGAGATTCCACTCGTCGAGGCCTGCGGCCGGATCTGCGCCCACTCGCTGGCGGCCCCCCTACCCATCCCCCATTTCCGGCAATCGGCCATGGATGGCTTTGCCCTCAACCGCAAGGACTGTGTCGAGGGCCATCCCGTCCCCATCATCTCCGAGATAGCAGCCGGATCCACCACCGAGCATAGGGTCAAGCCCCACACCGCCATCCGCATCATGACCGGCGGCCGGGTTCCTGATGGCTGCGACCAGGTTATCCCCTTTGAGGAATGCCGGGAGACAAAAGGGACGTTGAGCGAGCTCAATTGTCCCCACCGTTCCCACATCCGCAAGGTGGGCACTGATGTCAAAAAAGGCCATCATATTGTCGGCGCCGGCGAGGTCATCAGCCCGGGCCATATGCATCTGGCCGCCACTGCCGGAGCACAGGCCATCAGCGTCCATCGCCAGCCCAAGGCAGCCATCATCTGCACGGGCAGCGAGCTTGTCGATGACAACCCTTTGCCGGGCCAAGTTATCTCCGGCAATCGCTTCCTGCTGGCCGGACTCATAGCCAAAAGTGGCGGCCTGATATGCGGCGCCGCCACGGTAAAGGACGACATTGCTGCTATCAATAGCAGCCTGAAAGAGATGAGCCAGCAGGCTGATCTGGTCATTACCACCGGCGGTATGGGCCCTGGGAAATATGACCTGGTCGCCCAGGCCTTCAAAACGCTCGGGGTCACCATCCATTACCACTCCCTCAGGCTGCGCCCCGGCAAGGCCACCCTGTTCGGCACCAAAAACAATACCCTGTTCTTCGGCCTGCCCGGGCCGCCGCCAGCCGTGCGCCTTCTCTTCCACGAACTGGTGCACCCGGCCCTGCTCGCCCTGCAGGGCCGTAAGAAACCAGGGCCCAAAAGCCTGCGGGCCGAGCTCACCGAGGAACTGGCCATCAAACAAAAGGGTCTGCTCAACCTCAAAGGCGGCATCCTCACCCTGGCCAACGGCCGTTGCCAGGTACGGCCGGCCGGGCGTCACGAGGCCGCCAGCTGCATCATCCTTGTCCCGCCCCACCGGCGTTGCCTTAAAAAGGGTGAACTTGTGACGATTCACTTGACAGAGTGGTGATTTTTCGTACAAAGAAGGGGTTGTCTCCCTTGAATTTTTAATCAGACAAACGCCTACCATTAATTAACCATGACCCCAGAGCTCACAGAGCCCCCCGAAGATTCAAAAACCGCTCTGCACTCTGTCGCTAAAAAACTCCAGCCGGGAATGAATCGGCGCCATGATTTTCCCGTGCTGAAAAACACAATAAAACATTCCATCCTACAGGACTGCCGTTATGCTCGAACTCCGTTTCATCCGTGAAAATATTGATTTCGTCACTGAGAAGCTCACATTTCGGGGCATTAAAAATTCCCGCATTGGCGAATTCACTGCCATCGACCAGAACCGCCGTGACTATCTGGCCGAGGTGGAGAGCCTGCGCAACAAGCGTAAGACCGTGTCCCAGGAGGTTGCCAAACGCAAGAAGGCCCAGGAAGATGCCGAAGATCTGGTGCAGGACATGCGCCAGGTAAACGAGCGGATCAAAGAGCTTGAGGGGATGCTGGTCACCATCGAGGCGGATCTGCAGGACATCGTCATGTCGATCCCCAACATCCCCCATGAATCCGTGCCCTTTGGCAATGATGACAGCGCCAATGTCGAGTTGCGGAGCTGGGGAAAGCCCAGCCAATTCTCTTTTGAGGCCAAGGCCCATCATGAGCTGGGGGAAGATAACGACACCATCGATTTTAAACGGGCCGCCAAGATATCAGGGGCCCGCTTTGCCCTGCTCAAGGGCTTTGCCTCCCGCCTGGAAAGGACGTTGATTAATTTCATGCTGGATCTCCACACCCAGCGGCATGGCTATACCGAGGTCTTGCCCCCTTTTTTGGTCAACACCGAATCCATGACCGCCACCGGCCAGCTCCCCAAATTTGCCGAGGATCTCTTTAAGACAGCGGTCTCCGACCGCGATCTCTGGCTCATTCCGACGGCCGAGGTGCCGGTGACCAACATCTTCCGAGACGAGACCCTCAGCCCTGCTGAGCTGCCGGTGAAATTCTGCGCCTACACCCCCTGCTTTCGCTCCGAGGCCGGCTCCTATGGCCGCGACACCAAGGGCCTGATCCGCCAGCACCAGTTTGACAAGGTGGAGTTGGTGAAATTCACCCGGCCCGAGGAGTCAGACACCGAACTTGACGCCCTGCTGGCCGATGCCGAAGAGGTATTGCAGCTCCTGGAGCTACCCTACCGGGTGGTGACCCTCTGCTCCGGCGACCTGGGCTTTTCCGCCCGCAAGACCTATGATATCGAGGTGTGGATGCCGGCCCAGAACACCTACCGGGAGATCTCTTCCTGCAGTAATTTCGGCGACTTCCAGGCCCGCCGCGGCGGCATCCGCTACCGGCCCGAGGGAGAGAAAAAATCCGCCTTTGTCCACACCCTAAACGGGTCCGGCCTGGCCGTAGGCCGCACCCTGGCCGCCATCTACGAGAACTACCAGCAGGAGGACGGCACCATCAAGGTGCCCGAGGTCCTGGCCCCCTATTTTGAGACACGTTTTTAACGCCAGCTATAGACCTAAGGCATAAAAAAAGAGGGATTCCAGATGATACTCTGAAACCCCTCTCTATTACTGCATTTTCGCCAACCTTATTACCTTTTGGGTATTAGTTGACGAGTTGTTGATTTTTAACAAAAGTAAAAATTAACCCATGGGTACAATTATTCCTTTTGCCTTTTTCTGCTTTTGGAGTACAAAAACAGGTACAGGGTTTGGGAGAATTCTAGGTTCTGAGTGCCAGAGTTAGAATTATTCCGATCAGTAGAAATAAGACTTCTAAGTTCATTTTGCCTCCTTGATAGTGGTAGGTTGCTGCCTCCACCGTCTTTAAGGGTTCCGGGTTAAAGTGCTTTAGGGGTCTTTTTTTTTGGTATTTCAACCGTTTCCATTACTTAGTAATTGAGCACAGGATATATACCTTGTAAAGAAAAAATACGGTTTTATTTTCACCATATTTCAAAGTGATATAAAAACAGCGAGATAAAAAAGATATGTGAAAAATGGGGGGACCAATACGTTAGAAATTTAGAAAATAGTTGAACTTTGTCTCTCCTGTTTGTTTTCTTGATTTTTCTCCTTCTCAGTAAGGGTTTTTTCCCAGTTTTAAGATTTATTAGTGGATCTATATAACGACCTAATTCTTTCTTTGGGGATTCTCCCCACGCTGCAACTCACCAAATCAAGTAGCTATCTGTGCTAAGAGCTGCCCCGGTTTCCTCACTTCTTCGGAACCCAGGCCGCACAAGCACAGCTACGCCCTTTGTCCTGTTGATTTCCCGCTTAACTGCAAGCGGCTTTCCCCCGCAACGCCC
>JBFFNX010000194.1:0-6251 GCA_041562995.1 Desulfurivibrionaceae bacterium
GGGCTGTCCTTGATAGGTGTCTTGACAGAAGAAGCAACTAGCTTATTTCAAAAGATATTTCGAGGATCCAGCCACTTTCGACACGAAAAGAAATTCTGAGGACGTGAAAAGAGATGGAGCCGATGAGCGGAGTCGAACCGCTGACTTGCTGATTACGAATCAGCTACTCTACCAACTGAGTTACATCGGCTTTAAGATATGTTGGACATCATGCTGACTGATCGGTTCCTTACCGTGGCAGCAGGGTGAGGGATAATAGAATATATTTGACGCCCATGTCAACAATTCATCCACCTGCAAGGAGAAAGAAACGGTGAATCTACCAGCGCAGTGGTTTGATGTCGCTATCCGCAGCAGGATGGACATGAAGTATATCCCTCCGGCCATCAGCATGAACAACTTGCATCTCCTCAACCTTGGCATCTGTCTTTTTCATATAACGGGCGACAATGGCCGCGGCAAGCTCTTGATCTGCCTTGCCCTGGCTAAAGCGCAGAAGGCCGCTTGGTCCCGGCTTCTCGGCAGGCTTGATCAAGAAATCATCGTCCACCTGCAGGGACTCGATAACTTCGTTTTCTTTCTCGCTTCGCCCCATACTGAGCCAGGCGCCTGAAGGGAAATGGTATTGGCGCCCCTTGAGGAGATAGCGGATGTTTTCCGGTGTCAGCAATTCAGGTTTTCGCAGATCGTAGAGGGCTCGAATCCGGGCAGCCGGCGTCTCCTCCGTTAAGATGCAGCCTCCTCCTGGAGATGGAAAATCTGTAATTCCCATCTTGGTGGCGAGTTCAATCTGCGGGGTTCGATTTCGCCCGCTGAAATGGGGAAGCTTGTCAGGATCAATGAGGCCCAGCTCCTCCGCCTTTGTTTTTTTCTGGCCCCGGCAACACAGGGGGCGCAGCAGAATGCCATCGGTGCCACTGTCCCTTTCAATAACACGCAGGGTGTCGGGTCGCTGCGACATGGGACGTTGGCCAACCACCTCGCCGGTAATCAGAAAAGATGCGTCATACTTAGTCATCAGATCTTTGGCAGTACGGACCAGAAGAATCTTACAATCGACACAGGGATTGAAATTTTTGCCATAACCATAGGCGGGAGCCCTAAGCATCCGCAGGTAGGGTTC
This sequence comes from Desulfurivibrionaceae bacterium, assembly GCA_041562995.1. Classification (GTDB taxonomy): domain Bacteria; phylum Desulfobacterota; class Desulfobulbia; order Desulfobulbales; family SURF-16; genus BM506. The sequence goes on from JBFFNX010000194.1 coordinate 1,124, forward strand.
ACTAAGGTCAATCAATTCAACGTCTATGCCGTATTTGGCCAAGATGGAGGCGTGATATTCATCCGGGTGGTCAAGGAGGTCATAGTCAAAAAAAGGACTGACAAATTTAAGGGCCTTGACCTTAATGCCCTGATCCTGGATGACCCGGCAGGCGAGGATGGAGTCAAGGCCACCTGAGAAGAGGGCGAGGGCGGTGGTCATTTTGTTTTTCGCCCCACCAGCTGTTGGGCATAGGCCAAGGTGCTATCGGTCACAGAGGTGCCATCAAGCATGGCAGCCAGGGCCTCTATGATTGCCGGACCTTGCAGGGAACGGATAGTGGTCACCGTACGGTCATCCTCCATCGCTTTATTGACCTGGAAATGGTCATCGGCCAAGGAGGCGATTTGGGCGAGATGGGTGATACAGAGTACCTGGTGGTGGCCGGCAAGTTCCCGTATCTTTGCTCCCACCGATTCAGCAGCCTTCCCGCTGATGCCGCTATCGACCTCATCAAAGATCACCGTCTCCACCTGGTCATTTTTGGCCAACACACATTTAAGGCCAAGGAGGAGTCTGGAGAGCTCGCCGCCAGAGGCCACCTGCCTCAAGGGTTTGATCTCCTCGCCAATATTGGCGGAAAAGAGAAATTCCAGATGATCCATACCCGTACGCGACGGCTCCCGGGGGGTCACGGCAATCTCAAAGCGGCTGTTTTCCAGGCAGAGGGATCGGAGTTCGTTACTGATGGCAGCGGCAAGTTTGTCAGCTGCGAGCTTGCGTCCGGAGCTCAAGCTCTGACAAGCGCGGTCTAACTCCTGATGGAGATTTTCCACAAGGGCCCTTGTGGTGTCAATCTCTTGATCCAGGGACTCTAAGGTGCTGAGCTCGCTGCTGGCCGCCCTGAGAAATTGAAGAATATCGGCAATGGTTGACCCATATTTTCTTTTCAGGTGGGCGATGGTGTCAAGACGTTCGGTGACTTCTTCCAGGCGGGCCGGGTCGCGGGGAATTGTCTCCATGTATTGGCGGATTGCCGAGCGCTGATCTTCCAAGAGATAACTCTGTTCAGCAACGGCCTCACTGATCGTCAAGGCCTGGGGATCAAGGCTCGCAGCCTGTTCCATGTTTTTGCGAACAGAGGCCAGCGAATCGGTGATGGTGTATAGCTTATCATAGCAATCTGTCGCCAGTTTGGAGAGCTCTGTTGAGCTGCGCAACCTGTTTTTTTCTTCCAGCAGGCTCTCCTCTTCACCGTCAACCAGGCCGGCCTGGTCGATCTCATCTATCTGGTATTGCAGGAAATCCTTGCGCTGTTCCTTGTCCCGTTCATTACCCTGAAGATCAGCAAGCTTCTGCCTGGCAGTGCTCCATTGTTCATGGAGAGCTGTTACTGTCTGGCGCTGAAGAAGGAGATTACCGGCAAGATCGACAAAGTCAAGATGTGATTGGGGCTCAAGGAGCTGCTGATGATCATGCTGACTGGCGACGCTGAGGAGATATTCGCTCAGGGCGCTCACAACCTTGGCGGTGGTCATGCTGCCGTTTACATAAAATCGGTTGCGGCCTTTGGCGGAAAGGATCCTTTTTATGATAAGGGTGTCATCACAATCAATACCGTTCTCCTGGGTGAGCTGACGGACAGGGGATTTGGCAGAAATCTCAAAGAGGGCTTCAACAACCGCCTGTTCCGTTCCACTCCGCACGAGTTTAGGGGTGGCCTTGCCCCCTGAAAGAAGATGGATCGCCTGGAGGATGATGGATTTTCCAGCGCCTGTCTCACCGGTCAACACCGAGAAGCCATGGTTGAACTCAAGGGTGAGTTTTTTAATGATAGCCAGATTTTCGATATGAAGTTGACTTAGCATGGCAGAATAGGGAAGGGTAAACCTGTGTGATTTTTATAAAGTGAGGGCTCAAAAATAACCCCAAAAATTTATACAGGATTTATGAGCAGAAGTCCATAAACCCTGTTGACCCTTTTACCTGGCAAAGAAAAACTGATAATGTATATCTTAATTCATATAGGCCTATTTGTCCGGAAAGCTGTTTCACCACTAAGGATTCTCCGTTATCTCCCTATGTTTTCTAAAAGACTGACCATAGTAATCACCATAAGCCTGCTTCTCTGCTGGGATTTTTTTTCTATTTCCTCGCTGTACGCCTTTAGTATCAAGGAGGAGCGGGAGTACGGCCAGAAGATGCTCGCTGTGATCAGGAGTGAATTTGACATTCTGGATCAACCTGATATCAACCAATATATCAACAAGTTGGGCGACGAAATTGTCAGTATCGCTGGCAGCCAGTATTTCGACTACCATTTTTATGTCATAAACAACCGGCAATTTAATGCCTTTGCCTCGCCGTCCGGTCTGATCTTTATGTATTCAGGTCTGCTGGAGACCATGGATAATGAAGGGGAGCTTCATAGTGTCTTGGCCCACGAGATCGGTCATGTGGTGAGCCGTCATATTGCCGGCAGGGTAGAAAATTCCACCAAAATTAATGCTGCCACTCTAGCCATGGTCTTGGCTGGGATCGCCATGGGTGGAGGAGCTCTCTCCCAGGCGCTCATCACCGGTGGCATGGCCACGGGCGCGGCCATGAGTATGGCCTTTACCCGCAAGGATGAAGAAGAGGCGGACCTCAAGGCCTATGCGTACATGCTTGAGTCCCATCGTGACCCCAAGGACATGGTCACCATGCTCAAAAAAATGTACAAGGTCAACCAGCTCAATATGGGTGAGGTGCCGCAATATCTGCTTACCCATCCCAAACCGGAACTGCGCATGGGCTATGTTGAAGATCTGATTCATGTCAATCAGCCTGGCAACTTCCCTGAAGCAGAGCAGTTTGCCTTCAATCGCATCAAGTGTCGGGTCAAGTCATACACCAGGCAACCTGATCAGCTCATGGCATCATACCGGAAAAAAATCCGTACGGCGGCCAATGAATTTGAGCGCCTGATGGCAACCTATGGCCTCTCCCTGGCCTATCTTGACCAGGCTGAATATGCCAAGGCGGAAGAGGAACTAAAAAAGGTTATTGCTGCCTTTCCCAAAAAATCAATTCTGCTCAGTGATCTTGGCCTTATTTATTTAAAGAACGGTCGACTCCAGGAGGCCCAGACCCTTTTTGACCAGGCGAGGAACCTCGATCCGGGCGATTGGTATGCCTCGTATAATCTGGCTGTTACCCTTACTTCCAGTGGTAATGATGAACGGGCCCTTGCCCTCTATAAACAACTGGTTGGTGACATGCCTGACTTTTCAGGCGGATATTTTCAAATTGCCGGGATTTATTCACGCCAAGGAAAGCAGGATCAATCCCATCTCAATCTGGGTAAAAGTTTCTATTTTAAGGGTCAGTTTAAGCAGGCCACCTATCATCTGGAAAAGGCAAAGGAGATGATGGTTGGCGATCAGGCCGTGCAGAGTGAAATTGACGAGTTATTTAAAATTATCAAGGAACTCAAATAGTGGCGCCAGAACCCCGGCGCTTGATTCACTACTACTAGTGCACCCCCTTTCTGTGACGATGCCTTTATTCTGGGCGTTCAGGAACGTATCCTTGCTGACGGCTCGACACATGTCTTTCTGGGTCGGTTGGAGATGCTAAGGATTAGAGAAGTTGTTGAGGAACGAAAGCCGGAAGCCGTGGCCATCTTCTGCCTGTTTCATAGCTAGGCAAATCCTTGCCCGCGAGCTCTCCATGCCATGGTGGAGTTTAACCTGGGTGCGCAGGAAATCCCCATACTTCTGAGATATGGACTGCAGCAAAGCACCATGTGTCTGGACTCGTGATGATTTCTGTTTCAGTTTAGACTTGCAGGGAGATTTAGTTATTGATAGCTATTAACAATACTAGGCTTGCCTTTATTGACATAATTTTTTTGCCCCAAACAACTCTTTTTGAAAGGGGGGATGATGGTCGACGATAAACAATCCTGCTCACCTGAAAATCTGCGCGGCGTTGCCGACGAACTGCGCAGATTGGCTGACCAGATTGAAGCGGGACAGGTAATGGTCGGTGGGGTTACTCTTTCTATTTGTAATGCCGTTTCCCTGAAGATGAAACAAAAACTGGTGGGCGGTCAGGTTGAATTTGACGTTAACCTGGTGGCAAGTTTGATGGGGGGGGGATCTTCTCAAGTTGCTAAGCCCCTTTCCCCTAAGAAAACTAAGGTTGCCCCAGGCAAAACCCCTAAAACGTCCAAGAAATTAAGGCCTTATGAAGTTAAAAAAATGAAAAAGGTCATTTCCCAGCAATGGAAGCAGATCAGCAATGCCATTGCCACAGCAAAAACACCCGATCCTGTCTTGCAGGCTGATTTTCTTAAAATTTGCGAGAAGTACGGTCAGACAGCCGAAGATGAGTGGCGGCCCCTGTGGCAGGAGTCGTTGGCCACCATGAAACAATTATTTGAACTGGCTCAAGAGGGTAATTTTCAAGAGGCATCTCTGCTGCTCGCCGCCGTCAACAATCAGAAAAAATCATGTCATAAAGAGTATAAATAGCCCCCTCATCTATGTTGAGAGGGCTATTCTCTGGCCCATGCCAACCGCCCTGATATCTTGCCGGTAAAAGATCCGGCTATGGTTCGCTGCTGGTAATCAGCAATAAAATCCCTGTCTCTTTCCCTGGTCTCTGATAGTACCGGCATCATACCCCTTGATGGGGTGAAACGGTTGGCCCTGGACATTATAATCCGCCTTGCCAGCCGCCCATTTTTACTTAGTTCAAGGCCAAAGTTCGAAATAATCACCACATATTCTGCTGGCGAGCCATAAAAACTTGCTTTTTTGAGGACTGTTATGTAGTACTGTAGCCCTTATTTTTCGTACGTTCCGGTTACTTTCCATAGTTAATATTACCTTTGCAAAGAGAATCTCATGTCTAACTTTCTTTTCACCTCTGAATCCGTTTCTGAAGGGCATCCTGACAAGGTTGCTGATCAGATCTCCGATGCTATCCTCGATGGAATCATTGCCGAAGATAAATCGGCCCGTGTCGCCTGCGAAACCCTGGTTAATACCGGCATGGTGATTATCGCCGGTGAAATTACCACCTCAGCGTGGGTGGATATGCCCCAGATTGTCCGCGATACCATCAAAGAGATTGGCTATAACTCTTCTGACATGGGTTTCGA
>JBFFNX010000195.1:0-6239 GCA_041562995.1 Desulfurivibrionaceae bacterium
CCAGGCACTGTTCAGCCCCCCCGCCATGATCAGACAACACCAAATGCCAAACAGAGCTCAACCATATAGCGCCGACACTCCCAAGGCATGGCAATCCTTCCCCCACAAAATGGGTTCAAACTCTGTCAGGCAAGGAAAATCATCTTGATGAAGATATAGAGGGGATATTAACGTGGGCTCCACTGGGGAAAAAAGAGGGGCGGAAAATCCCAAAGCCCAGAGCACGACCAGACACGAAAAAAGGCCTTACAGCGAAAACGCTGCAAGGCCTTTAATGTCTTGGTGCCGGGACACAGAATCGAACTGTGGACACACGGATTTTCAGTCCGTTGCTCTACCGACTGAGCTATCCCGGCGAAAAGAGGGCCTACATTACGCGAAAGGCCTTGCCCTTGTCAAGCAAATTTTAGGGCGCCCGAAGCTGGGGCCCGGGGCCTTAGGACAGAGCATATCGTGAGGCGTAGTAATCGCCCACAAATCGTCGTCCTACTAAACAAAAAACCCCTGCTGTCAGAGGCTACAAAGCCTAACAGCAGGGGCTAAACACGTATGAAGCAGGGGCCGGGAACTTTTACAGTTCCAGGTCGGGAAGTTCGGCGTCGTCGGTGTCTTTTCCGTGACCAACCTCCATCTCAAGCTCACCAAGTTCAGCCAGTTCCTCATCGTCGCCAGCCATTTGCAGCTCGTCCTCGCCAAGACTCAGATCGATATCAGAGAGATCGGGAGTAGCACCGCTGCTATTTTGATCCCCGCCAGCCATATCAAGGTCGGCCTCCTCTTCAAAGTCAATCCCGGAGAGGTCAAACTCGGGGACATCATCGAAACCGACATCGGCTGCAACCTCGGTCTCGTGACCTGCGGCCTCCTCAAAGGCGGAGAGATCCATATCTGACACATCATGACCCTCCAGGGAGATTTCATCCCCCTGAAACTCATGAAGATCGTCGCCGGCAAGGGACAAATCTTCGTCGCTGAAATCACCGGGGAGATCAGGAACTTCACCGAAATCGCCAATGGCATCCATACTGATATCAAGATCTTCAGCGCCACTCTCAAAGGAGAAATCTTCGGCCACCTGGTCGGTCGCAAATGCTGCGGCGTAGTCGGGCATGAGAGTGCCGAGGAAAAAGGTACCCAAGGGCTTGAAAGCTGTGCCATTTAAGGCGTGGGCAATCTCTGTTACATCAGCGGAACATTTCACACAGGAAGTCACTTTATCAAATGAGATATAACTACATTTTGGGCAACGCATGATTCTTTCACCTTCTCTCTACCCGGCCGGATCGCTTGCCCTGCCGGGGTGACCGCTAAAGCCACCACTTTTTTCAAAAAGAGGGCACCCACAATATGTAGTGCTCCCCCTCCAGACAACTAACCTTCGAATTCCCATGGATTTTTAGCTAGTTACCTAATATTTCCCCCTAACCTATTACAACTTCACCCATCTGGTCAAGGAATTCTGCACTTTTTCCCTGCTATTTCGATCTTTAGAATAATTTCCCCAAAAAAATATGCCACGAACTCTTTGCCCCCGAACCCGTTTGTAGGCTTGCAAATTTCAACTCTTCCGACTAATCTAACTCTTTCAAAAATAAGCGTTGTGCCGAACAAGGGCGCCTCATAATTTTCAAATAATTTCAGGATATTACATCTTGCTATGAAAAACACCCTTAGACCGCTTCTCTGCTGTCTTGCCCTCCTCATGGTTCTCTTTAGTGCCGGTTGCAGCAAGACACCAATACGTCATCTCAGCTCAGATGCCTGTCTCATTACTCAGGGCACCACAAAAACAGATGTCCTTACCTATATGGGCACTCCACAATTCAAGAAAAAAACAGACACCGGCGAGATTTGGACCTTTGTCCAGGAGAATAAAAGTCCGCTCAAAAAGACTCCCGTCTTAAACTGGGTCTTTGGTTCTATCTCCTACGATCTTGTCTATATCACCTTCATCGGCGACACCGCCACGAATTGCCAATACCGAGCGGCCACTGAAAAAGAGTACAGAGACTCGACCCTTTTTCAAAAACCCGCTGCTGAATAAAGCCATGAGTTTTGACTCCACCAGAATGCGGATGGTTCGCGAGCAGCTCATTCCCCGCGGCATCACAGACCAGCGCGTCCTTGATGCCATGGCCACTGTCCCCCGCCATCTCTTTGTCCAGGATGCCCTGCGCAGTCAGGCCTATGGCGATTTTTCCATGCCCATCGGCCTCGGCCAGACCATTTCCCAGCCCTATATTGTCGCCCTCATGACCCAAGCCTTGGAGCTTAAAGGTGAGGAGACCGTGCTTGAGATCGGGACAGGCTGCGGCTACCAGACCGCGGTCCTGGCCAAGCTTGCTGAGCGGGTTTTTTCCATTGAACGCCTCAAAGAACTCCATATCAGGGCCAGGCAAACCCTGGATCAACTCCAGGTCTTTAACGCCATCTGCACCACGGATGACGGCACCCTGGGCTGGCCCCAGTACAGCCCTTTTGATGCCATTATTGTGACGGCAGGCGGCCCGGACATCCCCCAGGCCCTTATTGACCAGCTTGCCGACCCCGGCCGCCTGGTTATCCCCATTGGCGACCGCGATATCCAGGAGTTGGTCGTGCTTAAAAAAGAAAATGGCGAGATAAACCGCCAGGTTATTGAGCAGGTCCGTTTTGTCAACCTGATTGGCAGCCAGGGCTGGCATCATTAACAGGCCTTGAAAAACTCCAGCAATCGCTGCACCGCCAAAACTCAACCCAGGTAAGCGGGTTCAAAATCTGCGCTCGCCGCTTCACTGCTCGCGGCGAGACGCCAAGCCCCCCATCCGCCAAAGTTTCCGCCATTTCTTGCCCCTGCTCACCGACAAGATGCTCTTCACCCTGTCCCAGTGGCGCTCGTGGCATTTCAAAAGCAGCCACACCCAAACTCGTTTAACCTGCCCCGCCTTCTTTATCTGCCGCCCACAAGCGACAGCAGGACAAAACCGCCGATGAGCAGGACGGTAAAGGCGATACAGAGCAGGTTGAAGTAGCGGTCGATAAAGCGCTTGGCCGGTGCTCCCCAGCGGTGGAGAAGCCAGGCCACCACAAAGAAACGGGTGGCCCGGGCCATAACCGAGGCGGCCATGAAGATGGGGATATTGACCCGGGCAACGCCGGCGGTGATGGTGGTCAACTTATAGGGCAGTGGCGTGAGGCCAAAGACAAAAACAATCCAGGCGTTCCAGCGGTCATAGACCTGGAAGAGATAGCTGCCACCCAAGGCCTCGCCAAGGCTTTCGGTGAGATAGGCGGGCAGAGCGATATCCAGTCGGCCCTCCACCGCTACAAGCTGCATATGGGCGACATTCTCGACAATCCAGCGACCTACGGTTTCCCAGGCGAACATGCCGATACCATACCCCGCCAGACCACCCACCACCGAGCCCACCGTGCAGAGCAGAGCAAGAAAGCGCCAGCGCTGCGGGGCACCGAGCACCAGGGCGACGAGCAGAACATCGGGGGGGATGGGGAAAAAGCTGCTTTCAGCAAAGGCCAGTATCACCAGCGCCGGCACCCCATACGGGGTATGGGCCCAGTGCAGCATCCAATCATACATGCGCCGATGGATGGCCCAGCGGGGCACATGAATATTATTTTCCATCCTGACCACCCACAATCTTGCCCGCCATCGTCCGCACCTTTGTCATAATTTCCTTAACATCCATGGTCAGCAGTTCTCCGTGGTCAACCACCACTCTGCCGTCAACAATCACCGTATCGACATCCGCGCCACGGGCTCCATAGACCAGGAGATCAGGGCTGAAAAGAGGGGTAAGGCGCGGGCTCCGGGAATTAATCAGGATGAGGTCCGCCTTCATCCCCTCCTCCAGAGTCCCGACATCCTCGATGCCAAGACAGGCAGCGCCCATGCTGGTTGCCATTCTGAGCACATCGTGGGCCGGCAGGATCGCGGGCTGCAGGCTATGAACCTTGGCCAGTTTGGCACAGCTATCCATCTCGCCAAAGAGGTCCAGATCATTATTGGAGGCGCAACCGTCCGTGCCGAGGCCCACCATAATATTTCTTGCCAGCATGGCCGGCACCGGTGCCACACCGGAGGCCAGCTTCATATTCGATTCCGGACAGGTCACCAGCCGGCAGCCACGGCGGGCCAGGATATCCATATCCGCCTCAGACAGCCAGACGCAATGGACGGCAATGACCCCTGGATCGAGAATACCCAGGGAGTCGAGATAGGCCACCGGGCTGATGTCACCAGCGCCAACCATAGCCTGTTCCCCTTTGGTTTCAGCCAGATGAATGAAAAAGGGCAGTTGCTTTCCCCGGGCCAGCTCCCGGGCCTTCACCAGGGTTGAGCCGTTACAGGTGTATGGGGAATGGGCAAAAACAGCGGGTTGCAGGAGCGCAGAGTTGGGGAAGCGCCCGATGAAATCGGCGACGGCCTCGATATTTTTGGCAGGATCAGGCACGCCCGGCACCGGAAAATCGACAACGGCCTGGCCAAGAATGGCCCGCATGCCGCTTTCCCGGTAGGCGCGGGCCGCCGCATCCATATAGAAATAGGCGTCGGCAGCCGTGGTGGTGCCGGAGAGCAGCATCTCGGCAGCGGCAAGCTTCGTGCACCAATAAACCATCTCTTCGGTGACGAGGCGGGCCTCGGCCGGAAAGATGTGTCCCTCTAGCCAGGTCAGGAGCGGCAGGTCATCGGCCAGGCCGCGAAAAAGGGTCATCGCCCCGTGGACATGGCAGTTGACCAGGCCAGGCATGGCAACAAGACCAGCACCCTCAATGACGCGCTTGGCATTAATTTTGGATCCGCTGGCGCCGCGAGCCACCGTTACCAGGCGGCCGTTGCGAATAGCAATGGAGCCGGCCTCCAAAAGATATCCATCGCCGGCGGGCTGTAATATCCGGCAATCCTTAATAAAAATATCGTATGGGCTGTGTTCGAGGCGCTCCGTGGTCATGGCTGAGAAACCAACCACATCCCCCTTTTCCTGTCAAGAAAACGGCAGTTTCGGGTGATAATTTCAGGGGAGCTTATCAGCGGCTTTGTACTTCGATATTCCCGTGCAGAACTTCGGGGGAGAGATTTTGCCGCAGAAATTCATAGGAGGCCTGTTCTTCGCCGGCTTGGCTGCGCTGGTCAATGATGATCTCCACCCGCCTGTTTTTCGCCCTGTTTATCTCAGAGTCGTTGGCAGCCCGGGGATGAGTATCGGCGTGGCCGGTAAGGACAAAACGCTTCGGCGACAGAACGCCGTCCTTGAGGAGTTCATTGATCACCGAAAAGGCACGGGCCCCGGAAAGCTCCCAGGTGGAAAGAAAACGGTCGGGGGACATGGGCTGGTGATCGGTATGGCCGGCCACGGTAAGATTACCGGGAATCTCGACCAGGGCGTCACGAATCTTTTTTGCCGTGGGTAAAAAGGCGGGGTTTAAGGTGGCGCTGGCCGCATCAAAGGACCCGTGCTGCAGGATGTGGATGGTGATAATCTGGCCCGCATCCTCGATATTAAGCTTCTGCTGTTTAATTTCCTCGTCCAGGTCCCTACGCAACTCCGCCGCATAATGCTCGGTTTCAATGCGCTGTTGCGACCTTTTGATAAAGGCTGGATTTTGGAGGTCCGGAGCCGTTGAACCGGACTCGCGGAGATAAATGACCTTGCCGCCCCCCAGGGCACCGGCCAAGGCTTGGGCCACCTCAGAAAATTTCTTCACATCGAGCTCGGCCATGGCAAAAAGGAGAATAAAAAAGCAGAGCAACAGACTCATCAGATCGGCAAAGGTCAGCACCCACGCGGCTGAGCCATTACTCTCGGCTGGAAGATGGGCAAGCTGGTGAAATTCGTCCGAACCGGAGATAAAATAGCCCGCCTGCTCCTCCTTGGCGGCGCTGGATTGCTCAGCAACTATCTTGGCCAAGGTGTCATCGAGTTCCGAGTTTTGCTTGGCCGGGGCACCAGCACCGCCCTTGGGGGGAGAGGGGGCAGCGCCCACCTCAGCCCTGGGCTGGTTGCTGTCAGCGTCCCTTTCCTCAAGCATCTCAGGAAGCCTCATTCTCCACGGCCTTCGCAATCTCGACGACCTTCACAGGCGCAGACCGACGACCACCCCCGTTTGCGCGGCGGGAACCGGGCAGGTAGGCCAGCAGCATCTCTTCGAGAATATAGGGATGGATACCCTGCTCGATGCCGATCAGGGCGTCAATAATAAGCATCTTATTCATCCGCTCTTCAGCATTACGCAAGGCAAGC
>JBFFNX010000196.1:0-6220 GCA_041562995.1 Desulfurivibrionaceae bacterium
CCAATGTCCGGAAGATTGTCGAATACCACGGCGGATCGGTAAGCGGCTGCAACCATGCTACTGGCGGCGCCCTATTCACCATCACCATCCCCATTGCCCCCGCCCATCTCCCCCCCTCCTGACAACCTGCCTCGATCTGGACCATATTCTTGGCATGCAACCCGGACTAATCCCCCTTCGGCACGCTGACCTCGGTGGTCACCAATGCAGGCCATCTTGCCTACTATGCTCCTCAACTCACGCCCGACAGGCTCAAAAAGATCCCTCTCCCCATGTTTTGCTAAATTCCTGACCCCCTCCTAGGGCAAAATGCCACATAATCAGCTCTTGACCCCTCCCCCCCTCAGTAAATGGGCAACTACCTTTGCCTACCGGGCGAATCCTCCTTCCGCAACCGTATAGCAAAACAACATCTCGCATTATATCCACTTGAAATAACGCTGTTAACAGTGGGAGCACCCTGAGCCATCAACATATGGTACATCTTTTGCTATCTCTACCTGATGAGGAGACTAAGCATCAACCAGCGGAGGAAAAATAAGACGCCGTATCCATGACGGCCTGCCGAAACAAACAAAAGCGACCTGAGAAACGTTTAACGATGAAGGCTTCAGCAACGAAACTAGAGTTGCGGAAGAAGGAGGATAAACGATGAATCAGAACGAACGCCTTGCAGAGAATTCAAGGGCCGCAGCAAAAACATTCTTACCCGAGAGCAGCCTTACAGATCTGCGCGCCAGGGAGTGGTCCATAGGCAGCGGTCAATGTCCAGTCTGTCGCGGGGTCAATGAGGCGTGGCATGGCCACCCCCTCTATACAGACCCAGGCAAGATAGGCCACAGCACCTGGTGCCAGCTTGCCATAGCCATAAGAGATTTGGGCGAAACCCCTCTTTATGTCGGCACCTACAGGTCAGAAAAAAAATTTGAGACATACTGGAAGACCTTCGTAGATGTACAGGGTTTTGAACATCGTCTTTTAGGCAGTAGGCGACTTAACTACTAACAGGATAACCAGACATCATTACACTCCGGCCTTTTTTGCATTCCTTCCCTGTTTACCCTTCTCTCCCCCATGAGTGAGTATGCTGGGGAGGAATGCGCCTTTTTTTGAAGAAAAAAACGTTTCAGCCCATCGAAAAGAAGGAGAATTGCCCTGAAGAATCTAGAAGATCGCCGCCATCAGTCCCGTATGCCCCTTAATCTCAAATTCCGGTTGCGCGAGGGTTCACAAAACCTCTCCTACGCCGCTGAAAGTTGCGATATCCACTCCAACGGCATTCAGATCATCACCGATGCGCCTTTGCAGCCAGATATGCAGGTCGAACTTTGGCCCGAAGATGAGATGGGCCTCCATCTCCGAGATTATGCCGAAGGTACCCATTATGTCCATGGTGATGTGTGCTGGACCAAAAACGACCAATGCGCCAACAAGACCACCTACGGCATCTCTTTCAATCGCCAGATCGACTGGCCCATACCCATGCAGGCCCTTACCGACAAATTATCGCCCGCTCTGCCAAAGGCAGATATCCCCTCTACATTTGTCTTAGACGCCATGGTTGATGGGGTATTCAGTGTTGATGCCGACTGGCGGATAATCACCTTTAACAAGGCCGCCGAAGAGCTGACGGGCTGGAAGCGGGAAGACGCCATCGGTCTTCACTGTCATGAGGTGTTTAAGTCCAACGCCTGCGGCGAAGGGTGCGTATTGGCGGAAAGCATGAAGAACATGGCAGCTGTGGAAAACCGCTCGGTATTCATTACCCATGCCAAAGGCAACCGGATCGGCGCCACCATCAGCGCCACCCCTATCATTGATGAGAGTGGCGCAATCATCGGCGGCGTTCAGGTCTTTCGGGAGGTCAAATCCCTCTTGGGCCGCGCCGTTATTCTCGACAATATAGCCGACGGCGTCTTCACCGTTGACACCAACTGGCGCATCACCTCCTTTAACCGGGCGGCCGAAAAGATAACAGGCGTTTCAGGGAAGGTAGCCATCGGCAGTTATTGCAGCGACATCTTCCACAGCAGCATCTGCGGCAAGTCCTGCGCCATTGCCGCCAGCATCAGCAGCGGCCAGCCGGACGGCAACCGCTGCATCCAGATCCGCAATGCCGACAATGAGCCGGTGCCGGTGAGCATTTCCGCCGCCCCCCTCTATGATAACCAGGGGAACCTCATCGGCGGCGTGGAAACCTTTCGCGATCTACGGCCCAGCAAGGCCCAGCAATATGGCTGCTGCAAACAAAAGCAGATGGGCGACATTATCAGTAACAGCCCGGCCATGAGCCGGATCTTTGAGATCCTTCCCCAGATCGCCCAGAGCGACAGCAATGTCCTCATCCTCGGCGAATCTGGAACAGGTAAGGAAGTCCTTGCCAAGACCCTGCATAAACTGAGCAATCGTGCTGCCGGCCCCTTGATCACCGTCAATTGCGCCGCCCTGCCCGACACCCTGCTGGAATCAGAGTTGTTTGGCTGCAAGGCTGGGGCCTACACCGATGCAAAAAAAGATAGAATCGGTCGTATTGCCGCTGCCGACGGGGGCACCCTTTTTCTCGATGAAATAGGCGAAATCTCCCTGGCCATGCAGGTTAAACTATTACGGGTTCTGGAGACCAAGCTTTATGAGCCCTTGGGCTCAAATGAGTCCACCCATGCCGACATCCGTATCCTGGCCGCCACTAACGGCAATCTCGAAGAGCTCATGCACAGGGGCCGGTTCCGCGAAGATCTCTTTTACCGCCTCAACGTGGTGAAAATCGAGATTCCCACCCTGCGGGACCGCATCCATGATATCCCCCTGCTCCTCCACCATTTCATTGACAAATTCAACGCCGAGAAAAACATGGACATCGGCGGCCTGGCTGACGAGACCCTGCGCATCCTCATGCAGTATGATTTCCCGGGAAATATCCGTGAACTGCAGAATATTCTCGAGTACGCCTTTATTCTCTGTAAAGGTGGCCTGATCTACCCTGAACATCTACCCACCACCATGAATTTCAGTACTGCGAAAGGCCCTAAAGCCACGGGCGACTGCACCGACCCGATCTGCCTTGAAGAGATTGAAAAACAGGCCATTTTTTCGGCATTAAAGCGCAACAACTGGAAGCGGATGAAAACCTGCCGGGACCTTGGCATTTCCAAAGATACCCTGCGTCGCAAGATCTCGCGTTACGAACTTCTCGGCAAGCTAAAAGAGGAGAAGGTGGCCTAAAGAGGCTCTGAATTTACTTTAACCAATCGCAGATGGCCGCCAAATCCCCGCTGGCCATGCGCCTGTTGCCAGAGCGGCATGAGCCACAAAAAGTATTACGCTGACGGCCAGGACTCAACGCCAAAAAAAGACATAAAAGCACCTGAGCATATCAAACGTTCATCATTACCAGGAGCAAGAAGTCATGGTAGCACACATGGGAGAACGCCGCCTTACCGAGAGAATCAAGGCCGAGGAGGACATTTTTGTCAATGTCAACAACTGCCTCTATAAGGTCCACGACATCAGTTTAGACGGTATCGCCTTTGATTATAGGGCCGAGGCTGACACCTACTTCAAGGCCTGTGACACCCTTGAAATATTTTTCATGAATGGCCCCATCCTCTATATTGAAAATATTCCCTACACCATTGTCGCCGACATACCCTTGCGGGACGAGGCCAACGCCGCCACAGTCCAGCGGCGCCGGGTCTGCACCCGCTTTGATGATCTTAACTTCAGGCAGATCATCAGCTTCAACCATCTCATGGCCGAGCACCTGGAGGGCTAACCATTCCCATCATTAACAGTCTCGCTCCTCGTCCACCCTACCCCTACCCCTTTATCTCCACCTATCCGCAGCCCCCGCAATTTCAATTTCCTTGACCTGAGGCGTTGAAAGTCGCTACCCTTTAATATAATTTAAGGGGCTCCTGAGCAAAACCTGCCGGTTCAGCTGACAGCGCATTCCACACCGGGCTCTTCCATTATAATGAAGCATGTGCCCATGGACTTCCATAACAAGACAATTCTCGTCATTGACGACTCCAACGCCAGCAGAACCCTCATCTGCCATATCCTTCGCCAGGAAGGGTACCGCCATATCCTGGAGGCGGATTCTGTCCGACAGGCCTTTGCTATTGTGCAAGACCTTGGTCAGGATAACGAGAACGGCCTCCCCACGGCGGTGGATCTCCTCCTCCTGGATATCGCCATGCCGGAGATGGACGGTATCGCCACCTGCATCAAATTCAAAGCTACCCCCCAGACAGCAGACGTCCCCATCATCATGGTGACGGCGGACACCAATGATGACAGCCTGCAGAGCGCCTTTGACCAGGGGGCCATGGACTATGTCAATAAACCCATCAACCGGGTGGAACTCTGCGCCCGGGTCAAATCGGCCCTGCTTCTCAAAGAGGAAATGGACAACCGCATCAAGCTGAGCCAGGAGCTGGCCAAGGCCAATAAAATTTTGCAGCGCAGCGCCCTCACCGATGGTCTTACCGGCATCCCCAACCGCCGTTATTTTGATGAATTTCTCGAGAAAGAATGGCGGCGTTGCCGCCGGGAACAACAACCCATCACCCTCTGTCTGCTCGATATTGATCTTTTCAAGGCCTATAACGATAACTATGGCCATCTCCAAGGGGATGAATGTCTGAAAAAGGTGGCAGCCATCCTGGCCGCCGTCGTCAAACGCCCCGGTGACCTGATAGCCCGTTACGGCGGCGAAGAATTTGCCATCATCCTCTCCGACACCCCGGAGTCCGGAGGCTGCGCCGTGGCCAAACGAATTATGAAGGAGTTGGCGGCCCGCAATATCCCCCACGACCACTCAACGGTCAGCGACCGGGTCACCATGAGCGTGGGCATTGCCATGCTCATTCCTAAAGCAGCGACCGCTGTCCATGACCTCATTTCCCAGGCAGACCGGGCGCTCTACGAGGCCAAAAAGATGGGCCGCAACCGCATCAGCTGCCCCTGCCTGAAAAAGTCCTGATTTTTTCCGCCACCACTCACCAAGCACGGGAGGGCGACCTTCTCTCTGCCATCTTTATCGAACCCCCCTCCCTATTCGCCCTGGACCCGTGCCCATCCAATATAAGGCTATGTGTCGCTTCTCTCCCCAGACTCCTGAATGAGCTGGAGGGCACCAGTCAAGGGCCAATCAAAAGCCTCGATCATTGATCTTGAATCTTTCCCTTTCCTCACCAATGTGTGGCATGGGCTGTGGCAGCAACACATTGTGTCGCATGCTTTTACCACACATTGTGCTGCGCGAGTGAGTTCCTCTTGGCTAGAGGAGTGTCGCGCCATTGTGTGGCAACGCAAATTAACTGCCTGCAATGGTGTACTTTCCCAAAACAAAACACATTTTGTGGCATAGCTGGCATGGCCTATGCTCTTTATACTTTTCAACAAGGCAAACAAACGAACCAACAGAATATAACAAAGAGACAAGGAGAACGGCCATGAAAGCAACCACCAAAACCCAAACCCAGGCAACCACTACCCACAATGCCCACGAAGATATCAACCAGGCATCCAAGGCCGGAATCATTATGGTAACCTCCATGGCCGGACTTGTTGGCGCTTGGGGATTCGCCTGCATGGTCGGCGCCTTGATGACCGGCGGCATCGCCGGCATCGTTACCGGTTACATCTCAGCCATCACCGGCATGTAACAGCAGAAACAACAACTGCAACGGGCACAGTATAAACGACTAACAAAAAGGAATATGATCATGGATAACGCGCAGAAAAAAACAGGAATTTTCTTCGGAATCGTCACCGGCTTAACTGGAGCATTCGGAATATGGGCCATCATGGCCTTTGTCACCGGTCTTTCCTCAGTCAACTTTTCAATAGGTGAAATGACCCGCCAGTTTCTTGTCGCCACCGGCAACTTAGGCGAGTACGAGACCTTGGTTGATTACTACACCCACATCAAGGGCGTTGAGTACCTGATGGCCGGCGCCTTCTTCGTCGCCTTCCCTGTCTACTTCAAGTATGTCGACAAGGCCGAGGCAGGCAAACGCGCCAAGATAGAGGCATAGCCCCACCAAACCAAAAGTAATGAACGGACTTAGTATTGTACCCCCTTGAGGGGTATAAGTGCCATAACACCAAATACTTTTTTAATTTCCCAACGTTTTTTACATTTCTTGCCTTTTTTGACAGAGAAACACCCCTTAAGGCACTAAAAAGCACCACTTCACTTCTTCTCCTCACAGCA
>JBFFNX010000197.1:0-6205 GCA_041562995.1 Desulfurivibrionaceae bacterium
CTGGGTCACCTTGTCAAAGGTGCCCTTCATGATGGTGGTCATTGCTTCGAACTTTGAGCCGCTCTTGCTGCTGGAGATTTCAAATACCGTGGTTTCGACATCGTCTAGAAGACGGTCGATCTCATCCTGCTCATCATAGCAACGGGAGGCGATGGAGGTTGTGGTGCTGATCAACTGGCGCAGAATCGACTTTTCACGAACGATCTTGGCGTAGTGTACGATATTTGAGGCCAGGGGCACAGTGTCGGTGAGGGTGGCGATATAGGCCGCTCCGCCTGAACCACTGAGGGTATTGGTGCTGGTCAGATGGTTAATCACGGTGACCATGTCCTGGGGCTCATTACGGTCAAAGAGGGTGACCATGGCCTTGAAAATGGCTTTATGATTGTCGAAATAAAAATCGTCAGGGGAGATGAGGTCAACGGACTTGGCCATCATTCCTTTTTGCTGAAGAATTGCACCGAGAACACATTGTTCCGCCTCTTTGTTTTGAGGAGGCATGCGGTGGCTGACAGGGGTGTTAAGCGATTGGTCCATGGGGGTGTTGTGTATGGCGAAAGTTCAGGGAAATCTGAGGAGCGAAGAAGGAACGGCTCATACTATCCGCTGCACATTTTAATGCAAGTCTGGCACGAAAAAAGCGGCTCTTTTCCTGCTAGGGTAAAAAGAGCCGCTTTTTAAAAAAATTATGCCGGAAAGTGCGGTGCTTATTCGTCGGTAGCGGCCTCTTCTTCGACAGCCTCAGGCTCAACAGCAGCGGGTTTAGCCACTTCTGGTTGGGGAGTTGAAGAGGTGATGAGGACCCTGAATTCGCCGAATACTTGGTAGCCAGCCTTGTAGGATATAATGAATTCGCCAAGGCTCTTTAAGGGCTCGTCAAGCATGATCTTGCGTTTGTCGACAGTAATGCCAAGCTCGGCAAGTTTGTCAGCGATATCAGCAGAGGTCACCGATCCATACAGCTTGTTGTCTTCTCCGGAGCGCATGATGATGGTAACGGTGGAGCCATTCAGTTTTGCGGCTATGGCTTCAGCGCTACTCCGTTCGCTCTGCAGGCGGGCCTTGATGGCTGCCATATTGCGATCGCGCTCTGCCATGGCATTCTTGGTTGCCAGGACAGCCTTGCCTTGAGGGATCAAGTAGTTGCGGCCATAACCAGCCTTAACTTTGACGAGTGCACCCTCTTCACCAAGGGTTTCAATTGTTTGTGTAAGAATTAGTTCCATAATGGTCACCTCAGGTAGATCAACCTGTTATCTATTTCATCTCATGTAGAGATATATTTTTTAAAAAAGAGGAGGTGCAGGGTGTTTACGGCGCCTCTTCTTCCTTGTAGATTTTACCTAAATCTTTCCAGATATCAACAATTCCAAGAACTGCGAGCAGGATAATGGAATAGGTCTGGATAAAGATGAATATATATATAAATACCCTGATCGGCCTCGGTGCATCCCATCTTGTCATCATGGAAAAAAGCACTGCCAATCCCTGGAAAAAATAAATAATTGCCAGGATTAGAAGGCCGTTCATGCCTAATGTTCTAATGCCAGTTACCGGCAGTATCGTAAAGATTCCT
The DNA here is from genome assembly GCA_041562995.1 of Desulfurivibrionaceae bacterium. Classification (GTDB taxonomy): domain Bacteria; phylum Desulfobacterota; class Desulfobulbia; order Desulfobulbales; family SURF-16; genus BM506. The sequence continues at coordinate 1,577 of JBFFNX010000197.1, forward strand.
GCCAGAATCACCAACCATACCAGATTTTCGGGCAGTCTCCAGCAGCGGTATGGTGGCCATATGGTCCGCGCAGGAGCGTGATGCTCAAGCAAACGATTTCCCAGGGCCATATTGAGCCAACTGACAATGATGGCGGATATAACCAGTAAAGCCGGGAAAATCCGTGGCAGTTTCTGGCGGGCTTGGTCAAAGCTGCGCTCAATATCTGCCACCACATCTGGAGAAAAACTGCCAGACGTTTTGTACATGTCTGCCATGGCGGCAAAGGCCCGGTCTAAGGAAGTTAAGCCTTCATTGTAAGGGCTAAGGCCGGTTACTTCCCAAAAAAACAGTCCGCCAATCAACCATCCCAACAGGACAAGTAGTGTTGCTGCGAGTCCTGTCCAGGCAACTGATTTTCTTTTTTCCATTGCCCACGCCAGCATAAAACCCACCGGAAAGAGCGTGAGTGGAAGGATGGCGTTGCCGATATCGTTTACAAACAGAGAGATAAGGACTGTTACGATAAAGGCAAAGAGGCAAACTTGGCGCCCCACTTTTTGGCCCAAGGTCACACTAAAATAAAAGGGGGCCAGGGGTATAATAGAGCGGAGCAACTCAAAGACAGGACTAAAGGCTGGGAGTCCGCAGAGCAGAGAAGTCAGAGCAATAGCTCGCCACTGCTTCTGCGGATCTGAGCCGGTGTTTAGCACATCCGGCACGAAGTCCTAACCCTGAAAGTTGCCGGAATAAGGCAAGAGGGCAATCTGGCGCGCTCTTTTAATGGCCTCGGTCATTTGACGCTGGTGCTTGGCGCAGTTACCATAAATCCGGCAAGGAATAATTTTGCCACGCTCGGTGAGATAATTGGTCAGAACTTTGATCTCTTTATAGTCGATGACCAGTTCTTTATCAGCACAAAAGCGGCATACTCGGCGCCGCTGGAAAATTTTTTTCTTTTTATCCGTGTCTCTCATGGTTCTATCCTTTATTTATTGATGAGTTGGATGCAAGTGCGTTGCAAAGGCGTTGTTACTCTTCTTCGTCAGCTGAAGCCTCGTCGGTGTCAGTATCCTCGGTTCCATAGGATTTATCGCTGAGGACGAAGTTTTTGTCGAGTTTAATGGTCATGTATTTCAAAACATTGTCATCGATTCTGAAGATACGCTCCATCTCATCAATCGCGGCACCATTACCAGAGAAAACGGTATAGACATAGTAACCAGTGGGTTCTTTCTTAATGGGATATGCCAGTTGCTTGAGGCCCCATTGGTCAACCCTGAGGATTTCACCACCTTCTTTGGTGATAATATCTGCAGTTTTGGCGCTGATGGCCGCAATGTTGTCTTCACTGACATTCGGCCTGATAATTGATATAGTTTCGTATTTTTCCATAGGTCCTCCTTATGGACGTAAGGCCCCTCAAGGGGCAAGAAGGTGCTTGATCAAGACTCGCAACTTTTCATTAAGCCGAAAGATGATCAATTTCTAAAACTAAAGTTGTCCTTGTTAACATGGCTTTTGCTTTGCTGTCAAACGGTTTTTTAGCCGCACATGGCCTATGTCTGCAAAATGAAAAGAGAAATCTATTTTCTTGGCGAAATGCCTAAAAAAAGTTAAGGAACCACTCTCTTTGTTGTATAGTGTCACTAGGACATACATTCTGTTGTGTGCTTCATCTTCATAATTTGATTGACTTTTCTCCTGGAGCTGGAGTAATGAGATGTTCTTTTCTTCCCAAGAGAGTTTTGCTGCCCCCGCAGGGCATCTTGCAAAGTAACTGACATAAAATTTTAAACTCTCTGCTGTGATTTTTCCTCGGTCTGAGTGAGATCGTTACAGATTATAAACCATTAAATAAATTTATATAAAATGAGCAAATCATCCTCCTCACGTTATGCTGAAGCCGGTGTTGATATTGACAAGGCAAACGATTTTATCAGCCTGATTAAGCCCCTTGTATCATCAACATTTAGACGCGGTGTCTTGACAGATATCGGTGGTTTTGGGGGCCTTTTTTCCCTGGGCGCTGATCGTTTCAAGGATCCTGTCCTGGTTTCCTCCACCGATGGTGTCGGCACCAAGCTCAAGGTTGCGAGTTTGTGTAATAAACATGATACCATCGGCATTGATCTTGTCGCCATGTGTGTGAACGATATTGTCGTCTGTGGGGCGCAACCTCTCTTTTTTCTCGATTATTTCTCAGTGGGCAAGCTTGATACTGATGTTGCCACCGATGTTGTCAAGGGCATTGCCAAGGGTTGTTTGATTTCCAAATGCTCACTTATTGGTGGTGAGACTGCAGAGATGCCTGGCTTGTATAGTGCCGGTGACTATGACCTTGCCGGATTTGTGGTGGGTATTGCTGAACGCGATAAGCTCATTGATGGCTCTGAGATCAGGGTTGGTGATAAAATTATCGGCCTCTCTTCAAGCGGTATTCACTCGAACGGCTTTTCCTTGGTTCGTAAAATATGTTTTGAGGAACTTGGCCTGAAGGTTGATGATTATGTAGATGAGCTTGGCTGCACCTTGGGTGAGGAGCTGATCCGGCCCACCAGAATTTACACCGAGCCCCTGCTTAATCTTTTTAAGAATTACACTGTCCGGGGTCTGGTTCATATCACCGGCGGTGGTTTTGATGATAATATTCCCCGTGTTCTGCCAAAGAGCTGCAAGGCAGTAATTAAAGACGGGAGCTGGCCTATTCAGCCCATCTTTAAATTCCTCCAGGAAAAGGGCAATGTGCCGGTGGAAGAGATGAGACGCACCTTTAACTATGGGATCGGCATGGCCATTGTTGTTGATGAACGGGTGGTCGATGATGCCGTGCAGCAACTTATTGCTCTGGGTGAATCCCCCCATATTATTGGCGAGGTTGCGGCTCGGGACGATAATGAAGAGTCTGTTGTTTTTGTTTAGCTAACGGATTATTTATGTCATCCCTGCTAAGGTGATCGGAGTTCAGAAACGTAAAAAGGGCCGTGTGGAATACATCCACATGGCCCTTTTTACGTTTCTGATCTTGAACAGATTTTTTTAACTAAGGTTAGATCTGTCAGCTGCCACAATCTTTGCTGCCGCCCTTGATTTTATAGATGGCGTGAGCCAGGCCCGGGAGGATGGTCGCCAGGTTTTCCCGGGCCCCTTTTTCGCTGCCGGGTAGATTGATGATCAAAGACCTCTTGCGGATACCGGCCACTCCGCGAGAAAGTATGGCATTGGGTGTTTTTTGGAAGCTTGCCATCCGCATCATCTCGCTGATACCTGGAATTACTTTATCGAGGAGGGGGAGGGTGGTTTCCGGGGTCTGGTCACTGGGACTTACGCCGGTGCCACCTGTGGTCAGGATGAGATCAAGACCCACTTGATCGCACCAGGCGATAAGGGTGGTGGCGATGGCCGCTGGATCGTCGGCAACAATGGTGTATTTGCTGATGCTAAAGGAGCCGGCCGCCTGCAATTGTTCCTGGAGCTGTGGGCCACTGGTATCCTGGCGCTCACCCCGGGAACCTTTGTCGCTGATCGTGAGAATGCCGCAGTGATAAGTTTCGGGGATATCCTTGCCCATGCTATGGCCTTTTTTGCAGGTTAGCTTCACTGTCCAGCGGTTGGTAATGGGAAAAAACAGCCTTGAAGGTAGCCCGACCGCCGGTTAATTGGGCGAGATCGCTTCCATATTCGAGAATTTCAGCCATGGGTACCTGGCTGACAATGACTTCATTGCGGGCTTCAGAACGGATTTCCATAATCTTGCCGCGTCGATCACCAAGATCTTTAATGACTTCGCCGACACAATCATCTGGTAAGCGGATCGAAAGGGCCATCAACGGTTCAAGGAGGATCTGCTTTTGGTCATCCTGTTGTTTTTCCTGATACGGAACTGTGGGGAGGGTAAGCTCTAATTCTATGCCGAACTTGCGCGCTATCCGTTCGCAGGCAACCTCAAGATGGAGACGGCCCTGGCCGGCAAGAAGTGTTTCGCCTGTTTTGGGATCCTGGCTCATGTGGAGGGCCGGGTCTTCCGCCATAATTTTCGAAAGAGCTATATACATGTCATTATTGTCTGGTTGCTTTGTGCAGGTGACGGCGTAGGTGAAATGTGAGCGTGCTACATCCGGAAGAGGCTCCAGGGCCTGGGTTTCCTGGGAGTCGGCAAGGGTATCGCCGGGCGCACTGCCGGTGAGGTCAACCAGCACCCCGATCATGCCCGCGGTAAGGCTCTCTGCTTGTTCCAGGTTGCCGCCGTATGGAATATACAAGGTGGTTGCCTTTTCTTCACTGTTTCGGCTGACATTGAACAAGGTTCCTGGTTTGAGGGTGCCTGAATCAACCTTGCAGTAGTAAAGAATCCCCATGGTGGCGTCGTGGTCGATCTTGAAGATCTGGCTGCGTAGCGGGGTGTCCGACTGGTTGCCTTCTGGGAAGAGGCTGTGGATCAGTTCAAGAAGAAGAGAGGCCCCGAAGCCTTTTTTGGCTGCCCCTGGTAACACCGGTGATAGGGCGCCGGAGGCGACAGCATTTTTAAGGCCTTGAAGAAGGTCTTCTTTGTCAAGCTCGCCTTCTTCAAGCAATTCTTCAATGAGGTCATCATCTGTTTCTGCGACCTGTTCCATGAGTTTTTCCAGGGCGATATAGGCCTCGTCTTGC
>JBFFNX010000198.1:0-6195 GCA_041562995.1 Desulfurivibrionaceae bacterium
AAAAAATCTTATGGTACGAATTTTACAAACTTAATATTAAAGATATGCCCCAGGTACATAGTTTTGATCAATTTTCTCCGCGCCCTATTCACCTATAGAAGGATCAAACTTCACAGTTTCGGACGAACCGACACAGGAAGGATCCGCCAGCAGAATGAAGATAGTTTTGCCCTCCGGCCGGACCAGAACCTCTACCTGGTTGCCGATGGCATGGGTGGCCATAAGGGCGGTGAAGTAGCTAGCCGCCTAGCCATCGAAACGGTTGTTGAGGCGATCCCCATCCAAGAACTCAAGAAGAGCCGCTTCTCTCCTGAGGCCTGCCGCCATCTCTTAATGGAGGGCTTTCGCAAGGCCAACAATACCGTCTTGGCCTATGGCGACACCCGGCCGGAGAAAGCCGGGTTAGGCTGTACCCTGATTGGCTGTCTGATCATGGGCAATCAGGCCCACATATGCCATGTGGGCGATGTTCGTGCCTATCTGATCAAGGGCAACAACATGAAACAAATCACCGGCGATCATTCCCTGGCTGCCATGACCCCTGACTCGGACGAATCACAACCCAAAAACATTGTCACCCGCTGTATAGGGGTCAGCATTGACAACAGCCCTGAATATCATCTCCTGGAACTGGTTTCCCAAGACCAGCTGCTCCTCTGCTCTGATGGTCTCTGGAATATGGTTGCCGATGATGAAATTGCCGCCATCATCAGCAAGGCCACGACACCGGAAATGGCCTGTGATCATCTGATCAACGCGGCCAATGATGCCGGAGGCCGTGATAATATCACCGCTGTTATCCTCCAGGTCGACTAACACCTCCACCCCGCATAAAACCATAAAAAAAAGGGCTGAAGAAAAATTCTTCAGCCCTTTTTTTTATGGATATGAACAACAGCAAGCTATGGCATCAGCCACACTCTGAATAACCACAGGAGTGGCAGATACAACAGCCGCCCTCATGTTCAACAACACCGCCACATTCCGGACAGGCGCCAAACATCTGGTGGCCGGCGTTACCATCCTGGCAGGCAGTATGGCCATTGCCTTCCATATGCTGCTGAATGGCCTTGGCAATGGCATCCGCACAGGAGACGATCTTATTTTTCCCAAGTCCATGGGGCTTATGACAACTGATACCGATGAGCTGTTTCAAGATAGGTTCCGGGGCCATGCCTGAACGCCAGGCCAGTGACACCAGGCGACCAATAGCCTCACACTGGCTGGCAGCACAGCCACCGGCCTTACCTACCATATTAAAGAGCTCAAACTGCACTCCTTGGTCATCCTCATTAATGGTGACATACATAGGCCCGCAGCCCGTCTCCATCTGATAGGTGCTGCCGGTGAGCTTGCGAGGCCGATCCCGCTTGATCCGCTGTTGCTCTGGAGTCTTACCCTTGGCCTGGTCAACACTCTGGTTTTCTGTCTTACCGGTGGAGAGCACCTGATTATCACGGCAACCGTCACGATAGATGGTCGCCCCTTTACAGCCCTGGCGGTAGGAGAGCATATAGGCCTCATGCACATCCTCTTCCGTGGCACTGTGCGGGAAGTTAATGGTTTTACTCACGGCATTATTGGTATGACGCTGGAAGGCCGCCTGGATATCAATATGGTTCTTGGGGCTGATATCATGGGCAGTTTCAAAGACCTGACGGTACTGGGCAGGGATCTCCATGATTCCCTGAACCGTGCCATGCTCGGCTATCTTCTTCATAAGGGTGGTCGAGTAAAAACCATTTTCCTTGGCAACCTTCTCAAAGAAAGGATTCACCTCATAAAACTCATCACCATCCATGACCCGCCGGACATAGGAGACCGCGAACAAAGGCTCCACACCACTGGAGCAGTTGGCCAGAATTGAGATAGTACCCGTGGGGGCAATGGTGGTCCTGGTGGCATTGCGTACCGGGGTGTCAGGGTCTTTATCATAGTAGATTGACTTGGCAAAATTAGGGAACGCTCCCCTGATCTGGGCCAGCTCGACAGAGGCCTGATAGGCGGTATCGTCAATAAACTTCATGACTTTATCGGCAAGATCAACAGCCTCCTTAGAGGAATAGGCGATGTCCAGATGGATAAGCATATCAGCGAAACCCATGACGCCCAGACCCACCTTACGGTTGCCCTTGGTTTTTTCGGCGATCTCAGGCAGCGGATAGCGGTTGAGATCAACAACATTATCAAGAAAATGGACAGCCTTCTGAACGATGTCACCAAGCTTGTCGTAATTAATTTCACCATCAATAACCATATTTGCCAGGTTAATGGAGCCAAGATTACAGGACTCATGGGGCAGCAAGGGCTGCTCGCCACAAGGGTTGGTGCTTTCAATAGCGCCTAGGGCCGGGGTGGGATTACCATCATTCATGCGATCGATAAACACAATACCAGGCTCACCGGAGAACCAGGCCTGCTTGACAATCTGCTTGAAGACCTTGCGGGCGTTTTTCCTCGACACCACCTCGTTATCACGGGGATTGATAATGTCATAATCCTCGTCATTTTCCACGGCATCCATAAACTTATTGGTAATGGCCACAGAGATATTGAAATTATTAAGCTTTTTAAGATCAGACTTAACCTTGATGAAATCCATGATGTCGGGATGATCCACCCGCAACATAGCCATATTGGCCCCCCGTCGCGTCCCCCCCTGTTTAATGGTTTCCGTGGCAACATCAAAGACAGACATAAAGGAGATAGGACCGGAGGAAACACCCTTAGTGGAGTGAACTATATCGTTATGGGGCCGAATCCGTGAGAAGGAGAAACCTGTACCACCACCACTCTTATGGATAAGGGCTGTCTGCTTGACCGCCTCGAAGATGGACTCCATGGAATCTTCCACAGGTAGGACAAAACAGGCAGAAAGCTGCCCGAGTTCACGGCCGGCATTCATCAGAGTAGGAGAGTTGGGCATGAAATCAAATTGGGCCATCATGGTGTAAAAATCCATGGCCAAACCATCGATATCCGCCTTTTTGTCATAGGAGGCATCAGCCGTAGAAATGGTAGTTGCCACCCGCCACAACATATCTTCAGGTTTTTCAAGAACTGTCCCTTCCGTGTCCTTCATCAGATAACGCCGTTCCAAAACACTTACGGCATTATCAGAAAAGGCTGGGATAGGTGCTCCAGCAGGAAGAGAACTGGCAGTGGCAGACATTTTTTTAGTCATCGACATCTCCTTATCAACTTTACTTGGTGATATTGCCCTTTGTACACAAGTGGATAGTCTGTCCTATTACAAAGCCCCCAAGGACAGAACTAACTTGCATAAAAGCGCATAAACATACACTTATAAAAACCAATTTTAAAAAACGGAATGGACAGACAATACAGTCCATGAATTTACGGGACCTCTGAAACAAACAACTTTTAACCCAGCAAAAGGGGTGACAGAAACGCTAGAGAGTCAACCGAGGAAACATACCAAATATGGTAGAAACAAGAATAGAAAAGCACAATATGTATGCCTTGTAAAGAAAAAATGCTGTTTTCTTTACCCCAAATTTTAAAGTGATTTAAAATCAACGAGATAAAAAAGATATGTGAAAAATGGGGGGAACAATACGTTAGAAAATTAGAAAATAGTTAAACTGTAACCCATGAAAATGCCCACGCAAAAGAGAAGGAATTGGTCAGGAGGTGTGGGAGGAAAATACGGCAATAGAATCAGGGTGTTGGCAGGACATACCCCTTCTGAATGGCATATTTAATAAGATCCGCCGTATTTTTAATATTCAACTTTTTGAGCAAATTGGCACGATGGTGCTCAACCGTACGGGTTGAGATGGATAAGAGCTCAGCAATATCACGGCTGGTGCGGCCCTCGGCCACCAATTTCAACACCTGCCTCTCCCTCGGGGTTAGAGAGTCAGAGGGAACCCCCTTCTTCTCCTGGCAGGCGATGATCTCCTCCCGGGAGAGCTCATCGGCAAGAACCGGCGAGATGAAGAGTTCACCCTTTAAGGCATGGTTAATGGCGGTGAGCAGTTCTGTATCGGAATCTTCCTTGAGGATATAGCCATCAGCACCAGCAGCCAGAGCATGACAGAGGTACTGCTTGCTCTTATGCATGGTCAGCATAATGATCTTCACACCCGGGCAGATTTTCTTGGCCTCACCAATGGCCTCGATGCCGCGAAGATTAGGCATGGAAATATCGAGGAGAATAACGTCAGGGGTAATTTTCTTAATAAAATTGAGAAGTTCAAGTCCATCACCGACCTGACCAATCACCGCCAGAGATGGCTCTTCTTCTATAATTTTTTTGATGCCATGCCTGATCAGGGCATGATCATCGGCCAACACAACTCGACAGACCCCCATAATTCACCTCTTCTCTATGTTCACACTGGTAGTGGTCAAACAGGAATGGTAACGTGAACTGCCGTGCCATGGCCAGGCTCACTTTCAATATCGAAACTTCCCCGCAGGATGCGAACCCGCTCAGACATGGCTGTCAGACCCATACCTTTTTCAGGGCTGATGGAGCTAAAAACTTGTTCGACATTAAAACCTTTTCCATTATCTTTAACAACGAGAAAGATACGATTTTGTCGTTTTTCGATCTGGACGGCAAAGTGAGTAGCATCGGCATGTTTGCCCATATTGTTGAGTGATTCCTGGACAATACGATAGATCATCCGCTGGGAATTCTGACCGAAATAATGGTTAATCTCAACAAGATCAATCTCGGCCTCTATTCCGGAGAGCTTGGCAAAATTAGTCACCAGATGCTCTAAAGCAGCATCAATGCCAAGATCATCAAGCATAACCGGCGACAAATTGCGGGACAGGCGGCGGACATTCTCAATAATGAGATTGATGGCCGAACGCAGCTCCTCGCATTCCTGCCGCAGAACAGCCACCGGCTCATCGCCAAGACTGCGAACAATGGAACGTAATTGCAGCTTCAAGGCAGCAAGGGACTGGCCCAGCTCATCATGGAGCTCTACAGAGATACGTTGCCGTTCATTTTCCTGCACGGTAAGCAGGTTATTAGAGAGCTGATGGAGAACCTCCTCAGACTCAAGTAATGCCGCCTCAACCCTCTTCCTTTCTTCGATTTCATTTTGGAGAATCTTGTTGGTGGAAGAGAGCTCAAGGGTCCGCTGATGCACCACCTCCTCGAGGGTACTACGATGCTCTTCAAGGGCGGCCTCTGCCTTCTTAGAACGGTAGATGAGGACGGAAAGAACGATAACCATGGCCTCCAGGGCAAGAGCGATACCTAGGGCCGACCATCCCAGTTTTTTGTATTTCCATAAGACGGACTGGGGCTCCTCAGTAACCGTGCTATTTTCAGGCAAAGAACTATAGGAGATGTCGAACCAGCGCATCTCATTATAGTCAAAGGCGTAATAATTATCGGTGGCAACTGTTTTGCTTTCACCAGCAAGCAGATCCCCTGAGACGACCTGCATGGCGAGTTTGGCGGCCATCTCCCCCTGGGCCACGCCGCTCACCATGCGCCCTCCCAAGGGGCCGCTCCCCAGATAAAAATCCCACATACTGAAAATAGGCACCTTACAGCGGCTGGCGATGAGCCAGGAAGAACGCTTGTTGGTAAAGACACCCCCTGACTCGTCGCGGGTAAAATTCCCCAGGAGAACCAAGGTATTCCCACTGAGCCCTTTCACCATATTGACCAGCTCATCCATGGATGGCGGTGAGAAAAATTCAAAATTGAGGGAGGGGAAGTTCTTCACCTCCCTCTGAAAGAGAGGATCAAGGAGGAGGCCATCAACACTGCGATCATTTATCACGATGATGCGCGTGGTATCCGGATAGAGATTAAGACCGGCCTGCAAGGTTGCATGGACATCCACATTTTCCACCACCCCGGCAAAGCCTTCTATGCCAAATTGTTCAGGAGGGAGGCTACCGATCTTGCCGCAAAAAAGGGTTGCCGCTCCGGGGAAGATCTCCCCATGAAAACGGGCCAGGAAATTGATGGCGATATCATCGACGGCAATGACAGCGGTAAATTGCAAAGAACTATACTTCTGAGTCAGCTGTTGGCGGAGGAGCTGGAAGTTATCAGAATTATCAAGACGCTGGGCGTCCATATATTCGATATGGAGCTCAAGATTCTGCTGATCCTTGGCAAGCAGCACCTTATACAGACCGTCGTTGACATCCTCAACCCAGCCAAGGCCGCTATGATAGGAATGAAGGACAAAG
>JBFFNX010000199.1:0-6175 GCA_041562995.1 Desulfurivibrionaceae bacterium
CCAGGATGGCCGCATCAAGGTTCAGCACCATGCCCAGGAGGCGGAGATCCGGGTCTCCACCATCCCGGTTGCCTTTGGCGAAAAGGCGGTGCTGCGGATCCTGAACTCCGAGGTGCTCTTTCAGGAGATTGCCGACATCGGTTTTAACGAGCGCGATCTCACCGTCTATAAATCCTTTGTGGAGGCGCCGCACGGTATCGTCCTTGTCACCGGCCCCACCGGCTCCGGTAAGTCAACCACCCTCTACTCCACCCTGCACCACGTCGCCAGCCCGGAGATCAATATCACCACGGTGGAGGATCCGGTGGAGATGGTCTATGAGCAGTTTAATCAGATCTCGGTCCAGAGCCAGATTGACGTCACCTTCTCGACCATTCTGCGCAATATCCTGCGGCAGGATCCCGATATCATCATGATCGGTGAGATCCGCGACTATGAAACAGCGGCCCATGCTGTCCAGGCCGCCCTCACCGGCCATCTGGTTTTTTCCACCCTCCATACCAACGATGCGGTGACCTCCATCACCCGTCTGGTGGAGCTTGGCGTCCAGCCCTTTCTGGTGAGTTCCACCATGCTCGGGGCCATGGCCCAGCGCCTGGTGCGCACCATCTGCCCTGACTGCAGTGAGGAGGTGGTCATGCCGATCACCAATCTCCAGGGTTTTGGCTTCCCGCTGCCCGACAGCCATGAGATCGTCCTGCGCCAGGGCAAGGGTTGCCCCAAATGTCGGGGTACCGGTTATTATGGCCGCTGTGGAATTTTTGAGATCTTTCCCATGTCTGATGCCATCAAGGCCCAGGTCACCCTGTCGGTGCCGGCCTCCCAGCTCCAGAAGGTGGCAACGGCTGAAGGTATGACCACCCTCAAGGAGGATGCCTGGGACAAGGTGCGGCGCGGCATAACCACCTTCACCGAGGCGGTGCGGGTAACGGGTTCGGTGTAAAGTCTGGGCCCTGAAGCCGTGGCTCAATAATGATATGTAGCCTCTGCTCTTCTCAACCGGGAGAGAGTATGTTTTGAGGTAGAAATTTTTTAAGAAGGAAGCAGGGAAATGAGCATCAAAATCGTCGCCACCAATAAAAAGGCGTACCACGATTTTCATATTGAAAAAGAGATTGAGGTGGGCATTGTCCTGGTGGGGCCGGAGGTCAAGTCCCTGCGGGCCGGTCGGGCCAACCTGCGTGATTGCTACGCCCGGATTAAAGACGGCGAGATCTGGGTCCACAATCTCCATATTTCGCCCTATAAATACGCGGCCAGCCATGCCTCGCCGGAGCCGATGCGGCTCAGAAAACTTCTTCTCCATAAGCGGGAGATTGATAAATTGATCGGCAAGGTTCAGGAGAAGGGCTTTTCCCTGATCCCCCTGAAGATTTATTTTGCCCCCAATGGCAAGGTTAAATTGCTTCTGGGACTTGCCAAGGGCAAGAGTGAGTATGACAAGCGTGAGACCTTAAAGAAGAAGGAGGCGACCCGCGAGATGGACCGCATCCGTAAGGATTATCGCTAACAGAGCTTGAGGGTAATTTATGGGAGGCAGCAAACCATGAGTGGTGCAGCGGCAACCGCCATCAGCCGAGGCTACTATAAGCTCAGCATCATTGACCTTGTCAGCTATATGATTGATGACGATGATGACGATGATCTGGATGGGGCCATGGGCGATAGCTATCGTCAGGAGCTGGAAAATCTTGCTCCGGAAATTGATCCCCTGGTGGATGCCTTTTATGGCGACAATGAAGAGGCCCTTACCAGCTATGAGGATTCTCTGCTCCTGCCGGAGTTATCCTTTAATGCCGCAGAACTGTATGAAATGGTAGATTCCCCTGAGGATCTCCCTTTGCCAGCGGGCTTTGGGCAGGCCTCCCTGTGTTTACGTTTCCTCCTGCTCGAGGAGGATTATAAGCGCTGTCTTGAGATTTTTCTGATCCAGACCGGCACCCTCCCCCTTGCTCCCCTTGCCAAGTTGGCCGTGGACGTCGATCGGGTTCTGGTCCGGCATCTCCAAGCACGAAAAGAAGAGCCCATTTCTCTACCAAGTCACTGAAATTTTCAATTCCGGGCCTCCCCCCGCTACCGACCTGTGTTGTCTGCCCGGTGTTATGGCGTATCCAGCCTCATTTTGAGGAGACTGGTAATGGCCACCCTCGTTTGGCTGATATTGATATTCTTGCCCAGATGCGGTTATAGTGGGTGGAAATATCCTGCCGGGGAGTTGCTGGTGAGAGATGTTTTTTGTGTTTTAATCATATAATAAGTTGCTGGTATACGTATCTAGGTATGGTCTTTAACTCACTCGTCAATAATGCGGCAATCCTGCTGGTCCTCAGCTATCTCTATACCCTGATCTCTCGGTACTGGAAGGGCAAAGATCTGACCGGCCAAGCCATTCGTGGCCTCCTCTTTGGGTTTGTGGTTGTCGGTGTCATGCTCAGCCCCCTCCAGCTTGCTCCCGGCCTTGTCTTTGACACCCGGTCAGTGGTTATCAGTATTGCCGGGCTTTTTGGCGGCCCGATAACGGCGGCCATTACCGCCCTCTTTTCCATCACCTACCGGATATGGCTGGGAGGGGTTGGCGTTGCGCCTGCTATTGCCACTGCTCTTTCTGCGGCATCTATCGGGGTTCTTTTCTTTTACTGGCGCCAAAAATGGCGCCGGCCGAGCAATGTCCTCTATTTTTATCTCTTTGGCCTTGCGGTTCATGTGGCGATGATCCTGGGCATGTTTACCCTGCCGGGGGAACTTGCCTGGCAGACCATTGGCAAGATTACCCTGCCGGTCATGGTTATATACCCAGTGGCCACCTTACTCCTCGCCATGCTTTTGGCTGATCAGGAGGCCAGGCTTGTCACGGAAAGACAGCTGCTGGAAAGTGAGGCGCGTTTCCGGACCCTTTTTGAGCAGGCTGGCGATGCCATATTTGTCAGTGATTTTCAGGGCAATCTGGTTGATGTCAACCAGGCCGCCCAGGAAAGTCTGGGGTACAGCAGGGAGGAGCTGCTCACACTCAGAATTCAGGATGTGGATCCCCAAGCCCCCGGCCAGGAGGTTTTGCAGGATTTTTGGCTGCAGCAGTTTTTGGGGGGACAACATGCCAGCACCTTTGCAAGTGTCCATCGCCGTAAAGACGGAAGTACCTTTCCGGTGGAGCTGCGGGCGAGCTTTACCGTGCATAAAGGTCAGCGCCTGATTTTAGGCCTGGCTCGAGACATCTCAGAGCGCATCGAGGCGGAAGAGGAGCGTAAAAGGCTTGAAGGCCAGCTTCTTCATGCCCAGAAGATGGAGGCGGTCGGCACCTTGGCCGGCGGCATCGCCCATGAGTTTAATAATATTCTGGCCGCCATTATGGGTTATACGGAGCTGTCTCTTCTCCAATACAACAGAGGCGGCATCATCCCTCCGGAATATTTGGAGGAGATTCTCGCCTCCTCCAAACGGGCCGCCAAGCTGGTCAAGAGTATCCTGGCCTTTAGCCGAAAGGCGGAGAGTGTCGAGTTTAGGGACTTTGACATCAATACAGAGCTTGACCATGCCATTACGCTCTTAGAGAAGACCCTTCCCCGAGAAATAAGCATTGAAAAGGATTTGAGCCCGGATGTCGGTCTCATTCGGGGCGATGCCGGGCAATTCGAGCAGGTCTTGCTAAATTTGGGCACCAACGCCAAACATGCCATGCCCACTGGGGGCCGGCTGACGATTAAAACGGAGCAGGTCAGCATCAGACGCGACCGGCCGCCGCTTTTCCCTGGCATGAAACCAGGGGAATATGTCCTGCTGACCGTCAGTGACAGCGGTTATGGCATGGATGCTGCGACCCTCAAGCAGATTTTCGACCCCTTTTTTACCACCAAGGGGCTTGGTGTCGGCACCGGCCTTGGTCTGGCCATGGTCTATGGGATCATTAAAGGCCACCATGGCTATATCGATTGTCGCAGCGCGCCCAATGAGGGAGCCACCTTTGAGATTTTTCTACCGGTGGCAAAAGACACTCCTCAGCTGTCGGCGCAACCCTCACTCCTGGCCCAGCAGCCCAGGGGGAAAAATGAAACCGTCCTGGTGGTGGAGGACGAGAGCAGCCTCCTTGCCATTGGCAAAACAATGCTGGAGGCCAATAACTACCATGTGCTGCAGGCCACTAGCGGCGAAGAGGCCCTGTCACTTTTCCAGGCGCCGGCAAATGCCATAGATATTGTTCTTCTTGATGTGAGCATGCCTGGCATGGGAGGCATGCGATGCTTACAGGCTCTTCTCGAGCTCAAGCCAACAGCCAAGATAATTCTCACCAGCGGCTACGCGGTGGATGAGTCTTTAGGGGAGATAATCGCCAGTGGTGCTATAGGGTTTGTGGCCAAACCCTATAGCCAGCAAGATCTGCTGCAGGCCATCCATGCTGCCTTGGTCAGCTAACGAGCTGCTTTTGCCACTGGCCATGGGCGGAAAATGCCAAAAAAAAGCGGGCAGGATACGCTGAGGGGAAGCGTGTCCTGCCCGCTTGGAGAGAGAAAAGGGCGCTAAAAAGGATCATCCTTTGTCGCGCGGTGGGAGCGGCTTAGAAATCTTCAAAGTCATCTTCATCAAAGGGGATGACTTTTTTGGGGTTGTTTTCCCGTTGTGCAGGTTTATAGCTGGGTGACGGTGGCAGAGCTCGGGGCGATCCACCGCGACCCTCCTGTGGACCCTGGGACGAAGCCGGGCGATGTTCTGCGGTATTTGCCACCCCCAACAGCATCGCCAGCTCTCTGACGATGGCGTTCATCGATTCTGCTTGGGCATTGAGCTCTTCGGCAGCACTGGCGGATTCCTCGGCACTGGCAGCAGTTTGCTGCACCGCCCTGTCCATCTCAGTGGTTGCCGAGTTGATTTGCCCGATACCTTTGGCTTGCTCCTCAGAGGCCAGGGTGATTTCGTTCACCAGCCCGGCAATTTTGGTAGAGCTTTCCGTAACGCTGGTAAAGTTGTCATTGGTTCGGACAAGGAGCTCATTGCCGCCATGGACCTTTTTCACTGTTTCTTCGATGAGCCCGGCGGTATCCTTGGCTGCTGCGGCAGCGCGCATGGCCAGATTGCGAACCTCATCGGCCACCACTGCAAAACCGGCGCCCGCTTCACCGGCCCGGGCCGCTTCCACCGCGGCATTCAAGGCCAGCAGGTTTGTCTGAAAGGCAATCTCATCGATGGTTTTGATGATCTTGGAGGTCGCCTCACTGGCCTTGGAAATATCGTCCATGGCAAGGGTGAGCTCGCCCATGGAGCTGTTGGCCTTATTGACCACGATTGTGGCCTCACTGGCCAAGGTGTTGGCCTGGTGGGAATTTTCGACATTATGCTTGGTCATGGCTGAGATTTCTTCCAGGGAGGAAGATGTCTCTTCGAGGGAGGCAGCCTGTTCGGAAGCGCCCTCGGCCAGACTCTGGCTGCTTCTCGAAACATGACGAGATGCCCCCAAGACCTCCGTGGCCATCCCTGCCATATCATTGGAGATGCCAGCGAGTACCTTGACGATTCCCCTGGTGGTGAAAAATCCCATGATCAGTCCGGCCAAGATGGCAAACACCGCGACAATGGTGACCATGATCTTGGTGCTGAGGGCACTACTCAGCATGATATCATCCGTCATGATATGAGTCTTTGCTTCTCTCCTGATATCCTTAAGAAGGCCTTGGACCTGAACAAGCATGGGTACGGTACTGGTGGCAAAGATGGCATTGGCCTTCTGCATGCCGGCTATCTCGTGGCCCGCCTCATCCTTGAGCTGTGAGAGGATATGTTGGACGTTTTTGAGCTCCGGCAGGGTTTCGTGCTCATAAATCACAAGAGCCTTGCCGGTGCTGCCGGCAGCCAGCAGTGCATTTATCCTCACAGCGGTACCGTGCAGCCTGCTATGGGGAGCGGATATGGCATTAAAGAGTTTCTTGAAATCATCATCGCCATGTTCATAGACGACTCTTGCCGCAGCCGAGGACAGCCATTTCCCCAGGCCACACTGGGTAGGGTCGGTCTGGACGCCGAGCTCCTTTTTGCCAAGGGCCATGGAGCTACAGACATGACCCGCCCAGGCGAGATGAGCGGACTCAAGTGCTATGAATTGCGCAGGGAGGTGGACGTCGGCCTGTTTGAAGTTGGCGCCGATACGGATAGCTGACTCATGGAGTTTCAGGTGCGGTTCTTCAATCTC
>JBFFNX010000200.1:0-6162 GCA_041562995.1 Desulfurivibrionaceae bacterium
TCAACCCGCAGACGATCTCCCTCTGCAACCTGATACTGCTTACCACCGGTGCGAATAATTGCGTACATACTATCCTCCAAAACTAAAACGCTTCCCTGTGCAGGAAGCACCTCGTGACCAAATGAAGACCACGTTTAATTATCCATGATTAAAATCCCGCATCAATCAGAAAAAGAACTGATTCCCGGATACGGAAACAGTGATAGATACCACGTTTCGTTTTTTTGTCAACAATGAAAAGAGTCTTAGCAATATCCCCAGCCTCTTTTTTTTCAGCCGCGGAATTGCAAATTCCCCTCCCTCCTAAGCTTTCACCTTGAGCGGCTGTTGCTTAGGGGCGGTAACGCTGTCATCACTCTGCCAGATGATCTCATATTTTTCCATATGGATATCTTTCTGGGGAATAATGGTGAGCGTTTTTTTCAGCTCATCCTCAAGATGGTGGATGGTGACCGCCTCTTCCTTGAGCATCATGCCCGCCACCTTGGGATGGACCTTGATGGTGACACTGGGGCCGGATATTTTTCGGGCGCCCAGCGAAATTCTGCGGAAAATCTCATAGCACAGCGTACGGTTGGACTTGAGCAGACCATCACCACCGCAATAGGGACAGGGCTCGCACATCATATTAACCAAGTCTTCCCGGTTACGCTTTCTGGTCATCTGCACCAAACCGAACTCGGAGACCTTGAGAATATTGACCCGGCTCTTATCCTTCTGAACCGCCTCACTTAAGGCCCTGAACACCTCTTCCCTATGGGCCTCTACCTCCATGTCGATAAAGTCAATGATAATGATACCACCGATATTACGGAGTCTGAGCTGGTAGGCAATTTCGCGGACCGCCTCCATATTGGTCTTAAAGATGGTTTCCTCAAGGTCGTTTTTGCCCACATAACGGCCGGTATTGACATCAATAACGGTAAGGGCCTCGGTGCCCTCGATTATGATATAGCCGCCGCAACGCAACCAGATCTTCTTATCAAGGGCCCTGCTGATGTCCATCTCTACCCCGTAGGCATCAAAAATCGGCACAGTCTGATCATACTTGAAAACCCGACTATGCATGTGGGGGGCAAAGGTCTGGATAAATTTCAAAACCCGCTGAAAGGTCTTAGCGTCATCCACCACCAGCCGATCAACTTCCGGCGTGAAAGTATCACGCACCACCCGGAGAATGATATCAAGATCTTCATAGACCAGACTCATGGGCTCTGTTTTCTCAGCAATATCCTGAATCTCGCTCCAGACATGCAGGAGGTACTCCATGTCCGCCTCCAGGTCCTCACGACTGGCGTCCTCGGCCACGGTGCGCACTATAAAGCCGGTGCCAGCAGGCCGCAACTCTTCGATGTCCTTACGTAACCGCTGCCGCAACACCTCGTCTTCCATCTTGCGGGAGATGCCGATATGATCCGTCATCGGCATAAAGACAAGGTTCCGGCAAGGCAGGGTTATATGGCAGGTAAGCCGGGCGCCCTTGGTCCCGATGGGCTCCTTGCAGATCTGCACGAGGATGTCCTGCCCCTCCTGGAGAAGATCCTCAATGGATTTGCCCGGGGTGCGGACAGCCAGGGAATCAGGGGGCTCGTTGTCGCAGCAGGCAGTAGGCCCGCCACAGTTATTGAGCCTCTTTTCAAAGGCATCGGTGGAGATGTTAACATCGTCAACATAGAGGAAACCGGTGCGTTCCAGACCAACATCAACAAAAGCAGCCTGCATGCCAGGCAGAACGCGAACGACCTTCCCCAGGTAAATATTGCCCACCAGACCTTTTTCAGTCGGCCTTTCCACATGGAACTCAACGAGATTGCCATGTTCAATAAGGGCGATACGCACCTCATAGGAAGCTGCATTTATAAGAAGATCAGTTGCCATAAGTTCTATAGGATTTACAGGTGATGAGATTCATTAGCCGGTTGTTGCAAAACGACACCGTTTTCAGCAACCTGGCACGAAATCAAGCGGCCTTGAACCACTCCTTCACTACCCTGATTTGCGTTAATTCCTGCGCGGAAAGTTCAAAAACAGCCTGGAGAAGCTCCAGGGGCTTCAGGCCCGCCTTGCTCACCTCGGAAATCATCCGAAGCTCAACAGTATTCTCATCAATAAGGCGCAGGTCAGTGACCTGTGACCGCCCGTCAATGGTCCGTGCTATCTTTTTCCTGGTCACCTTGACCGGAAAAACATCCGCCGCCATAAAGGCATCAATGCGCTGATTTGCCATAGGTGCAGCCAGGTAAAAGGTGTAACACGTTTCCACCTTTGCCGGAATGTTTTTTGACTGGGCCTGGCTTAATTCATTGACATGGAGACCTTCAGGAAGCTGGACATTAATGGCATCAAGCCACTCTTCCGGCCTGATGGCGACGCTCAGATCAATACTAAGATACTCCGCCTTGCTCTCGGTGCCCAGAGGCAGGGCCGGGCTGAAGGAGACCTTGGGCGACGGATTGAAGCCCTTGGAGTAATGGAGCGGCAGACCGGCCCGGTTAAAGGCCCGGAAAAAGACCTGGAGAAGCTCAAGGTGGGAGAGCAGACGGGCCCTGTCCAGCCGGGAATAATCGAGACGATAATGAAAATGGGTCTCACCCTCTTCAGATGGGCCAGCATCCTCTTGTTCGGCAGGCCAGTCAGGTTCGCCCTTACACGTCCGGGGAAATACGGTTTCAAAATCGCACAGACCGCATTTCTGGCAGCCGTGGACCCGGCAATCAGGGGTATAGGCACCCTCCAGGGCCTTGTCGTACTCAGCCTTGATAAAGGCAGGATCCACCCCGCAATCGAGATGATCCCAGGGCAGGGGCTCATTAAAATCGCGCCGGCCAAGATAATGCTCCAAATCAATACCCAGGGCGGTGGCCGCCGCTTTCCAGGTATCAAGACGCAAATGATCATTCCAGGCGTCAAAGCGCGCCCCATGCTGCCAGGCCTCGACAATAAGGGCCGAGAGCCTCCGGTCGCCCCTGGAAAAAACACCCTCAAGAAAACTTTGGCGAGGATCGCCCCAGCGCAGTTGCAGGCCGTTGTCCCGCAATTTTGCCTTGAGAAAATCAATACGCTCAAAACCCTCATTAATGGAGAGCTGCGGTTCCCACTGAAAAGGCGTATGGGGCTTAGGCACAAAGGTTGAGGCACTTACCGTTATTTTACGTCCCGGCCCCGAGCCTGACCGCAGCCCTTTTAAGGCGAGATCAGGAATAGCGGCCAGATCATCCTGGGTCTCGGTGGGCAGGCCGAACATGAAATAAAATTTGATCAATTTCCAACCGAGACCAAAGGCCGAACTGCAGGTGGCGAGGAGATCCTCTTCGGTGATCCCCTTATTGATCACCTGCCGCAGCCGATCCGTGCCCGCCTCCGGAGCCACGGTAAAACCTGTTTTGCGCACCCTCTTGATCTGCTCCATGATCTCCGGGGTCAAGGTGCCCACCCGCATGGAGGGCATGGAGACCGACACCCGCTTATGGGCAAAGGTGTCCATCAACTTGACAAGCAATGGCCCCATACAGGAATAATCACCGGTGGAAAGCGAAAGTAAGGCCATCTCCTCAAAACCGCTGGCCGCGATACCCTCTTTGGCAAGACGCAGGACCTGCTCAGGGGAACGCTCCCGCACCGGCCGGTAGATAATGCCGGCCTGACAGAAACGGCAGCCCCGGGTGCAGCCCCGGGCAAGCTCAATACCCAGCCGATCATGGACAATTTTATTAAGGGGCACCAAGGGGGCGGGAGCCGGCTCATCGGGAAACTCCGCCAGGATACGACGACGCACCTTTTCATATCCTGGTTTCAAGGGCTTCATGCCTTGAAAGCCACCATCTGTTCCATATTGCGGCTCAAAAAACGAGGGCACATAGATTCCCTCGATAGCAGCCAGACCGGCAAGAACCTGCTGCCGCGTCGCCCCCTCCTCCTTAGCGGCGATCAGGAAATCACTGATCTCGACAATGGCCTCTTCGCCATCACCCAGCAAGATGGCATCAAAAAAATCAGCAACCGGCTCCGGATGAAAGGCGCCGGGCCCGCCGCCGAGGACCAAGGGATGCTCGGCGCCGCGGTCCTTACTGAAAAAAGGCACCCCTGCCAAATCAAGGATGGTGAGGATGTTTGTATTACAGAGCTCGTAGGGCAGGGTAAAGGCCAGGACATCAAAATCCAGGGGTTGATGGCGCGACTCCAGGCTAAAGAGAGGGGTCTTGGTCTGCCGCAATAAATCCTCAAGATCCGTATCTGGGGCATAGACCCGTTCGGCCAGGAGATCATCCCGCCTATTGAGGATATGATAAAGAATCTGCAGGCCTTGATGGGACATGCCAATTTCATACATGTCGGGAAAGGCCAGGAGATAGCGCAAGGAGACCTCATGCCAGTTTTTGGCAGGCACATTAAACTCATTGCCGCCATACCTGCTGGGTTTACGGACCAAAGGGAGGAGCTGTTCTGGATTCACGTTTTTTATAGTGGGTTAAATAAGGGGGACAGTTGAAATATAGACGGCAAAAAAAACAAGGACCGACCATCTATAAGAGAGACAACAGACGCACGGTTTTCTACTCCACCACCACCTCTTTAAAGGTGGCAGGAGGCACATATTCAAAATCCTGGAGGGAGAGAGAGACATTCTCCAGGAGATCATCAAGGCGGATCTCCATGGTGGAGTCCAGGGTTAGCGAGGTTACCGTAATCAGGCGTGGCACATCGCACTCCCCTGGGCCGTACTGGTCATAGAGGATATTCAAAATCCGCTTACCGGCACCGTTTAACACGATATGGCGCCGAATCTGCAGGGCCTCTGGGTCAAAAAGGACCAGGGCCTTTCTACCGTTTTCATAGAGAAGCTCAACCCAATAACCACTCTGTTCATCCCTGCTCACCTGGGTCAACTGCACAGGCCCGGGCTGCAGCCTACCGATCAACCAGTAATAGGAAAGAGTGGGGACAAAGCCCTCCGGGGTATATTTGCCAAATGTCTCGCCATCGACCGCACCACTATACACCGTGGTATCCTCGGTGGAAACATAGCGGAACTGCTCGCCGTTGGTGGTCAAAATCGCCAAGGGCTGCCCCAGAGGATTGACACCGATAAATTTCAGATAGGAGGGACTCATGGCCTGCAGATAGCCGGAGATGGCGCCGGAGTAGAGGACATTTTTGAGGGAGATATGGGCCGCGCCATCAAGGCAGCAATGGCATTTGCTCTGGAGAGCAATCATCTCCTTAAAACGGCCACGCACCTCGCTGTTTTCGTCGCGACTGATACCGAAGAGGTCCGGCATGGTCACACAGCCGGACAGCAGCAGAAGACAGGCTATAAGGGGTATAGAGCGCTTGAAAAAATACATAAAGGCCTAACGTGCTCCCTCTTTGGCCTCTTCAAGCTTGCGACGGGCCACGGCCCTCTTCTTGGCATCCTTATATAATTTCACCGCCCTCCCATAATGGTCCGCCGCCTTGGCGAACTCGCCAGTTTTCATATAGGCATCAGCCAGGTGCTCGTTAATGGTGGGATCCTCAGGCTGCATTTCACTGGCAGCAACGAGCTCGGTCACGGCCCGCTTAAAATCACCCCGCTTGAAATAGACCCAGCCCAGGGAATCGCGCACAAAGCCGTCTTCCGGATGAGCAGCAACAGCCCGGGTGATGTAATCCAAGGCCTGATCGAGATTAACGGCATTATCGGCCCAGGTATAGCCCACATAATTCAAGGCATAGGGATCGTCGGGGTCAAGCTCCAGCACCCGGGACATATGGGCCATGGCAGCATCGAGGCGCCCTATCCTGTCCATATAGAGACCGTATTCAAACCAGACCCGGCCCTCCTCAGGAAAGGCCCGCACCGCCCGCTCAAAAACCTCCACCCCCTTCTGGGGCTCTTGGTTCTTATGATAGACCGCGGCCAGCAGAAAGAAGAAACTCTGATGTTGCGAGGAACTCACCTGCAGGGCATGCTCTAAAATCTCCGCCGCCCCAGCCAGTTTGTTTTCCTCCTGGTAGAGACGAACCAGCATGAGAATGGCGTCCTCATACTCCTTGGATTCCACCGGCACCTGGGCAAGAACCTTCTTGGCCCCTGCCCCGTCCCCCGCCTCATAATAGGCCAGGGCCATCAGCGGCCTGACAATATCCATCTCGGGATAGGCAACAAGCATACGACCGAAA
>JBFFNX010000201.1:0-6047 GCA_041562995.1 Desulfurivibrionaceae bacterium
AGAATGACAAAGGGCAGGGTCTGGCCGACAAACTGACTGGAATCACTTACCCGTCGCAGGGCAATCTGCGAATAAGGACAAAAAGCCCGGACTGTACCCGCTATTTTGACATCAAAGCCACCCTTAACCTCCTTGGTGATCTCGCCATCGATGGGAATACCAGCCTTATAGAGCTGTTCAAGATGGGCAAGGGCGGCCGCCCCGCTCATCTTGGTGGTAAAGAGCATCTGGCCCTGATGAGCGGACAGAAAATAGGCGGTAATGGAGTCGCCCTCTTTCACGGTGGGCTGACCATCGTCACCCAGGAACTCAGAACAGGCCAGGGCGCCCTCGCTCTTGCCGCCTATATCGACAAAGATCCACTCTTTTTCAACCCGAACCACCTCGCCTTCCACCTTCTGCCCCGGCTCGATTTTGCTGCTCTCAACCTGAGAAGACTCAAACATATCGGCAAAACTTTCCATGGACTCTGCCCCATCTTCTTTTTCTTCTGTCATCGCCTTATCCTTGTTTTCTGTAAAACCTTAGCCGTGCCTCATCTTCGTCCGTCTTGAACTTCTCACATCGAAAACTCTAGTTCGAAGTCCCAGATGAACAAACCTAAGACACTGGTAAACTTTTACACCTCTGAGATTTCCCCCACCTTAACGATTCCAGTGAGGCTAATATATTTTCTTACCCTGAAGTATCTGGGAAAAAGGGTTCACCAATATCGACCCTTTCAATAGTTCGTGTTGCTGTTTCAAAAATAACGAAGCCGGGCTGTTTCTTGCCGCCATGCAAATCTCCGGGATTAACAAGGAGGCACTCGCCAATTTTCTCAACAATATAGTTATGGGTATGACCGCAGCACACCACATCAAAGCTGCCCTGCAGGGCAATGCCCCGGGCCAACTGGGGATAATGATTAAAGGCAAACTTGACCCCCCCCGCCTCCACCGCACCTAAGGTGCCATGGTGGGTAATGTTTGCGTATTTGGTGCCGCAGGACTGGGAGATTAGATGCTGGTCGCCAACATTATTACCATAAATGAGATGGACAGCACCTGAAAATTCAGCCAGTTCAATGAGCATAAAGGGTGAAATGAGGTCACCGCAATGGATCATCATCTGCACGCCATAGGCATTACAATAGATGACGGCTGATCTCAGGTTGGGGATATGATCATGGGTGTCAGAGAGAATGGCAATACGCATTTTTATTGAAAATTTATCTCTTAGTTAAGGACAGCAGCCAGGGCATCAAGGAAAAGACGGTTATCGTGGCCATTTTTGAGGGAAACACGAAAATAACTGTCATCCAGGCCATCAAAACTTGCACAATTACGGATCATAATATGGTCGGCAAGGAGTTTTTCCGCAAGCTCACCGGCCCCCATGGCCGTTAAGCGACAGAGGATGAAATTGGTCACCCCCGGCACCACGGTCAGAGCTGGCAAGGCCCGCAGTTCCTCAACAAACGAGGGCCTTGCCCTTGCCAGGAAGGCTTGGACATCACGGACATAGGAATCACCCTGGCTGAGCAAGAATTCGCCGGCAAGCTGGGCCAGGCGATTAACACTCCACGGCCGTTGGCGCTCCCTAATGGCGGCCATATTCTTTTCAGAGCTGACCAGGAAACCGAGCCGCAGGCCCGGAATACCATAAATCTTTGAAGATGAACAGAGAACAAAGAGATTTTCAGGCAGATCATCACTAACCAGGGAAGGCTCCTGGGTGAAGGGCAGATACGACTCATCGATGACAAAGGTGGTCAGCGGATGCTGGGCAATAAAGGTCCGTAAGGCCTCGACCGGGACAAGATGGCCGGTGGGGTTATTGGGGTTGCAGAGAAAAAGAAGCTCGCCGCCCTCAAGGGTATCGGCAAGGGCCGCAAAATCGACGGCAAAATCAGGAAACGTTAAGCCAAAACTCTGCCAGGGCAGACCGGCATAGTCACAGGCCAGCCGATAATCGGAATAGGTCGGATTAACGATAACAGCCTTGCGAAAGCGAGCCATGGTCGGCAGGTCATAGATAAAATCCGTGGTGCCATTGCCGGCCACAACCTGCTGGGGCTGGCAGCCATTATGGTCAGCAAATAGGGAGCAGAGCGCGGCGCTGGTCGCCTCCGGCAGATAACCAATCTGATCAATTCCCTTTTCCAGGACAGCCCTGAGGCCCGGAACCATACCAAGGGGGGAAAGATTGCTGCTCATATCGATGAGTTCATCAACCTGCAGACCAAGCGAGCTTGCTGTCGCAATGATATTGCCGCCGTGTACAAAAGCCATGCGCCTACTCGTCCTTTAATGTGAGGGGAAGACCGGCAGCAACAAAGAGTACCCGCTGACAAACCTCTGCCACCTGCTGGTTGAGCCAGCCGGCCAGATCGCGGAAGCGCCGGCCCAAAACGGAATCAGGGACGATGCCCAGGCCAACCTCATTGGCAACCAGCACCACGGAAGCCTGACAGCTGCTGATGGCCTGAGCAAGCGCAGCGACCTCCAGCCGGATTTCATGGTCAGCAAGATCAGCAAGCAGGAGGTTAGTCAACCACAGGGTAAGGCAATCAATAAGGATTACATCTTCATCTTGACGAGATGCCAATACCTGGCACAGCTCTCGGGGCTCTTCAATGAGGAGCCATGAATCACCCCGCCGTTTTTGATGAATTTCAATACGTTCATGGAGCTCGGGGTCATGACTTTTCATCATGGTAGCCACATAGCAGGGTCTCTTGAAATGGCTGGCCACAAACTCTTCAGCCAAACGGCTCTTGCCGCTCCGGCAGCCACCGAGATAAAGAACTGCCCTTGGATGTTTTTCCTGCATTGATTTTCTCTTTATCAAGACATGGTATACAACGATGAATTTGGACGATCCCTACTCATGGCAGGGGGTTTGCCATATTTTTCTTAAAACTACTGAAGAATGATCTCGGTTCCCTCGGGCGGCACAAAGAGGAAAAAGGAATCGGCAAATTTCTTGTTAAAAACCATATCGGTAAACGTAATATCGGTTACGCTCTCCAGATGATCGACGAGACGAATTCGCCTGAGATCAAAACTGTCCTCGTCCACCCAAAGAAAAAGATGGTGGACCTGGGCATGGGATTTTTTGGGCATTAACTTCAGGCAATAGCTCCCCGTTTCAATCATATCCCCAGGAGCCACTTCAATCAAAAAATCGGTGAGCAGATTCCCCCGACCAGTGAAAAAGGCATAGGTCAGATCCTCGGCAAGATAGGCGGTGGCCTTGGAGACGATGAGCTGTTTTTCACGTGCAAGATAAAAAGAAACTTCATCCCCATCACAGATCAGAACCTGGCGATGTGGTTTTTCATAATTCCAGCGCAACTGACCGGGTTTCTGGATCACCACAACACCACTGCCTTCCTGAGCCCTGCCGTTTAGACCATTCAAGGTTGTCAGCTGCTGGAATTTGGCCTCAATGGAGGTGATGGTGTCATATTTCTGCTGGACCTTGCTGGCTATGGCCGGGGCATCAAAACCATAGACCGGCTGCAGAAAACCGAGCATAAAAATCAGAAAAAAAGAGACTTTCACCTTGTTTAGCAAAGAAATCATGTGTCAATTTGTACCAATTCTAAATTCATATCCCGGCCAAAAATGCGACTGGCCGTACTCTGGGCTGCTTCGGTAATATCAGATACATAATAATGGTGATCACCCCCCTTTGCCAGGCCCTCGGCAAAAGATGGGTTATCGGCCAAAAAACCCTTAAGAGCATGGGCTACGGCCAGAGAAGAGTCAATAACCCTTACCTGGCGTCCCATACGGGGTTTGATCATATGGCTGAGTAAAGGGTAATGGGTACAGCCCAAGACCAAGGTATCAACGCCATGGGACCGCAAGGGATGGAGATAACGACGGAGGATCATCTTGGTCTCCCTCTTGGCAAGCCAGCCCTCTTCCACCAAAGGAACCAACAAAGGACAGGAGTGGGAAAAAACCCTGGCCGAGGGGTTCAAGGCGCATATCTCCTGTTCATAGATATTGGAGTTAATGGTGGCCCTGGTACCGATGACACCAATACGCCCAGAAACGGAAGACTTCACAGCCTGGGCAACCGCCGGGCTGATAACCTCCATGATGGGCACATCATACTCCTGCTGGAGAAGATGGCCGGCAACACTGGCGGCGGTATTACAGGCGACGATAATAAGCTTGGCACCCTTGGCGAGCAGGAAATCGCAATTCTGCCGGGCATAACGGCTAATGGTGGCTGGACTTTTGGAACCGTATGGCGTTCTGGCCACATCCCCAAAATAGATAATTGAGCGCTCAGGCAGCACCTTTTCAATAGCGCGGGCCACGGTCATACCGCCAACCCCAGAATCAAAAATTCCGATCATAATAAACTCATTGAAACGTTAAATCACATCCCGGCACGGGGAAAAATGGTCGAGATAAAAGGGTATACCCACGTTGTCTTAACACAGAATAAAAGTCCCGGCGCCTAAAATGAAACAGGGGATCCGGCACAAGCCGGATCCCCCTTTTAAACACTGTAATGGCTGAAAATCAACTCTTCTTGCGTGGACGGCCAACACTCTTTTTGACTTTACCCTTTCTCTCCTCAATCGCCTTACGCAGGTTATCGGGAAGACCACGTGCCTTGCCCGCCTTTTTCCGTTTTTCAGAAAGTGCCTTAGCGCACAGAGGCTGGCGCAAAGGCAGACCATACTTCTGCCGATACGAACGGCCATCAAGGCCATGGGAACGAAGATGTTTGGGAGAGAGCATTTTGAAAGACTCTCCACACTCCAGACAAATAATCTTATTTTTCAGAATAGACCTTTCCGGCGCCACATCAACAGTTGCCGCTGTTGCTTCAGCACACTCACCTGCTTCTGCTTGTGCCTCCATCGCTTGCAGGGATTGCAAAGAATTAAAGGTAGCGCTTAAAGCAGCAGCAACATCTTCGGTGGACATGGAGCTGCCTTGACATTGTGACTTGACAATGTCAGCAGCCATCTCCAAAAGTGATTTAGCCATAATCTTCTCCTCAGTACTTACTCTATGATTGTTGTTGAAATAAACTACTTATATACCAAAAATGAAACATAGCGTATCACTACATTTTATTAATATCAAATCCTCACTACAATTTTATTCCAAAAACAACAATGAAAACCATCTATGCGTAACAACATAATTCACAAAATATTAAAAATGAATGGCCAGGGCAACCTCTAACACATACCCTACTCGACAAAACAAAGTCATACCTTATGCGGGGGTATAAAAGGGATCTATACTTTTGAAGGGCCTCAGGAATGAAGAACCGGCAAAAAAAGATCATGCACTCTTACTGCTTCGGCGATCTATCACATAATTAGATCCTTCCTTCTGTTTCACATAATGTTTTAGTTGTGATGCGGCACTGGAGACTTCAGCTGAATGGCTGAACGTATGATTACCGGTCGGAATGACAGCAATGGAAAGACTGAGCAGACCAAATGTTGTTTCCCTGCCCTGACGATCTTTTTCAACATAACAACCTGCTTCAATGTCCTCTTTTGACAAGAACATATTACGAACGACCTCAAAATTAGCAAGAACACGTTTACAGGTTTCGTCAATCAGCTCTTCTGGAACAATAAACAAGAAGTCATCACCACCGACATGACCGACAAAACTCTTATGGCGGGCCATTTCCTCCATGACATTTACAATAATCCTGGCCACCATAAGGATGACATCATCGCCTTGGGAGAAACCGTAGCGATCGTTATAGGGTTTGAAATTATCAATATCCACATAACAGACGCCGGAACTCTCTCCCGACTCGATGGTTTTCTGGATAGCCCGGAGAATAGAGGTATTACCGGGAAGACGACTCAAGGGGTTATTGTCAAAGACCCTGTCCATCCGTGCCTCGGCAAGACGAATCCGGGCAAAGAGATTTTCTGAATCCACCGGTTTGATAAGAATATCATCAACAGCATATTCATTCCAGTCCAGGGTGCTGAGCTCTCGGGCCTCAACAACCAACAGCACGGGCATATTGGTCTTTTGCAGACAGGCCTTGGCCGCATCAAG
>JBFFNX010000202.1:0-6023 GCA_041562995.1 Desulfurivibrionaceae bacterium
CCGATGGCCGCAGCCGGTTGTCCGTCGAAGATCAGCCCGCCGCAGCAGAGAATCATAAACAGGGAGACAGCCACTTTTATTCCGTTCATATGTACCATTCGCATCGTTAACCCCAAGGCTCCAGTTGTGGATGGTGGATCGGTTTATTGGACAGCACTCATGTCAATGAGCTGGTCTACATAGGATTTTACCGGATAAAACTCGCGGAGCTTATCGGTCATGTCATCAAAGGCCTCCTGGAGTTTGACCTTGAACACCTTTTCCTTGATGGCCTCGTGGACCTCGGCAAGTTCTTGCGGTACCGGTGCCACAACGTCTTCAACCAGGATGGTGTAGAAATAACCGTTATCGTCAGCATAGGTAGTGGTATCGCCCTTGCGGATATCGGTTAGTTGCTGTTGCAGGGTGTCGGGCAGGGTGGTCAGCATCAATAAACTGCCGTCAAAATGCAACAGCCCTTCACTCTCGGCATCAGCCTGACCTTCGGCATGGGCGGCAAGCCAGCTGAAATCCGTGCCGCCCCGCAGCTTGGCCAGGGCGTTTTCGGCATCTTCTTTTTCGCTGAATACCAGGCTCTTGAGGCGAACCATGGGCGGGCTGGAAAAATCCTGGAGATTCTCTTGATAATAGTGCTCAATGTCCTTTTCTCCCATCTGTAAATTGGGGATGATGACCTTGGTCATCACGGCACCAAAGAGCATGGAGCTGCGGAATTCCTCAACAATTGCTTGAAAAGAGGGGTCCTTGTCGATTCCCTGGGCCAGGGCCTCCTTGGCAATGACCCTGCTGGTCAGGATCTTGTCGAGTTCGCCTTCCTTTTTTTTGTTGAGTTTGCCGGTGCCGTACATCTTTTCAATGCCATGGAAGAATTTCTTCTTTATCGCTGTGGCCAGCTCCCCGACAGTGACCGGCTCTTCCCCTTCTATGGAAGCCACAAACCGTTTGTCCTCCAGCAGGGTCTCAAATCCCGGCTCTGTGGCCTCAAGATCGAGATTCTTCAATAAATCTTCCTCAATATTCGTATATTTTTCCTGGAGCGCCCTGATGTACTGGGCCTGGGCCACAGCCCTCTGGGTCTGGAGGACCCTCTCTTCGACCTTTTTCTTTACGGCAAGATTTTCGGGGTAGTTGATGTCATTAAGTTTGATGAGCACAAAGCCGTCCTGAATAGGGATTATGGGGCTGAGCGCACCCTTTTTCATCTCAGCCAGGGCCGCGCCGATCTGAGGCAGCATCTCCTTTTCGCTATGCTTTTTGGTTTCCATAATGCCCTCGGCAATGCCGTCAGCAATGGCCTGGGCGGCTACCACGCTGTAATCGCCGCCGGCCTCGATCTCGGCGACGATCTTCTGGGCATCTTCTTGCTTGCTGATCTTCAGTGATTGCAGGGCATATTGTTTGACCTCTGCCTTGTAGAGGAGATCCGCCTTTGCGGCATCGGCTTTAAGGCCCATGGTTGCCTTGTCCAGCAGGAATGTGCGCATGGACTGTTTTGAAAAAGCCGCCACCTGCTCCTGGATATCGGGCAGGTCGCCCAGGCCGATATTTTCGGCCTCCAGGAGGACCAGGCGGATATCGACCAAGCGCTTCAAGGGCGCCTCGTAATCGATTTTGCCGGTTTTCAGGGTTGAAGAACCCTCACCGTGGCCATGCATGGAGGCAAGGGTTCTGTTGAACTCATCCAGATAGATGGGGTCGCCGTTCAAGGTGGCAATGACCTCCTTGCCGTTTACCACAGGCAAGCCGTTTGTCCTGGCAGCGCATGCATTGCCGGTTCCCAACATTACCAGTATCCCGATCGACGCAATAATTTTTTTCATACGAATCTTCTCCGGAATGTATCCTTGTTATTAATGAAATCGTAACAAGCTTGGCTTGAGCGATGGGCTGCTCTAGCCGATGCTATCGGCTGTTACCTTTACCCCTTGGCCAATCTCCTTTTTCCTGTACGTCCCATACTTTACAGCTTTTATTGGGCAAGAAAGCCGATGATGGCCCTGGTCATCTGGGCTGCCATGGAACTTGCCGTAGTAATTCGGCCCCAATCGAAGAAAAAAACCCTATCGGAGCCACCATTGTAACTTTTTGACGTCCAGACCAACTGCCGGTTCTGGTTATCAAACATCTCCGCTGAGAAATCCACCATCGGTACCCCCCAGTGGCCCTTGGTATCCTGGTAGTCAAAGACCTTGCCTGATAAGACAAAATCCGCATCAAAGCTGCTGAACATGG
The DNA here is from genome assembly GCA_041562995.1 of Desulfurivibrionaceae bacterium. Lineage (GTDB taxonomy): Bacteria > Desulfobacterota > Desulfobulbia > Desulfobulbales > SURF-16 > BM506. Next base: position 2,233 of record JBFFNX010000202.1, read on the forward strand.
CTTCTGCTTGGGGAATGGAAATGCCATGATCCATAATAATTCTGAAACGGAGCAACTCGTCATGGACAACACCGGGCTCAACCACCGTGAATCTGCCGCTTTCCTGCAAGGCCTCCAGAAAATGCAAGGCCATGATCTCACCGCCATACTTGCGGTCACTGACGTTGTAAAAAGGGGGCACCGCCACCCTGGCTTTACCCTGCCATAGCTTATCTTCTTGGGGGCCGTGGGTCATCTTGGGCATGAATTTTCCCGGCAGAAACCGGGGCTTTTGGGTTCCAGCCAGGCTCCGGGTCAGGGACGCCACCAGACCTTCCAGGGCCTCGCTGCGCATCGCTTCCGGCTCCTCGATGAGGCCCAGGCCGAGAAGACCAGGAGAATCATCGCCGGCCAGACCAACGCTGTCCACCCAGAGAATTTCAGGGGACTGAGCCAAGGAAACCAGGCGGCAGAGCAGGGCGATCTTCAGGGGAGGCTGTTCATCATAAAGCTCCAGAGTCGTGATAAGCAGGGCTTCAGCGCCGGTGGCCTCCTTAAGTTTTTCGGCCAGGAAGCCGTTAATACCGCTCACCTTACGCATACGATGTCTGGCCATAAATCTCTGCAGGTCGGGATCGGCAACCAGATCGAAGCCCGCACCCTTTAGTCGGGAAATGATCTCCGTGCGGATCATGGCGAGCGGCGCCTTGGTTCTGCTTAAATTCTGCAAGGGCAGCACAGCGATCAGGGGCCGGGTTATCTCAAATTCGGGCGACCAAGGGCTCTGCACCGTATTGCCTATCCGATCACGAACAACCACCTTAATCCGGTAAGTCCCGGCCCGGCCTGGCCACCATGGCCAGGCCGATGATAAACCCTGCTGCCTCAGGGCCGGACCGTTGCTGTCTTCACACAGGAACTCATAGGAGAGGGGCGGCACTCCGCCGGTGGCCTCAGCCCTCCAGACAACGGGGGCCTTGAGGCTGCTCTGGGGCGAGATTGTATCCGGCCCCAGAGATTGTATTGTTAAGGGAGGCGTCTCCTGCAGAGCGGCACAGCCCGTCAGGAGGAGGGCCGCAAGGAGCGCTATGCCTTTAACCCTTGAAAAGCATCTTGATAAGTTCACTTACCGCCTCTTCCGTAATGGTATTCATGGGCTGACCGCCGCCCCCCAGGAGGCGGTCCTTGGTGGAAATGCCGCCCTTGGTGCTGGCCCCCACCCAGACGACTCTACCGGTCTCTACCTCCATGAGCTGCAGGCTCAGGGAAACCACATTGGCCGCCGCAGTCCCGGAGCGCACCTCGCCATACTCCTTTAAGACCCCGGTGATCACGGCATCCGTGCCCAGGACGGCCCCGAGCTTTTTGATCTCCTCCACCGCCGGCGCCGCGCCATCGGCGATCTGGCTTCTGGAGATGCCCCTGGCCACCTCGCCGGCCGGCAGCACATACACCCCACCGGTGGAGAGCAGCATGTTCATGAAGACATCCCGCACCCGATCCTCGGCATTTTTATGGCTGGTAAGATTGGCAAAGGGCAGGACCGCCACGGTCTGGATAATACTGAAATCCATATTCTGGTCATGGTAGGTCCGGGGCGACAGGCTGCAGCCTGCGGCCAGGGCTACGATAACAGAGAGCATAATCACTTTAGCGAAACGCACGTCTATTCCCCCTTCAATGATGTTGACATCATTGGCCAATGGCCGCGGGCCTGCCGCCGCCATTGCCGGACAAGAAAAACATCAGTACCTGATTTTGATATTTGCATTCATTGACTCCATATCGATGGTCTGGAAAAGCGAATCGCTCTCGGTCTTGTAATAGGATAGAGTCAGGTCGATGCGCGGGGTAATCTCCCAGCGGATGCTCGGCCTGAGGGTCGTCAGTTTGGAGAGGTCATGGGCCCGCAGCTCCTCGCTGTAATCCATGCGGAGCTGCAGGGTGCCGTATGGAAAGGGAGACCAGTTCAGGGAGTAATTCTTCAGGGTATCGTTTCTGTTTTCCTGTTCAACCCGGCCATAGGAGGCGACAAGGTAAACGGTGTGGAAAGGTCGCCAGGTGATGCCCACATCCGTTCTGTTGGTTTTCTTTGTGGAATCAGGTACGTCGCCACCGGATGAATCTGTACTGGTTTCGGTATAATTGGCAGTGATGGTCATGGAGCGGTGCGGCACGATATTGGTGCCGACATTCAAGGTCAGGCTCTCCTGGTCTTGGCCATCGCCACTACTCTGCCAGCTCACGCCGCCGTCGGCAAAGGCGTCGATGCCCTTGTAGAGTTTGGCCCGATTTTGGAGGAAAAGGGCGTTTCTGGTGGTGTCATTGTCGCCGATCCTCTCCTGGCGGCCGTTGAATACCAGGGTGTTGTTCAACGTTTTTAGAGGGTCGGTCCGTAAGGAGGCGCTATAGCCATGGGCATAGCCTGAGGAGTGGATGTCATTGATGTCCTCGCGCAGCACCCTGACATTGCCGCGCACTTTCTGGTGAAAACGGTGGCTGGCCGACAGGATATTACTGAGGGTGCTTCTCTCTCCCTCGCCGGGGTTGGTTTTGGTCATAAAAAAGGAGATATTGTGGAACAGGTTGAACTTGTCCATCAGCTTGGTGCGGGCGTCCAGGTTGAGCATGTGGCTGGTGGAGGAGTTCTCCATTTCCGTTACAGGCGTGTTAACGAAGGCCTGGAGTTCAGTGACAACGATGTTGTCATACAAAGTGTCCGTAGAATAGGGAGGTACACTGGTGTCGCGCAGGGGGCTAACCACCACCTTGATATACTTGGCCGTCACCTTGCTGAAGTCTATTTGAAAATAATATTGCAGGCCATTGTTGGTTTGCGCAGCATGGAATGGCGCCTGAGTGACTGTTTGTTCGGGCTGCCAGTCGTCTCCATTATTGCTGCTGTAAATCTCCCAAGCAAACCAGTCGGGAACCGTAGGCTGAAGAGAGAGATCCTGATTAACCCAAACTCTTAGCGTGTCCACCACGGTATCATTGCCGAAATTCAACCCTAGTTGTATTTCATCGGGCGAGGGATTGCTGGTGCCTATGTTGACGCCGGTTGAAATGGCTGTGTCACCATCTTTAAGAGTGGCAAGGGGAGCCAGCGTCACGGTGTTCAGGTTGGCATCTTGCACAAAGAGTCCTTCGACAATGCCGACGATCTGCTCGGAGATCATCCCAAAGTTGAGGCCAGTTATTTTTTGAGTCCGGTCGGTGATATTATAGGTGGCGCCGAAAGTGGTGCGCCTGTCAAAAAAGGTGTCGGCATAGCCCAGGCGGCCGTTATGGGTGGTGGTCTTTAGTTCATAATTGTCGATATGGTTGGTGTACTTCTGAAGGATGGGATTATAGCGGATGTCGAATTTGTCGGTGCGATAGCGGCTGTTCAAGGAGGATGTGGTGGTGGTGGAGTCCTGGAATTGGCGCTCCTTGTCATAGAGATTATTCTTGTCTACCCGCAGGTCAAAGGTCGGCAGACCATCGGGGCGCCAGCCCAGCACGGAGCTGTACAGCTCATTGATGTTGGTGCTCGTCTGGGCACCGCTGCTCTTCTGCTCGGCCTCCCGTTTGCTGTAGCTGACTCCGGCGCGGTACAACCTGTTGTCCAGGGTCAGATCAACATAGGGCCGGCTCGTGGTCCAGGTCGAGGTGCGCTCATCGCCATCGAAGTCGGAATCCATCTTGTTTTTCTCGAAAATACCGCCGGCCGTCAGCTGCAGATTGGGGAAAAAGCTCTTGTCCAGGTTGACATTATACTTCTGGCCCCAGGAGGAAGAGTCGCTCTGCGTTTTCTGGCCTGATGTCTTGTC
>JBFFNX010000203.1:0-5949 GCA_041562995.1 Desulfurivibrionaceae bacterium
ATACATCCCCACACCATTCCCCGGTCCAGCCAAGCAAATTCAACGAGCCAGCGTGGTCTAAAGACTGAGCTGGAAATGCAGCGTCTTCATGAGGCGGGTTGCAATCATGCATGATGATAACGCCATTGTCAGCAAGAATGTCTAGGGAATTGATGACATCTTTTAATGATTGGGCATAAGTGTGGAGGCCGTCTATAAAGATGACATCAAAAGGTTTTGATAATGCAGCATCTGCAAAGTAATTGTCGCTTGTTGTTTCATGGTATTTGGCTCCTATATTATAGAAGTTTTTGTAGAGCCACTTAAGCCGTTTGTTATTGTCGAATTGAAAATTAGGATCAACCGCAGTTTTTCTCCTAACTTTAAGGGGGAAAAAGTTTTTCCCATTATAAACTCCTATCTCAAGATAAGAGCGTGCTTTTTTCGTGTTGATAATTTGTTGGATGACTTCGGTCCTGTTCATGAGGGGCCTTCAATATAAAGATGTTCAACTATAAATGTTTAAGGCTCGGGCCGGTTAAGCCAAGCAGTTTTCAGGAAGATGTAGCAACATAAGAGTCTTCACCCAATAGCAACATCACCTCTTTTCTTCTAGAATCTTTTCAATAATGGCTATGTCTTCAGGACGGTCCACACCGTAGCCCTTATGGGTGGTTTGTACCACCTGGATGGGGACGCCATTTTCCAGGAGGCGGAGCTGTTCGAGCTTTTCCCGTTCTTCAAGGGTTCCTTTCGGCAGTGCAACAAATTCTGCCAAGGTCTTCATGCGAAAACCGTAAAGGCCGATGTGGCCGAAATAGGGCCCTTCTTTCTCATCGCGAGGATAGGGGATCATGGAACGGGAGAAGTAAAGGGCTTTGTTGTCAGCGGTCAATACCACTTTGACCTGGTCAGGGTCTTGGGCCTGTTCTGCCGTGATTTTATGGGCTAGAGTGGTGACCTGGACAGCAGGGTCGGCAAAAGGGCGGAGGAGTTCACTGAGCATCTCCGGTTCAAGGGCCGGTTCGTCACCCTGGATATTTAATATAACGCCATTGGCCGGAACCTTGAGCAGCTGTGCCGCTTCCAGGACCCGTTCAGTGCCGCAAGAATGGGCAGCACTGGTCATGAGTACGGGGATATCAAGCTCTTGGGCTGCCGTGAAGATCCGCTCGTCATCCGTAGCCAATACCACCTGTTCCAGCTCAGGGCATTGGCGGGCCCGGGTGTAGACATGCCAAATCATGGGCTTACCAAGGATTAAGGCCAGGGGCTTGCCTTTAAAACGGGAGGATGCGTAGCGCGTCGGAATAATTCCGTAGCATTTGGGTAGAGCGGTCATACTGTGACCTTTGTTATGGGCGGAAGGTTAAATAGTATTGCAACGTAGTGCTGCCTATATAACATTTTTTTTAGAAAAGTACTCCATTGCTTTTAGCGGCTCATCGCCTTATTTGGCACGAGAGGAGACGCATTGTTGACTAAGGACGTTCCAGCATGGCAGTAATTTTTTGACATGCTGTCATGGTGCCGCCCTGACGACTGTGAACGAAATTCTGGAGGGCATCTTTTGTCTGCTGTCGTGCCGGGCAGTGCTGCACCTGTTCCAAAAGATATTGAGCCACACCCTGCCAGCCCTTGGCTTCATGAACCAGGCCCAGATCGATGATCTCTCTGCCGATCCAGGAGAAATTTGCCCAATGGGGGCCGATTACCGGCCGGATGCCGCAGCTTAAGGGCTCCAAAAAGTTTTGGCCGCCCACAGGTGCCAAGCTGCCACCAACAAAGGCGGTACGGGCTAAGGAATAGGCCTGTTCCAGTTCGCCCATGGTGTCCCAGAGGATTATGGTGCCAGGCTTCACTTGAGTCAGGCATTGTGAACGCAACTGCCAGGACAGGTTACAGTCATCCAGTTCCTTCTGCCAATGGGCCAGCCGGTGCATGTGGCGCGGGAAAAGACCAATGATTACCTGGCTGTTTTCCTTGTAGAGGAGGGTAAGAAGTTGAGCGACTTCTGCCTCTTCTTCCTGCCGTATCGAACCGAGGACAATAAATTTCTCATCAGGATTGATGATGTGAAGAAGAGGGTTGTTATTTTGGGGGTCCTCTTTTCCCTGGGCATGAATACGGTCAAATTTGATATTGGTCATGGTGCCGACGATATCATCACCAAAGAGAGCCGCGAAGCGGTTAGTGTCCGCCTCGGACATGGCCAGCACGGCATGGGGCCGGAGGTCTCTCCAGATCGAGGGCCAGCGCAGATAGCGGTTCAGGCTGCGCTCGGTCATGCGGCCGTTGATCACCAGAAGTTTGACACCTTGCTTTTTGCAGCCCGCCATCAGGCCGGGCCAGAGCTCGCTTTCCAGAAGGATCATGGCGCGGGGTGCTATCATGGCCAAGGCCCTGGCCATGATAGTGGGCTTGTCAAAGGGGCAGTAGGCAGTGACAACCTTTTTTGAGGAGCCAAGGTCATCCTGGGCTATTTTTTTGAGGATGTCGAAGCCTTGGCTGGTGTTGGTTGTCAGCAGGATGGTGGTTTGCTCTGGAAGCTGAAGCTTCTTGACAAGTTCCCAGGCCAGATAAGCCTCTCCCACTGAAGCGGCCTGGATCCAGAGGTCTGCCCGGGGCGGATCCGTTTGCAGGATACGTTGCTTAAAACCCTTCTTAAGTCTGGAGTTAAGGCGCAGACAGGGAAGGACAAGAGCCCAGAGCCATTGGTACAGGCGAAGCGCCAGGCGGGTGGAGACTATGCGTTGAATGTGGGCAGGTGTGGTGCTAATTTTTTTTCTCCAGGCAGAAATGATGGTTCTTATATATTATAGAGGGCCAGGCAGGGCAAGCCTGAAAGAAGTTCACTCAGAGATATTGCGGCCTTAGGGTTGGCTAATTTTTGTTTTTTGGCGGGATGGGCTGGCTATAAGGCGACTATTACAGTAAGTAAAGTGGTGATGAAAATGGGCACCATGCCTGCTTTAGGCTAAGACTCTCAACGTGGTATTTTATGACTAGATTTGAAAAGAAAATTCGCAAAATTATGTACCGGAATTACGGGAGCCGGAGCTGTTTGAAGGTCTATAGACGACTTGGTCTTGTTCTTCTGCTTAACTATGCAAATTATATCGATAGGCGTTTGATTATTAAAGAACCGTATGAAGAACGCCAGCTTAGCCATTTTGATACTGCCCTAAAGCAAAATAATTTTGATATGTTCATTGATGTTGGTGCCAATATAGGTCTCTATTCGCTCCTGGCCGCCAACACCGGAAAAGTGGCGAATATTTTGGCGTTTGAACCGGACAAGCGTAATAATTATCAGTTCCGGGCTAATATTCTCTTAAATAATTTTGTTAATCTCATCGATGTTCACGATGTCGGTTTGAGTAATGAGACGGGGAGTGTCGAGTTCCTCCAGCAGCAGGGGAGTAGTACCGGGAAGTCGCGGATTGGAAAGACAGCGCCTTCCTCCACCAAGGATAAGGATTACCAAAAGACCATTATCCCCATCGCTCGTTTTGATGATGATTTCCATTATGAGGGGCGGAAAATTTATATCAAGATGGACGTTGAAGGGCATGAACTCAATGCCCTGCAGGGCATGCAGGATCTGCTCACAGGAAACAGTTGTCTGCTTCAGGTGGAGGTCTTTGCCGAAAATCTGGCAACCATCGACGAGTTCATGGTGCAGCAGGGCTACACAAAATTCCAGGAGATGGGCGACGATCGGTTTTTTAAGAATTTTTAGATTCTCGCTCGAACAGAAATCAAACAATATGCAGACGAAAAACATACTTATAACCGGCGGTGCAGGTTTTATCGGCGCCAATTTTATCCAGGCCATACTCGGCCAGCGTCCTGACTGGCATCTGGTCAATCTTGATGCCCTGACCTATGCCGGTAATTTGGCCAACCTGGCAAACTTGCCTGAAGATCAGCAGCAGCGCCATCATTTTGTTCATGGCGATATCAGGGATGGCGTCCTGCTGGCCCGGCTTTTTAAGGAGTATGCCTTTGCCGGTGTCATCCATTTTGCCGCTGAGTCCCATGTCGATCGGTCCATCACCGGGCCCCAGGCCTTTGTCGACACCAATGTCGGCGGCACCTGCACCTTGCTGCAGGCGGCCCTGGCCGCCTGGAATGAACAGGGCCAGCCGCCGGATTTTCGTTTTCACCACGTCTCCACCGATGAGGTGTATGGCAGCCTCGGCGCGGAAGGTGCCTTCACGGAAACCACAGCCTACGACCCCTCCAGTCCCTATTCGGCCTCCAAGGCGGCTTCGGATCATTTTGTCCGGGCCTATGGCCGCACCTATGGTCTGCCGGTGCTGATTACCAATTGTTCAAATAATTACGGTCCATACCAGTTCCCGGAAAAGCTCATCCCCCTGATCATTGATAATATCTTGGCCGGCAAGGTGCTGCCGGTCTATGGCGACGGCAGTAATATCCGCGACTGGCTCTATGTTTTGGACCATTGTCAGGCCCTGCTCCGGGTCTTTGAACAAGGCCGGCCTGGGGAAACCTATAATATCGGCGGCGGTGCCGAGCGCACCACCCTGGAGATCGTCAAAGAGCTGTGCCGGATTATCGATACCAGGCAAGGCAAGGCCCCGGGCAGTTCCGAGGCCCTGATCACCTTTGTGGCTGACCGGCCGGGCCATGATTTCCGCTATGCCATTGATGCCGCTAAGATTAAAGGTGAACTGGGCTGGCAGCCGGAGCATAGCTTCAGCACGGCCCTGGAGGCCACGGTGGACTGGTATCTTACTCATCAAGAGTGGGTGGAAGGTGTCAAGTCGGGCGACTATCGCCAGTGGCTGGAGCTTAATTACGAGACGAGGGCGTGCTGATGAAAGGTATTATCCTGGCGGGCGGCTCCGGTACCCGCCTCTATCCGATCACCAAGGTGGTCAGTAAGCAGCTGCTGCCGGTCTATGATAAGCCGATGATCTACTATCCGCTGTCGGTGCTTATGCTGGCAGGGATCCGCGACATTCTTATTATTTCTACCCCCCATGATCTCCCGCAGTTTCAGGAACTTCTGGGCGACGGTAGGCAGTGGGGCCTGGAATTTTCTTACGTGGTGCAGCCTCGGCCGGAGGGACTGGCCCAGGCCTTTATCCTCGGCCGCGACTTTATCGGCCACGACAATGTCTGCATGATCTTAGGCGACAACCTCTTCTACGGCCATGGTCTGCCGGAAAAACTGATACGGGCGGCCGAGCGGGGCAGTGGCGCCACCGTCTTTGGCTACCAGGTTACCGACCCGGAACGTTACGGGGTGATCAGCTTTAATAAGGAGGGCCAGGTCACCGACATTGAGGAGAAGCCTCGCCGGCCCAAATCGAACTATGCCGTCACCGGCCTCTATTTTTATGATAAGAGGGTGGCGGATATTGCCGCCCAGATTCGCCCTTCCGCCCGCGGCGAGCTGGAGATTACCGATATTAACCGGGCCTATATGGAGCTTGGCGAGCTGCAGGTGGAAAAATTGGGCCGCGGTATTGCCTGGCTTGATACCGGCACCCACGAATCCCTGATGGAGTCGTCACAGTTTATTGAGATTATTGAAAAGAGGCAGGGGCTGAAGGTGGCCTGTGTCGAGGAGATCGCCTATGCCATGGGCTATATTGATCGTGGCCAACTTGAAGAGCTTGCCCAGCCGTTGCTGAAAAACGCCTATGGTCGCTATCTCATGGGTCTTCTGCACAGGGAGGCGTTCCGATGAAGGTGATCGAAACGGAGCTGGCCGGCGTTCTCATCCTGGAGCCCCGGGTCTTTGAGGACAGTCGCGGCTTTTTCATGCAGACCTATCAGCAGGAGCAGTATGTCGAGGCCGGCATCGACTGCACCTTTGTCCAGGATAATCTCTCCGTCTCCAGCCGCCAGACCTTACGCGGTCTTCATTACCAGGAACCCCACGGCCAGGCCAAGCTGGTGCAAGTGATTGAGGGTACAGTCTATGATGTGGCG
>JBFFNX010000204.1:0-5913 GCA_041562995.1 Desulfurivibrionaceae bacterium
ACCTTCACCCAGGTTGATCTTGATGCCATGATGCGCTCCAAGGCGGCCATGTACTCCATTTTGACCACCCTCATTGCCCAGGTTGACCTCTCTTTCAGCGATCTGGAGCAAATTTTTGTGGCCGGCTCCTTTGGCAAGCATATTGACCCACGCCAGGCCATCACTCTAGGCATGATGCCTGATCTGCCCCTGGAGGTCTTCAAGCCCATTGGCAACAGCTCACTGGCCGGGGCTGAAGAGGTATTGCGTAGTCGGCAGAGCCGGGCACGTTGTCTGGCCCTGCCTAACAAAGTCACCTATCTGGAACTCAACGTCAACCAGGAGTTCATGATCAGGTTTTCAGGCTGTCGTTTTATTCCCCATACCGATCCCTCGCTTTTTCCCTCTGTGCCGATTTTTTCAGAGTAAACATTTCCCCGCCCACAATCAAGAGTGCGTGAAAACCGACAAATCGGCAACATGTGGTGTCTCTTTTTTTTTTGCGGTAGAAAAACATTTTACAAAAACAGGGAATCAAGTAACTATAACGTACTTATCTTTCAGGATAATTTTTTTATTCAAGTGGTCGTCCTCTCCGTCGTATCCACGACCCGAAATGGCCAGCTGAACGCAGAAAAAAGGGTTCTTGATGACCGTGGAAATGTCTGGAGATTGCGAAAAAGGTTCTTGTCAACCGCCCCGTTCTTTGGCGGTGAAGATCAATGCATTTTTGGGGCGGATCAGAGCTTATTTCTTTCGTCTTAATATCGTTCGCAAGCTTCTTCTTGGCTACCTGCCTCTCTGCATTCTCCTGGCCCTTTTCGCCCTTCTCGGCCACATGAGCCTCACTACTTTGAATCAGCTTAACAGCTCCATTATTGAAACTGATATCCCCCTGATAAATCTTGCCGATCAGATGACCGATGATGTCCTGGCTCAGGAATTGTACGCCAAACGCTATGCGATTTTAGAGGATGCGGAAACTTTGGAGATATTCAGGCGGAGGCAGGAGGATTTTCAGCAGCGCATCATCTCTATTGCCCTTTTGCCTGAAGAACGCGATCTTCCGGTCAGTCTGCTTCTCGAGCACCAGAAAATCTATCATCAGTTCCTTCATGATCATTTTATTAAACCTGTCGAAAACCTGACCGATAAAGCCGCCCTTGATCAGCTTTTGCGTCTTCATCAGGACAGGCTGTTGGAGCACATTCATAAGGTCAAGGAGATCGCCCATCAAGACCAACTGGATAAGACCATAATGTCTGCAGCCATGGGTAAAAATGCCTTACATGTCGCAGTTGTTGTGTGCTGGGTCGGCTTGGTCCTCTCATTCCTTGCCGCCTTTGTTGTCACCCGGAATATCGCCAGGACCATTCGTAAGTTGCAAAGTGCCACCGAAGAAATAGCTGCCGGTAATTTCGATTTTGATCCTGATGTGCAGAATACTGATGAGCTCGGTGATCTGGCCCAGGCCTTCCGCCACATGGGTAATCGCCTTAAGGGCCTGGAAAGCTCCTATCGGGATGCCAGCCCCCTCACCGGGCTGCCAGGTGGTATTAGTATAGACCGGGCCGTAGATGCCATTCTTGCGCAGGGCAACCCCCTTGCCTTTTGTCTCTTTGATATTGATTCTTTTAAGGCCTTTAATGATTGCTACGGCTATTCCAGAGGCAACAGAGTTATTGAGGCGGCGGCTGCTATTATCAAGGGCGTGGTCCAGGAACAAGGATCGGCTGACGATTTTGTCGGCCATATCGGTGGGGATGATTTTGTCCTGCTCTGTAATAATTATATGTTCCGGCCTCTTTGTGAGGAAATTGTGGAACGTTTTGATCGAGAAATTGTGGGATTCTACAACAAGAAAGACCGTGACAATGGCTTTATCGCGACCGAAAACAGGCAGGGTGTTTTTATGACCTTTCCTGTTGCCAGTCTCTCGGTGGCAGTGGTCACCAATGAGAAGCGTCAGCTGGATGGCCATTTGCACGTTGGAGAGATCGTCGCTGATGTGAAAAAAGCGGCCAAGAAGAAAAAGGGTAGTGCCATAGTGGTCGATACCCGTCTCGTTGCCTGAGAGATTTTTTCTGTAATACCATGGGTACCCTTCGGTGCCCGGGGCTTTTTGGAGGTTGTTTGCTGATGACTTTGGGGGGGGAGAGAATATTCCTATTGCCCTTGTGGGCTCTGGTGCTCATGTTTTTACTGAGTGGGTGTCTGGCCGGAAGAACGGAAAGTTCAAGCCCCTTATCTCGTGATGCGGGCCTACCCTTTGCCATCGGCCCAAGGGCTGCATCTTCTTACCAGCATGAAACATTAAAGTGGCAGGCTGTTGTCCAAAAAAATGCTGCGCCTATAAAAAAGGCTGAGGCCCATGTCCATCTTGCCGCGCTCTTTATTGCCAGCGATAATCCGCGGAAAAGCTACCATAATGGCTATGTCGAATTGACTAAGGCCATGCATCTCTGGCCTGAACTGAAAGAAAATATCGCCCTTGTCAATTGGCTCGAACTCTTGACCCGCTTCGAGACTGAGCTCCAGCAAGCAAGAGAAGAAAGCGTCGATTTTGAAAATAAACTGGCACGCCTCCAGCAACAAAATAGCAACCTGCGTCTGGAACTTGTCAAGCTACGCGAAACCATCGATAAGTTAACGAGGCTGGAGCTCAGTGTGGAGCGAAAACGGCGGGCCTTTAAATAACCTCGGCTTATCGTGTTCTCGCTGCATCGGCTGCAAGCCTTGCCCTTTTTATTACTGTGCTGGAGGTCGCCCCCTCCCGAAAATATGATGTATATCGATGATTTTTTATCTTTCACTTGCTTTTCCGATTTAGCGATTTGTATGATTGGAATGGTATGTTTGGTTCGGGGCTGGTATGTAAGGCATTGTGGGAGTGGTATGAGCTCTAGCTCTCCACTCTTTTGTTAAACAGCCCTCTGTGTCACCTTTTTTATTCGTCCCAGGCGTGTTGAGCGCTTGAGATTTTTTCGGATTCATCATTATGTTTGAATTATGGGGAGTCGCCTGCAATGAGTGAAGAAAAACCAAATTTGATAACCTGTGTCGTTCAACGGGGAGAGGCAGACAAAGTGGTGGATGCCGCTCTGGATGCAGGGGCAGAAGGGGCGACAATCTATTTTGGCCGGGGGCGTGGAGTACGAGAACGAATGGGTTTTCTGGGCCGGTTTATCAAGCCGGAAAAAGAGGTCATTCTTATTATCACCCGGGAAGATCAGACAGCCGCCGTCTTTGATGCGGTGCAGGAAGCTGCTAAACTGAAGGAGCAGGGGACTGGGTTTGCCTTCCTCCATAAGCTTGATCGTGCCATTGGCTTTATGCCCTGACGATCAATTCGCCTGGAGCTGACAAAAAAACATGTGGATCCATCTCCTGATACTTGGCGGCACTTTGGGGTTCAGTGCTGCCTATAATGTTGATATGGCCAGTTGGTATGAGACAGCTGCCAGCTATATGGCCGCGGCCCAGACGGAAATCTGCGTCCAGGCCCTCATTACAGGCTGCGTGTTGGTTCTCCTGTCGGTGATAATGGCTCAGCTGAACGCCTATCCCCTGATGCTGCCCTTGGCCAGGTTGACTTTAGAGATTAGTCTTTTCGGGGTCAGTCTGCTGTCCTTTGGGGCGCTTTATTTTTCGTGGGTTTTGGTGGAAAATCTCTGGCTGGATATGGGGGTTGCCGCCATGGTCCCCTTTTTCGGAGTTGTCACCGCCAGCATAGCACTTTATATCTTCGATTTTAACTATCCCTTCGTGCAGAAAATCCTTGGCTACCTCATTCTGGCCATCTTCTCCCTTGCCCTTGTTTTTGTCCGTGTCATGTAGTCATCGGCTGCGGTTTTTTTAAGAAAGCCTTAAACCGTTTCCCCGGAAGGGATGGTCGGAGTTGGGAAGTTTTCCATCCGGGTCCACGGTTCGATAATACAGTTGCGCCCTATTTTGGTATGGGCCGGGATGTTGGCATCCTTGCCGACCAGGGTAATGCCTGTGTAGAGATGGGATGGATATTTTTTGTTGATGATGTCCTTATCCTCGCCGCTCCCCACTATTGCCCCTTTTCCCACCTGCACCCGTTTGTCCAGGATGGCGAGATCGACAACGCCATTTTCTGCCACTGATACATCATGAAAGAGAATGGAGTCACGGACCGTGGCGCCCTTTGCCACCCTGACCCCGGGGGAGAGAACCGAGTTGTAGACCTCGCCCGCAATGACACAGCCTGCCGAAATCATAGAGCCCTGCACCTTGGAACCGCTCAAGAAATGGGCCGGTGGTCGGTCGGCACTGGTGTTGACACTGGACTCGATATTGGGCCGAATTCCCCAACCCTCGGGGGAGATTCCTGAGTGGTCATCGAGAATGTCCATATTGGCCTGCCAGTAGGATTGTATGGTGCCCACATCACGCCAATAGTCATGGAAGGGATAGGCAAAGACATCATCGCGCTCAATGGCCTTGGGGATAAGGTGCATGCCAAAGTCGACTTCATCCCGATTTTCACCCAGGAGATTGAGCAGGTACTCGGTGTCGAAAACGTATATTCCCATGGATGCCAGGTTGGTCCGCGGAACCTTGGGCTTTTCCTCCCACTCGATGATCCGACCTTCCTCGTTGGTAATACCGGCCCCAAACTGATGGATATCCTCTTTGGGAACCACCATCATGGCGATGGTGACATCAGCCTTTTTCCGGCGGTGAAATTCCAGCATGTCGTCAAGGTCCATGCGATAGATGTGGTCGCCCGAGAGAATGACCACCTCTTTAGAGGGATGGGCCTTGATGAAATCAATATTCTGGCGCACGGCGTCAGCCGTTCCCTTGTACCAGTCGGAATCCTTAGAGCCGGTGCGCGGCGGCAGGATCTTGATGCCGCGGCTCCGACCGATAAAGTCCCAGGCCTCGCCGCCGCCAAGGTGGCGCATAAGGCTCAGCGGTTTATACTGGGTTAGGACGCCGATCTGCGACAGGCCGGAGTTCATGACGTTGGAGAGGCTAAAGTCGATAATCCGGTAGATGCCGCCGAATGGGACTGCTGGTTTGGCCCGGGTCTGCACCAGGTTATTAAGGCGGCTGCCGGCCCCGCCGGCAAGAAGAAGGACCAGGGTCTTGTCGCTGCCTGTCATCGTATCACCTCCCCGGACTCAATATGCATGGCAAGTTTCGTTAACTCGATGTTGGGATGGATGGTGCAGCCAGCGCCGATGACGATTCCATCAGGAAAATAATTGTTCCAGCCCAGCACCGTGACATTATCGCCGCCCATGCCGCAGCTTTTGCCAATCTGCACACCGTTTCCCATGGTGACATTGACATCGCTGATAATTTTTTCGATGCGTGAATCTCGGCCCACGACATTATTGAAAAAAAGAATTGAGTCCTTCACAACCGCCCCTTTTTTGACATGAACGCCGGGAAAGATGATGGAATGCTCCACCTCACCCTCAATCACACAGCCGTTATAAATAAGACTATCTTCAATTCGGCCCTCGCTTCCCACTTTCAGCGGTTGACAGGCGCGGATGTCCCGATGTTCCAGGTTGGTACGCACGCCCCATTGGTCTAGCCTTATCTTAGGTTCAGGGCCCAGGAGATCCATGTTGGTCTGCCAATATTCAGCAATGGTTCGGCTATATCCCCAGTAATCATGGAATTTATAACCATAGATTTTACGCTTCTCAAGCATCATCCGAGGAATAATATCCCGGCCGAATTCAAAGGAGTCATCTTCCCTGGCATTGGTGGTGAGCATCTCATGGAGGATCTTGGGTTTAAAGCAGAAAACGGTCATGGAGGCCCAGTTGAAGCTTGGCTCAACGGGTTTCTCTTCGTATTGAAGAAGGCGCCCACCGCGCTCACCATCCTCATCGTCAATGTCCGCGACCCCAAAGCGCTGCGCCTTGTCGTGGGGAACCTTGACACAGG
>JBFFNX010000205.1:0-5912 GCA_041562995.1 Desulfurivibrionaceae bacterium
TACAATAAGCCTTCAAGATTGGCATCGAGCAAGGTGCAGGGTAAACCGTGGCCGCGCAGAATGCCAGCAAGGAGGGCAATGCCGCCCGGCGGCTCGCACGGCTTGGCAACAGGGGGGAAGATGAGCAGCATCAGCAGGGGTTATCCGGTCGGTAAAGGTTTGAGAGAGGCTTCGTCATCGACAACCGCCCTACCTTAGCAATCTTTGCCAACCCCCGCCACGGAAACCAGCGCTGTTATCGGAGGGCAGGACATGGGCGTGCGCTCCACCATCTAAGAACGATGTCAATTCCGGAAAAATGGCTGGCTCAGCATTCAGGTGCAAAAACTGCTTGAGCCTTTGCAAGCCCTAGGCAGCAGCGGTGGACTTTTCCTCCTGGTCTAACTTTCTGCCAAGAAAATAGGCATCAACCGTCGCCACCAGCCAGCCGAGGAGCAACAAAACAGAGAGCAGGGTGCCGGAACCGGTGGATGCCTGTCTCACCGCGTCATAAAAGACGCTGACATCAACCTGTGCCACCTGGATATCGATGTTTTCCAGGATAGCCAGGGCCGTACGCATTGCCTGGACCATCAACGCTGCCACAAGCCCTAACACCGCCATCATCAGCAGGGCCCCTCGTAATCGCCGCTTCAAAACAAACTGTCCCAGCCCCGGCAACACCAGGGCTGAGAGAAGAACTCCTTTTAGGGCATTGGACATGGCGCAGGTCTCCTTTAAATAATTAGCATTGCCTCAAACAAAAATGGCGGGGCTTACTTATCACTTCAGATACGCCTCGACCCAGCAGCGTTCGCCTTCCAGCCGCATCCAAGAAAGGGATTTCAAGGCACCCTATTTCCTAAAGATGCTGCCTTTCAATCATAGCACGTCATCGGCTCCCTCTGCATCTATTCAAGTTTACATGTCACAACTTTCCAAGGAGCTGTATCTAACGGTTACGACCACTCCAGGCTGTTCTTTTAGATCTTGGCAAAATTTCAGGCACCATATGGTCTTGATCAGGGGAACACCGCACATTTCCTTGTCATTTCGAGCAAAGTCCGGAGAAAATATCACGGAGAACCAACTCATCAATCCTGGTCATGAGCTGTTCTTCATACTCGTCAATTTCCGGCTCGGCGGCTTGAGACTCAGAAATCCGTTGGGTGGAATCATCCTTGCCTCTCAGCACCGGTTCTGATTCGATCTCTTGCAGATTTTCCCTGTTGTTTTCAATCCAGCGCTGGCAGTCGTCATGGCTGCCGATGTAGACAAAAATCAACCTGCCCTGGCGTTTTAGGCCGATGAGCCGGTAACCGCAGGCCAGATCATATTTGCGGCAATGCTGGAGCCGGAGCTCGCCATACTTGGTGCGTTTGCATTCCGCCTCGTCATGGAGGGGATCGCGCTGGAGGTCGGCGATGATCTTCTCGGCCCGGCCCGCAGCATCGCGGCCGCTCTTGTCGCCCCTCTGCATGGACTGCAGGGCTTTAACAAAACGGCGGGTTTGATGGATTTCCAGGGTTTCCGTTGCCATCAGGATACCTTGGCCGCATGGAGGGCGGCGCCCAGGGCGCCGGTGAGATCGGGATTCTCCGGCACCACCACCTGGACCTCCGGCAGTTTCTGGCGGAGCATTCCCA
The DNA here is from genome assembly GCA_041562995.1 of Desulfurivibrionaceae bacterium. Lineage (GTDB taxonomy): Bacteria > Desulfobacterota > Desulfobulbia > Desulfobulbales > SURF-16 > BM506. Next base: position 1,626 of record JBFFNX010000205.1, read on the forward strand.
CCAAGCAGGGATTGCGGGCCACACCGCCTGAAAAGGCCACCATCTCGCCATAACCAAGGCGAGCCAGCATGGAGGCCAGACGGTCGGCCACCGAGGCGTGTACGGAGCGGGCGATGTGGGCCCGGGGAATTCCCCGGTTTTTCATGGAGATCACCTCGGATTCGGCAAAGACCGTGCACATGGAATTAATCTGCACATCCTGATCCGATTCCAGGGCGGCCCGACCGAACTCGTCCAGAGTGAAGGCCAGGGAACCGGCCATAATCTCCAGAAACCGACCGGTACCGGCGGCACACTTATCGTTCATCTGAAAATTGCTGACCTTACCGGCGGCATTCAAGGCGATAACCTTGGAGTCCTGGCCACCAACATCGACAATGGTGGTGCAGCCTGGAAAATGATGAAAGATACCGGCGGCGTGGGCCTTGATCTCGGTGATCACGCCGCCGGCAAAATATTCAGCGGCGAGATGGCGTCCGTAACCCGTAGCCACCACTGCCTTAGGCGTGAGACCGCTAAGCATCTTTTCCGCCTGCCGGTGCGGCTCAAAACCGGATTCGACGATCTTGTAATCCAGCAGCCGTTCACCGTCCCACACCGCCATTTTGACGGTGCGGGAACCGAGATCAATGCCAATGTACATCGCCTACTCTCCTATCTGCTCCAGAAAGGCCTCGACCCTGGTCTGCAGCTGGCCGATGTCCTCAGGGGAATAATCCGACTCGATGAACATATAGGGAATGCCCTCGGCCTCACAGGCCTGGCGGATCCTGATCTCCTCAATATTATAGGTATGACAGAACTGCAGGGAGTAATTGATGATGCCCTGGGCCCCCGAATCACGGAACTCCTTGATTACCTGGGTGATCCGTTCGTTGTTGGGGGTAAAACAGGAGCAATCGATCTCCTTATAGCGATCGGTGAGGGCGGCCAGCATTGTGTCCATGCCCGTCACCGTCTCATCAACCAGATCCTTGAAGTAACGGGTGCCGATACATGACTCCTCATTGACGATCACCGCCCCCGCCCCTTCCACCAGATTGTGGATCTTCCAGTTGGGCAGGGCCATGGGGGTACCGGCCACCATGACGCGGGTGGCGCCTTTGCTCGGCACCGCCACCTCGCGCCTGATGCGCTCTTCCAGTTCATCACAGAGATCGTTGACCTTGTCGCTGAAACGGACCGGCTCGTCATAAAAGGCGATCTGCTCAATGAGCAGGCCATCCTTGCCCGAGATGGGGGTGGGGTTATGATGGCGCAGGGAGTTCAACCTCTGGAGGGCGCGGCGCTTGTTGTTCATGACCTTGATGGCAGCAGCCAGGTCCGCTTCGCTGATGGTCTTACCGGCCACCTCTTCCACCTTGGCCTTGAAATCCTTGACCTCCTCATTCCAAAGAGCGATGTCGCGGGGATTCTTGCACTGGGGGATCTCCATGACATAGGTGGGCACCATCTTATCCAGAATCTCCCAGGTCTTTTTCTTGGCATCGCAGGTGGTCTCGCCATAGACGAAATCCACGGCCTGGAAATAGGGACAGATCCGGGCGGCCTTGAAACCAAAGGCCGACTTGACCATGGGGCAGATATTGCGGGGCAGGATTTTTTCGGCATCCGGCACCGAGCCCTGGGAGCCGCCGCAGAGGCCGACACAGATGCCGCCGGCCGCCAGGACGATCTCTTCCGGGATATAGACACAGAAGGTGCCGATCACCGGCCGCCCCTCAGCCTTGGCGGCCAGCAGCTCCTTGACCCGACCGCCATGGATTTCGGCGATCATATTATCAAAATAGGCCATACCGGCCGGCCTGTTTTGCTGACCAAGATAGGCCTTCTCATACATCTCGCCCATCATCAGACGCATCTTGTCAAAGCGCGCCACATCCATATCCAGGGCTTGCCAGACCTCGGGGTAGGGCTTTATCTCAAAACTGCTCATATTTGTTCTCCTTGGCTGACGAGGTGCTGAAGCCGCCGTCAGCAATGATTATTTACCTGTCACCAGCATGTCACGATAGGGCCACTTGGCAACACCGCCGGTGAGAATGGTGAGTTTTTCTTCGGGCACTCCCTGGCTCTTCAGGTAGGAGTAGCATCTCTTGGCGCCACCACCACCGCGGGGACAGACCACCACCACATCATGACCACTCTGCTGATAGATGGCCACGGCCGGAGCAATCATGTGACGCTGGGCCTCCGTCTCCACCGGAAAAGCATTGGTCTCGATGGAGCCGGGAAAATGGTGGGCGGCAAACTCATCCTTCACCTGGATATCGACGATGATCACCGGCTTACCGGTAGTAAGCCACTCCTTGAACTGGTCGGCAGCCAGGTAGTTAAAAGAATCAAACATGGCTGCCACATTGAGCAGACAGAAAAGTGACAAGGCAATAAAGGTTATTTTTTTCATAGTATATTTTCCACTCCCATTATTTTTTTGGATTGCATCAACCGTAGGAACCCGAGGTGCAGGAACAACTGCAACCGCCACCACTTAAGGGCTTTTCACTGGTGACGGTGAAGCCACCACTAGCGCCGCAGCCACAGCCTCCAGCGCTTTTCTCGATAAAATCGACCGTGACCTTGCCGCAAGTAGCAAAGAGAGACTTCTCCACCACAAAGGTGACCCCGTCATGGTCAAAATTGTCGTCATTCTCCTTAGCCTCATCGATGGCCAGCCTCAGGCTGGGCCCGTCACAGCCGCCGGAGAGCATGGTGACCCGGATGGGGGATTCGACTTTTTGCTGGCGCAGATAATCCTTGATATTAGTCAGAGCGGAATGGGTTATTTCAAGCATGGGATATCCTCCTTTGGGGAATCTACAGGTTACGCTGGTAACTATTGCGCTCCCGAGATTCTTCACCAAGCAGGATGGTGGCCGGATGGGGAAGAAGGATCAGAGGGAGAGGAAAAATCGCCAGCAATATTGCCGACCCGAACCGGGCCGTTTGCCGTTCCGGCTTTCTCAGTATGTTTTCCAGGCACTCGACATTATGGGCGTTTCCTCGGTTAAAGAAGTAATGATAGGCAGCTATATTATTCGACAGTCCCGATAAATCAAATAGAAAATACCAATACAAGAAGCGATACATATCGATTCCTCAAAATAATGGAACCCTTCTCCATGAGACGAGTCTAAAATAATATGACTGCATAAAACGCATTCACTCCTTTCTTCATTTTTTTCTCTCCTCACCTTCCTGCACCAGAAGGTGAAAAAAGCCGATGCTCCTCCCAAGCATCGGCTTTTTTTTATTCTTTTTCAGGCAGGGTTACACGCCAACTCTTGTCACCATGGCAAGCTCTCTTTCCCTACTAGGACGGATGATCCTCATGGTCACCTATCCCCATGTCCTGGCAGGATCGAAGATTTCTTTAACGAACAAACCAGCATATCAAAAAAGACCCTGCACAATATGAGGTCATGACTGAACCAATTTTTTGAGTGGGTTGAGTAAGAGAAAACAAATTCAAAAAGCCTGAGCTGCCAGAGGTTAAATACACCCTCGGCATGCGCAACATCGTCAGCAAGCCTGAACAGAGTAGAATAGTTGAGGAAGTAAAACGCATCGCCCCCTTTAAGGTGGGCCTGGGTGTCCGCTGGCTGTCAATCTATGTGAAGACGCGACCTGTCGAAATGGTTCGCATTAAAGAAAGTGATCTTGTTTACGGCATGTTGCTTCTTCGACCTAAAACCACCAAAGAGAAAAAACATCAGTTTGCCCCTCTCCGCAAAGAGGATATTGATTTACTGGCCACAAGCCCCAAGGACCTTCCCGAGCGCTATTTTCAGGCTGAGGCCACGTTAAGTAGAGTCATCTATGAGGCTGCTGACGTTGCCAAAAAAAAGAAACCCAACAAGAAAAAGTGGTATGCATTGAGAATTACCGTTAATATTCCGTGTTATCACTCAATGACAACCCGAAAAATATTACGCAGTACGGGCCCGATTGGGATATGCTGCACGCAGCCTATAACCGATTAGCCCGTGCTGTATAGCACCATGTTAGCTCATAGAAAATTATGGATATCAGAGAACAGATATTGGATTGTGATAAATGCGGACAGAAGCATAAGATCCGCATTGATTTTAGTAAATTATCAAAAGAGCAGCAGCAAGGGAAAGAGCCTGTATTAGACAATTTTGTCTGCCCCAATATAGCTCTAATGTATCGGGTAATGAGCTTTGTAGTTGACACAAGAGTCAATGCATTAAAAAGCTTTAAGGAGCATGGTTTAAAAGATCAGGAAGATAGAACTATCAATGTATTTAAAGCTGAGTGGGGGGA
>JBFFNX010000206.1:0-5888 GCA_041562995.1 Desulfurivibrionaceae bacterium
AACATCACAGAAAAAGATCTCCTCAACCTCGGCAACAAACTACGGATCCTGGTAGAGACATCCTACCTCCCCCATGACAAGGGCAAACTGCAGGTCACCATCTCATGCGGCGCCACCATGGTCAGCGATGACGACACCATTGACAGCCTGATGAAACGGGCAGACACCCTCCTCTATGAAAGCAAGAAGGCTGGCCGCAACCGCCTGACACTGGGATAGGGAAAATCACCGCCCTGATCAGGGCAGCAGATGACTACACCGCAATTCTTGAGTCCTGGTCTGGGCTCAAGAATTGCGGTAAAAAAGCAGATCAGCCGTTAAGGATCTTGGCCATCTCCTTGGCCCCATAGGTGATGATAATATCGGCGCCAGCCCGGGTGATGGAGAGCAGTGTTTCATGCATGACCCGATCGCCATCAATCCAGCCATTGGCGGCGGCCGCCTTGATCATGGCATACTCACCGCTGACATGATAGGCAGCAATGGGCAGATCAAATTCCTCACGAAGGGAACGGATGATGTCAAGATAGGCCACTGCCGGCTTGACCATCAGAATATCTGCCCCCTCATCCACATCCAAGGTCGCCTCACGGATAGCCTCCCGGCTGTTGGCCGGATCCATCTGATAGCCCTGCCTGTCGCCTTCCTGGGGTGCACACTCGGCAGCATCACGGAAGGGCCCGTAAAAGGCTGAGGCATATTTGACGGCATAGCTCATAATGGGCACCATGTCGTAATTGTTGTCATCAAGCACCGCCCTGATCTCACCCACCCGGCCATCCATCATGTCGGAGGGGGCGACAATATCGGCACCGGCCTGGGCATGGGACAGGGCAATCTTGCCCAAGATTTCCAGGGTCACATCGTTATTGACGTGGCCGCCTTCCAGAATGCCGCAATGACCATGATCGGTGTATTCACACATACAGACATCGGTTGAAACCATGAGTTGGGGAGCCTTGTTTTTGAGTTCCCTGATGGCGGTCTGAATAATGCCATCCTTGGCATGAGAACCGGACCCGGCAGCGTCTTTTTTTTCAGGTAGACCAAATAAAATGACATGGTTGATACCGAGCCCCAACAGCTCCTTGGCCTCAGCACCAAGCTGGTCAACACTCAGCCGAAAAACCCCGGGCATGGAGGGGATAGCCTCCCTGATGCCCTTGCCGTGCCTGACAAAAAGCGGATAGATAAGCTGCTCCGGAGAAAGACGGGTTTCTCTGACCAGGGAACGCATCTGGGGGTTGCGGCGCATACGGCGGGGACGATATTCTGGAAAAACCATGGGGAGCTCCTTTTTTTTAAAGAAGTTAGAGAATGTAGAGATTCGGCTGAAGGTCTTCAACTTCTTTACCTTCGATACCTTCTCAACATTCCTTACCTACTCATTCTATAGCTTAAAATTCTCATCAAGAACTTCATTGATAAAGGTCTCAGGTGATTCAACGCCTTCAACCGGAATGATGAGTTCACCATCATTCCTTTTCTGACCGATAAGACGCAATCCATAATCAAGGTAAGCAAACATCTTCAGGCACACCTCGTCCACGGACGAGATAGTCAATCTGCTTTTTTGTAAGATAAGGTCAACGGCCGCCTCATCAAAAATAATATTGATATTGCAATCCACGGAAACGGTCGCCGCATAATCACGAATGTGGTGGATCATCTCGACAAAATCAGCACAGACATCCCGGACATCCATGAACTCCTCCAGGCAATAACTGGCCATCATATTGAGCCTGCTTGCCGTAATCTCCACGGCGTGCTCGCGCAAGAAATCACCATTGGACCGTTCAATAATTTCCACCAGGCGGGCATATTCGAGGAGGCGCAACTCATTATAGCGCCGTTTATGATAGCCGTTGCCTTGTTCAGCAAGCATCTTGACCAGGCCGCCTTGCGGATCCTCGACAATTTCCCTTGAAACGACCAGATGACGGATGGGCGTTGAGGGCAGGCTTTTTTCAAAAGGCAGCAAGGTTTTCTCCATGACGCTGAGCAGCCCTCTGGCCCCTGTTTTTTCCAGCACCGCCTTCGCGGCGATGGCCTCAAAGGCTTCCTGCTCGAAACTGATTTTAATACCATAGGCATTAAAATCCTGTTTCTTGCCAAGAACCACGGCCGAATTATGACTGGAGAGTATCTCCACAAAATCTTTCTGACTCAAATCATTTAAGGCGGTAACCACCGGCAAGCGGCCCACAAATTCGCTCTCAAAACCGTAGGCAATCAGGTCTTCGGCCATCACCTCTTGAAAATGTCTATTCCCCTCTTTTTTCGACTCCACCTTGCTGCCGAAACCCATGGAGTGTTCATTGCGGCGCTTCTTGATAATATCGGTAAGTCCGACAAAGGCGCCACTCATGATAAAGAGGATATTACGGGTATTAACCACCTTTCTTTCCCGCTTACCCGTGGCGCGGTAATGCTCCATGGCCTCAAGTTGGGAAACAGGATCATGGGGAACCTTAAGCTCAACATCAGTCTCTTCCATGGGTTTCAGAAAGGCCCGCTGCACCCCGGCCCTTGAGACATCAGCACCAAGGCGATTGGGACTGGCGGCAATCTTATCGACCTCATCAACGTAGATAATGCCATACTCGGCCTTGCTGATATCATCATCAGCCTCACGGACCAGATCACGCACCAGGTCTTCGACATCGCCGCCGACATAACCGGTTTCACTAAATTTGGTGGCATCCCCTTTCACAAAGGGCACGCCAAGCTGACGGGCAATGAGTTTAACAAGATATGTTTTGCCGACACCGGTGGGACCGATGAGCAAGACATTTGATTTAATCCTGCCCACCTGCCGTTTTACAGCCCGGCCGGTTTCCAGTTCGTGGCGAATCCGGTTGAAATGGGTACAGATTTTGGTGGCAAGGACCGCCTTCCCCTCATCCTGCTGGACCACATACTCATCAAGATATTTGACCAATTCCTCAGGTTTGAGGTCAAAATGAAAGGCCTCTTCAGCCCGCCGCTCGGCCCGCTGCTCCACCTCCTTGTTCTTGACAAGGGGCAGCATGCCGGCAGAGACGATTTTGACCTGACCACCATATTTATTACTGAGATAATCGCCCAGCTCCCGCTCCAAATCCTTTTCACTGGGCAAACCCATTTTATCGTCACTCATGTTTGTTCTCACACCTTGTTGCTTTTTTAAAACACACGTCTTCAGCCCACATTAAAGCTAACTTGCCCTGGTTATTCTGATTACAGTTGCCGGTTAACCGTTCCCGGCACCTTGGTAATAGCTCAACGTGCTGCGATCTTCGGCAAGCCATTAAACCGTAAACTGCAAACATTAATCATGGTTGGCGATGAATCAAATAAGGAGAAAAAGCCACACGTTGACTCCCCCCTCTTCTTGGAGCCCGAGGGCTAATCAAGCCCCAGGGCCTTAATCCGTTTGTGGAGATGACTTCGTTCCATACCAATCTGTTCGGCTGTTTTTGAGATATTACCATCATTTTCAGCAATCTTGGCCTGCAGGAAATCCGCCTCGAACTGCTTCTTGGCATCCTTAAATTGCATACTCCCGAACCACGAGGCATTGTCGGCCCGGGATGGCGGAGCTGAGGCGCCTCTGCCATCCAGGATGCCACCTGCCCCACCACCAAGAATCTGGACAATCATCTCACCGGTAACCTCCTCATCCGTACACATGATAGAGATCCTTTCCAAAAAATTCCGTAACTCCCGCACATTACCAGGCCAATCATGGCGCTGCATGGCATGGATGGCACCGGGTAGAAATTTCTTTCTGCCAAAACCTTTACGTTGAAAATTCTCCATCAGATCTTCCACCAAGAGGGGCAAATCCTCAAGCCGTTCGCGCAGGGGAGGAATGGTGATGGGCACCACATTGAGGCGGTAAAAAAGATCGGCCCGGAAGGTCCCTGCTTCAATTTCCGCCTCCAGATCCTTATTGGTGGCGGCTATAACCCGCACATCAACAGAAATAGTCTTTGAGCCACCCACCCTTTCAAACTTCTGCTCCTGGAGAATACGCAACACCTTGGCCTGAGACTTAAGGCTCATGTCGCCTATCTCATCAAGAAAAAGGATTGAACCGTCTGCCAGGTCGAACTTGCCGCGCTTGCTGGTGGTGGCCCCGGTAAACGCCCCTTTTTCATGGCCAAAGAGCTCGCTTTCAATAAGTTCTTCGGGAATAGCAGCGCAGTTCACCTCGATCATGGGTTTATCTTTGGCCAGTGAGTGGCTATGGATCATCTGGGCGGCAAGTTCCTTACCGGTACCATGTTCGCCCCTGATCAATACCCAGGCCGGGGTGGGAGCCACTCTGAAAATCTGCTCACGAATAGCGGTGATAGCCTTTGATATACCTGTCAGTTCTGATTTCTGGCCCTGCTGCTCCCGTAAAATTTCATTTTCCCTGGCCAGCCGTGAAAATTGCAGGGCATTGCTGATCGCCAGAATAATCTTATCGTAGGAAGGCGGTTTTTCGATAAAATCAAAGGCCCCCATTTTAGTGGCCTGCACCGCGGTCTCAATATTGCCGTGCCCGGAAACCATGATCACCGGCAGATCGGGATAGAGTTCCTTAATTATCGGCAGGGCCTCCATACCGTCCATCTCAGGCATCCAGATATCGAGAAGAACCGCCTGGACAGTCTCTGTCTCAAGAAGGGTAAAGGCCTCCTTGGCACTGGCTACGGTGAGCGGTGTAAATCCTTCATCGCTCAAGATGCCGGCCACGGACTCTCGAATGGTTTCTTCATCATCAATTATGAGAATTTTTTTCGCCATGCTCTTCCTATGTCACCAAGGGTAGCTCTACGATAAAGCGGGCCCCGGTGGGTAGATTATCCTTAATCCGTATATAGCCGCCATGATCGGCAACAATGGTGGTGGCGATGGCAAGGCCCAGTCCAGTGCCTGTCTTCTTGGTGGTAAAATAGGGTTCAAAGAGATGAAGCTTGTCCTCATCACCCACCCCTGGCCCATTATCGCGAACCTCAAGAAATACCTGGTTCTGGCCCGGATCCACCGTCAACTCCACGGTCACCTCGCCATTTTTATCAGGAACGGCAGCAACGGCATTATCAAGAAAATTTATCAGCACCCTTTCCATTTGCTTGCGATCAAAAAGAAAAGCGGGGATCTGCTGGGGGCAGAGGAGATTGAATGTCACCTCCTTATGGCCCTCCTGGTACATAACCAAGGTTTCGCGAGCCATCTCCTCCAGGGAACTGCTTTTCTTCTGGACCGCCGGCATCCGGGCAAAACTGGAAAACTCACTGACCAGATGCTTCAACTCATCCACTTGGCTGATAATGGTCTTGGTGCACAGATCAAAAATATCACCCTCTCCGGCCAATTTGTCAAGATATCGCTTACGCAGGCGTTGAGCCGAGAGCTGGATGGGGGTTAAGGGATTTTTTACCTCATGGGCGATCCTGCGGGCGACCTCGCGCCAGGCCGCCATACGCTGGGCCTTTTCAAGCTCGGTGAGATTATCAAAGACCAGCACAACGCCCAGATTTTCACCACTTTCATCATGGAGACGCGTAATCTTCACCCGTAGGGAAAAGGTCTCGTTGCCCACTGAAAGTTGGAGCGGCATCTCCAGGGACATCTTGTCGGTCCGGGCAAGTTCGCCATAAAAATGGTCAAGAACGGCGCTGTGCTGGGGGGCGAGAACTCGCTTATAATCATGGCCGAGAAGGCGTTCCGGGTCAATATTAAGCAGGGTCTTGGCAAAGGTGTTTATCGAGGTGATCCGACCCTTGCTGTCCAGGGAAATAACCCCGGCCGGGACATTCTGCAAGATCGTTTCTGTATAGCGCCGCCTGTTGTCCAACTCGAGGTTAAATTGCTCGAGGCTCCTTTTGCCGAGGAGAAGATCCCGGGTCATCTTA
>JBFFNX010000207.1:0-5834 GCA_041562995.1 Desulfurivibrionaceae bacterium
AGGATCCATGGCCGGCGCCGTCGGGGCGCCGGTGGTCAGAGCGGCCATGAAATTTTCTTCAGCGGAACCGCCCGTAGTTGCCGGCGCTTGGGGCATCATGGTGCCATGGGGGCTGGCCATGCCGGCAGCGCTCTGCATCCCAGAGGAAAAGACGATCTCCGGGAAGGTACGGTTTAATGATGGGCTGTGGAAATCTTTCATCACCGGGCCGTTGGCCAGGCTGATCTCCTGACCCTTTTCAACCTGGGCCTGGCCAATAGCCGCCCAGATCTTATCGGTGCCATTGTCAAGCTGCATATAGGTATAGCCGCCACTGTTGAAGGTCTCGACAACGGTGCCGGTCAAGGCATCATCCATAACAGGCTCACCCACCTGCATAGTGTGAGGTGCGTTGGCATCATGGCTGTCTGCCATATGGCTTGCAGCCGGATCACCGGCTTTTTCCGCCGTGTCGGTGCTGTCGCTTGAGCAACCGGTGAGGGCGAGGCTCAGGGCCAGGGCAGATACCAGGTACATTTTCTTCACTTCGATCATAATTCACCTCAGGTATAAAAAAGTTAAAGTGTATCCACAAGTTATGGCTGGCTGCATGGTGGTGCAGCTCCATGGTTTACATAGCGCGGGTGCGGAGAGTGGGGCATGCGTATCTGTTGCTCAGGAGTCATAGGAGAAGCTGAAACCGTCTTTAGTGCGGTCAATCGTGACATTGCCGCCTTTCTGGAGCCTGCCAAAGAGGATCTCTTCGGAAAGGGCGTCGCCTATCTCCGCCATGACCAGCCGGCGCAGGGGGCGGGCGCCGAAATCAGGATCAAAACCATGCTTGGCCAGCCATTTGCGGGCCTCTGCGGTAAGGGTGATGGCGACCTTACGCTCGGCAAGCTGGGCGGAAAGCTCAAGAATGAGTTTATCGACGATTTTTTCCAAAATATCGAGATCAAGCTGGTTAAAGGAGAGAATAGCATCGAGACGGTTGCGAAACTCCGGCGCGAAGAGATCCTTGATGGCCTTCTGGTCCTTGCCCTTGTTCTGGCTGACAAAGCCCATGGCCTGGCCGCTCATCTCCCGGGCTCCGGCATTGGTGGTCATGATGATGATCACATTACGGAAATCCGCCTTGCGGCCGGCGTTGTCGGTGAGAGACGAGTGGTCCATCACCTGGAGCAGGATGGAGAAGATATCCGGGTGGGCCTTTTCAATCTCGTCAAGAAGCAGAACGCTGTAGGGATGCTTGCGGATGGCATCGGTGAGCAGACCGCCCTGGTCAAAACCCACATAACCTGGAGGAGCGCCGATGAGGCGGGCCACCGCATGCTTTTCCATGTACTCTGACATGTCAAAGCGCTCAAAATGGACACCCATGGCCCGGGCGAGCTGGCGGGCCACCTCTGTCTTGCCAACCCCGGTCGGGCCGGCAAAGAGAAAGGATCCGGTGGGGCGCAGGGGATCACTCAAGCCGGCCCTGCTCCGTTTGACCGAGGTCACCAGGGCATCAATGGCATGGTCCTGGCCGAAGATGAGGAGTTTCAGGGTGCCGTCCAACCCCTTGAGCTGCTCGGCGTCAGAGCCGGAGATATTCTTGGCCGGGATGCGGGCCATTTTGGCAATGGTCGCCTCCACGTCACGCACGGTGATGGTTCGGCTCTTGCCCTTGCCGCGCTGCAGGCGGAAAGCGGCGCCCACCTCATCAAGGACGTCAATGGCCTTATCGGGCAGAAAGCGGTCATTGAGGTAGCGATCGGCAAGCTCGGCCGTCACCTTGATGGCGGCATTGGAGTAGGTGAGGTCGTGATGCTTCTCGTAGTTGGATTTTAAGCCCTTGAGAATGGCGAAGGTCTCATCCACCGAGGGTTCTTCCACGTCAATTTTCTGAAAACGGCGGGCCAGGGCGCGGTCCTTCTCAATATAGCTCTTATACTCCTCATAGGTGGTCGAACCGATACAGCGCAGCTTGCCGTTTTGCAGGGCTGGCTTGAGAAGGTTGGAGGCATCCATACTGCCGCCACTGGTGGAGCCGGCCCCGACAATGGTATGAATCTCGTCAATGACGAGGATGATATTGGGGTCTTTTTCCACCTCGCTGATCACGGCCTTGAGGCGTTCCTCAAAATCACCCCGGTACTTGGTGCCGGCCAGCAATGCTCCCATGTCAAGAAGGTGGAGCTGGCATTTGGCTAACAGGTCGGGCACCTCACCCTGGTGGACCTTGAGGGCCAAGCCCTCGGCCAGGGCTGTCTTGCCGACCCCAGGCTCGCCAACCAGCAGGGGGTTGTTCTTCTTGCGGCGGCAGAGGACCTGCATAATGCGCTCAAGCTCGGGCTTACGGCCGATGAGCGGATCAATGGCGCCCTCAGCGGCGCGCTGACTGTAATTGGTGGTGTAGGCCTCCAGGGCTGAGCCCTTCTGGACATCCTCGGGGCAGCAGCTTTTGTGGCTAATATTGAAGGGGTCTTGCTGGTCAAGACGGTGGGAGATATAGTCCACCACATCCAGGCGGACCAGGCCCTCAGATTCAAGATAATAGACGGCAAAGGAGTCGGGTTCGTTGAAAATGGCGGCCAGCACATCGCCGGAATCCACCTCGTTCTTGCCACTGCTCTGCACATGGGCAATGGCCCGTTGCAGGACACGGTTAAAGCCGATGGTTTGGATGGGATCGGCAGGCAAATCTGGGTCCAGTATCGGCATATTGCTGGCAAAGAAAGACTCCAGGTTGAGCTTGAGACTGTCAACATTGCCGCCGCAACCGATAATAATCCGGCGCGTCAGGTCGTCGTGGAGCAGACCGTAGAGGATGTGCTCCACCGTGACATGTTCGTGACGCCTGGTTTTGGCCTCACGAATGGCCATAACCAAGGCTATTTCGACTTTTTGACTTATCATCTTGCCGGGTCCTACATCTGATGGCGCTGTAAACAAGTCGATGTATCTCAACTCCTTACTTGGCCATCGTTAAATTGTAAGTCGTTTACAGCTGTTCAAGGGAACATTTCAAAGGATGTTCATGCTGGCGGGCCAGATCATGAACCAGGGCGACCTTTGTTTCGGCCATATCCCTGGTATAGACCCCGGCAACGCCCATCCCCTTCTGGTGAACATTCATCATGATCCGGGCAGCATCCTCCGCCTTTTTATGAAAGACGGATTCCAGAATCATGATCACAAAATCCATGGTGGTGTAGTCATCGTTATGGAGCAAAACCTTGAACATCGGAGGCTCTTTGACCTTGCGCCGCTGTTCGGTGGCCACCCCGCCTTTTACGTCATTTTCTGCTATTGCCATTGTCGCAAACTACTCCTTAATAGTCAACGTACCACCCTGTCTTTCTGGAGTAACTACTCACCCTAGACAAGCATGGAAAAGAAAAAGTTCTCTAAAATCAAAGACTCTCGTATTCCTGACCCTTTTAATTTAAATTCTGCTAAAAGCAAGGCTGCCAGGGCATTGGTGAGTTCCTGACGAGTAAAGGCCTCGGCCTGCTGAAATCCCTTGTAAATGACAAAGGGATGGCCCTTTAAAAACTCATTGTCTCCCAGCGTCTCTTTGAGGGCGGCGAGATACCCCTTCTGAAAGACTGGGTAGGCCTGGCCAGGTTGGTAAGACGGCGTGCTTTTGTCCTGCAGGGCCCGGAGAAAGAGGAGGCGGCGGATCAGGTTGCGCAGGGCAGAAATGATCACCAGGGGGTGGAGGCCGCTCCGCAGCAGCCGACCCTGGAGATAGAGGCTCCTGCTCAAGTCGCGGCAGGCAAAGGCGTCGTTGAGTTCAAAGAGCGCCTCCTCTCTGGTCTGGCCGGTAACGGCATTGACATCATCACTGGTCACCACTGCCGCCTCGTCACAGTAGAGGCAGAGTTTCTCCGCCTCCCGCACCGCCGCCACCGGATGAAAACCCACGCGGTCAAGGATCATCTCAAGAACCCTGGGTCCTGGTTTTTTGTTCATCTGGCTGAAGGTCTGGTTGACCAAATCACGAATCACCGCATCCTGGTCCTTGCGGGCCGCCGAGGCTGGACCGCTTTCCACTGACAGATCGACAATAACGCCGATCTCATCAACGGTTTTAAAGAGTTTTTTGCGCTTATCGACGTTTTCTGCCAGCAGGATCAGATGATTTTTCTCCGGGATCCCCTTTTCCAGGGTGGCCTGCACCAGGGCGGCCTTATCCGTGGCGGCGCGGGCTTCGCCCTCGGGGAGCAGGGAAATACCCTTGGTCCAGGCCACATCTTGGGGCTGGGCAAAGCCAAAGAGTTTCTGCCACTGGCCGCCGCTGAGTTCGCTGAGGTCATCATCGGCAGCAAGGCCTCCAAGGACGGCAAGTTGGGCCAGGTAGCGGGCCACTTTTTGTTGTTCGTTGTTATTGTGGGCCTTGAGGGCCTTGTCCCAGATCGGCTGGCCCACTGCCTTGGAATGAAAGAGACGGGAATCAAGGACACGGGTAACCTGGCGACCGCCAAAAAGACTGAAGGTGCGCAGCTCGTTCATGGTCTGGCTGACGTCTTCCTGGTCGCCGTCGACGGTTCGCATGTTCTGTTTGCGGCTGGCCTCATCAGGGAGGATGCGGTGGATGATATCCTGGGCGGCCAGGGCGCAGAGGTAGCGCTCACCAAAGATCAGATAAACAGGGTGCAGGCGGCCCTTGTCGAGCTCGGCAAGCAGGGTGGGGAGGTCGTGACGGCTATACTTCATTTTTTGGGCTGGAATTTATGATCTAAATCATGGAAAAAAGTGATAAATGACATATAAATAAAAATCACCGTCCCGTAAACAGGCAAAAAAAATCAGGAGACGTACTTTCATGTTTTTAGGCGCCCACATGTCCGTGTCAGGCGGTCTGCATCTGGCCATTGACCGGATCAGACAGGTGCAGGGCACGGCCCTGCAGATCTTTTCCCGCAACCAGAGGCAGTGGCAGGCCAAACCGGTCAGCGCTGAAGAGGCCCGCCTCTTTAGCGAGGCCTGGCAGGAGTGGGGGAGCTATCCCATTGCCGTCCATGCCTCCTATCTTATCAATCTGGCTGCCGCCACTGAAGAAGGGCAGCGCAAAGGGGTGAAGGCCCTGGCAGACGAGCTTGTCCGCAGCCAGGCCTTGGCCATCCCCCATATTGTTATCCATCCCGGCTCCCATGGCGGGGCCGGTGTGGAGGAAGGGATCGTCCGGGTGGCGTTGAGCCTGGATCAGGCCTTTGCTTTGGCCCCCGATGCTGAGCAGCCCATGATCCTTCTTGAGACCACCGCTGGCCAGGGCACTGCCCTGGGCGCCCGATTTGAGGAGATTGCCGCCATCCGGGCTGCCAGTAGCAATCCAGGACGGCTTGGTGTCTGCCTGGATAGCTGCCATATCTTTGCGGCCGGCTATGATATCAGCAGCGAGCAGGCCTTTACCAAGACCATGGCAGATTTTGAGCGGATCATCGGCCTGCAGCACCTTCACTTTATCCATATCAATGACTCCAAGAAGCCCCTGGCCTCGAGGGTGGACCGCCACGATCATATCGGTCAGGGGGAGATTGGGCTGGAGGGTTTTCGTCTGCTGATGACGGACAAACGGTTGGCCCAGATCCCCATGACCCTGGAAACGCCCAAGGGGGAGGATCTGGCCGAAGACCGCGAGAATCTCCAGATTTTGCGAGAGCTGGCCGGGATGAATTCAGACAAAGATAACCCTCAGGAATGACAAACAGGGCCATCATCCATCTCGACATGGACGCCTTCTATGCCTCCGTAGAGGTGCTGGACAACCCCGAGCTTGCCGGTTTACCGGTCATTGTCGGCGGCACCTCGGAGCGGGGCGTGGTGTCGGCTGCCTCCTATGAGGCCCGGGAGTTCGGGGTTCATTC
>JBFFNX010000208.1:0-5772 GCA_041562995.1 Desulfurivibrionaceae bacterium
CAGCTTGACATGTTTGATCACGACGGTCTTTCTGTCACCACCCTTGAGACCATAGCGCATGATCGTCCCGTAACCACTCCACAGGGTCTGGATATCTTCGATCTTGAAGATCTCTTCGGCCCCCGTCGCTCTCCGGGTAATATCGTAAAAACGTTCGTTCATGGTTGCGTGGATCCAGGGAGATTGATAAACGTGAGCCAAGCCCAATTTAAATTCGCTGTCAGCTTGCGTGACTTGTTATATGTTTTTAAGGCAATTTTCAGGCAGTGGGCAGTAATCATCATATAAGGTGATACCGAGACGTATGGCCAAACAGCACATTAATATTATTCTTGAATAATTCATTAGGAAACAAATGTCATGGGCGGAACACGATTCATAGTGGCGGGAAGCTTTATCGACGGCAGCGGCGCCGATGTGCGCCGCAATGTCTTTCTGGCCGTGCAGGACGGCATTATAACCGCCATTGGCCCCGCCACAGACCTTCCCCGCCATGACAAGACGACAATCGACGACTTGTCGCACTGCACCCTTTTACCGGCGCTGGTTGACTGCAGCGTATCGCTTACGCGATCGCCCTCCGTGGACAGCAGGGTGCAGTTAGCCGCTGAAGAGGCTGACTTTACGAAAAAGGCCGCCCTGGTTAAGCGGCATATCCACGATTGCCATGCCCACGGCGTGCTGGGTGTGGCCGACAGCGCTGATAATGACCAGGTCGAACGGTATCAAGAGGGGATGGCACCGGGCAGCATCATTGCCATTCGTTCGGCCGGCCCTCTCTGCCGGAGCAGGCACAGTGCCGCAGACAGCTCGGCAGGCCGTGACTTTATCAAGATCGCCTATTCCGCCAATATCGACGCCGAGCAAACCCACTATTATCTGCTCACCCATGACGACCTCTGCCATATTCTCCACCACAGAGGCGGAAAAAAGACGGTGGTGGTGGCCAACGGCCGCCAACAGGTGGAGGAGGCGCTGGCGGCGGGGTGTGATGCCCTTGAACAGGGATATGGTATGGGCGAGGACAATCTCAGGACAATGGCGGCCAAGGGTGTGCTGTGGATTCCCAGCCTGCTGCGGGCCAAGAGCGCCCTGGACAGTGCGGGCACTGGCGGCTCTGTGTGTTGCCGTTTCTCGACGCGCTATGTGGCCCCGGGGAAACCGGTCCCCGGCGCCGAGGCCTGGTGGAAAAAGACGCTGGCCGAACAACTCAGCCAACTGCGTTATGCCAGGAAATTGGGGGTGAAAACGGCTGTGGGCACCGGGGCCGGCAGTGTGGGCATCCTCCATGGCGAGTCAATGGCCGAGGAGATGAAATTATTCATCAAGGCCGGCTATTCATTAGAGGAAACCATCCGCTGCGCCTCGGAAAATGGCGCCCAATTCTTCGGCATGGAGAGGCTGGGTACGCTCACGGTCGGTCGGCAGGCAACATTTCTGGTCAGCAGGGGCGCGGTGAAACAGCTGCCACGGAAACTCTCCTACCTGGAAGGCATCTATGTTGACGGCGTCCCCAGCACCTCATATCGTAAAAATCCTGTCAAGCCGGCGTGCCAGGGACCCCTTACCCCGCCGGCAAAAGATAACCGGTCTTGAGATGAGGCCTAGAAATATGGGGAGTGTCCCCCTTCTTGCCTGCCACTGGCCTGAGATCAGGTAAGTCCCCGTACATAGTTAAAAGTAAAGGTCTCCGGCAGAGGCTGATCCAAGGCCAAGGCCGCCAGGACCTGGCGGCCTTTTGCTGAAACCGCGCCGCAATGGCTGAGATCGACAATGACCCGGCCGCCGCCCATCTCTCGCAGCTCCCCCAGATGACCCAGCAGCGAAAAGTCCTTGCCGCTCATGACCTCGGTAAGGCCACTGTCGGTGACGACACAGTACTCCTCCTCCTTGTCGGAATGGAGCACATGGCCGGAACGCAGGCCCTTGATCGGGATCCGCGACAGGAGCAGGGTGACCGGGCTGTACACCGTCAGGGCCAGAGGGTTTGCCAGGGAGCGATGGTAGAGGTCGCTGGTATTTATGCGGTCATCTTCCAGGCTCAGGGTCAGCTCGGCAAGCCCCAGCTCCTGCCAGGCCAGGGCGGCCTGACTGTTCAAGGCGTAACACCGGAAGCCGCCAAGCAGGATCACACCAGCAAGCCTTGCAAACAAAGGTAGATGACCCAGATTGTTAATCCTGAATCTCCGGTATCCGGCCGCATGGAGCATCTGCACACCCCGCCGGTATTCAAGCCACTCGGCACCAAAGAGCATGGCCGGGATCTCCCAGATCACCCGCTCCTTCTTCTCAGCCAACTGGCGCTCGACCCCCTTGAGGGCGGCAAGATTGCTGAAGGTCAGCGGCAGCTCCAGGCGGGCCACCTGGTGCTGCCCATCGAGCACGCCGATATCCTGGATTTCCCGGCCACGGACCGTGAGTTCCGGCATGGCTGCCGGTTCCGGCGTCATTTTCGGCACAAGAGCAGCCAGGGCCTGCCGGACAGAGTCCTGCCGCCGCCTTACGTCCTCCTCCGTCGGTGGCGACAACACCACCTTGGCCAGCCGCTCCAGACACGCCTCAGGGCTCAAGGTAAAGAGCTGCTTGCCGCCCACCTTGAAGACCGCGTCCCCCGCCCGGAAAAAGCCCTTTTCAGGGATCTTGACGTGCACAAAATCACCGGCCTTGACCACCTTCACCTTTTTCTTTTCCCGGAACAGTTCCCGCACCGTAAAGCCGATGCCGGCCTGATCATTCTGCGGCTGGATACGGATGCGGTCTCCCACATGCAGACGTTCTTTGGCCGGAAAACCGATCATGCCGCCGCGGAGGGAAACGACATCACCGAGATGACGCCCCAAGGCGCCATGCTGGTCTGAATCAGCAATGCCAGTGGGCACGAAACCGGTCAGAAAACCCTTGGTGGTCTGCCGGCCAAAGGAGAGGTCCAGATGTTCGCCGGCCTCCTGGAGGGCGTTCTTGCGCTGGTTGTCGTGGGCATTGAGCATCAGGCGATAGGCCGCCACCACCCGGGCCACATACTCGGCACTCTTCATCCGTCCCTCGATCTTGAAACTGACCACCCCGGCCTGGATCAGTTGGGGGAGAAGCTCGAGGGCGCTCAGATCACTGGTGGAGAAATGGTAGCCCGGTTGTTGGTGGTTATGCAGACGGCGGCGGCAAGGTTGGGCGCAGCGGCCGCGATTACCGCTCATCCCGGTCAGGGCTGAAGAAAATAGGCACTGGCCGGAGATGGAAAAACAGAGGGCGCCATGGACAAAATGTTCCAGCTCGATCGTGGTCTGACTGCGGATCTCAGCAATCTCGGCCAGAGACAGCTCGCGGGCCAGCACTGCCCGCCTAAAGCCCATCTGCTCCAGCATCCTGACCCCGGCGCCATTATGGACGGTCATCTGGGTGGAGGCATGGAGGGGTAATTGGGGAAAATGGTGATGGGCCAGGCGCCAGACTCCCAGATCCTGGATAATCAGCCCATCCACCTTAAGAGCGGCAAGGGCAGCGAGGAGATCCACCAGGCGGGGCAGCTCGGCCTCCTTGATCAAGGTATTGAGCGTTACATAGAGCCGTTTTTTTTGGCTGTGGGCATAGGTTGTCATCCTCTCCACATCGGCCAGGCTGAAATTCCGGGCCCGGGCCCGGGCGGAAAACTCCTTGAGGCCGCAAAAGACGGCGTCGGCGCCATGGTCCAGGGCGGCAAAAAAGGCCTCGACACTGCCAGCCGGGGCCAGAAGCTCTGTTTTCCCTGATCTCCCAGGGGCTGGAATTTTCTTTTTCTCTTTCAAACCGGGACACTCCCCTTATCGTTTACATTCTAGGAGGCGAAGCGGCCGGTGCGGGTAAGCGGGGCGATTGTTGGCATGGCCTGTTTTTATCCCCTTAAAGAAGAAATGGGCAATAGAAATATGGGGAGAATCCAAGTTTTCCCCGTATGGATGGCTAGTCGGAGAGATAAGGGGGGCTTTGGGCGCTTGGGGGATTGGGGAATAACCGGTCTTGATCTTGAGATGATACTTCGTTAGTAATATGGAGAGTCTCCCCTTGCCAAGGACAAAAAGCGAGAGTGCGCCAAGCCACCTGCCAGCAACGACCCGTTCTCCCAGCCAAACAAGCCGATGAAAAATCTCATAGCAATCTTATTCGCCCTCCTCTTGTTATGCAGCTCTTGCTGCACAAGCGCCCTCTGGCAATCGTATGATCCAGACGGCTATATCCAGATAGCTTACACCGAGATAACGGCACAGGAACTACGAGATAAGAAAATGGATTT
The DNA here is from genome assembly GCA_041562995.1 of Desulfurivibrionaceae bacterium. Lineage (GTDB taxonomy): Bacteria > Desulfobacterota > Desulfobulbia > Desulfobulbales > SURF-16 > BM506. Next base: position 4,268 of record JBFFNX010000208.1, read on the forward strand.
TATTAAGGATGATGGGAACCAGTCTTACTATGTCCCCAAGTCGAACATGCGCAAACTCTCAGAGTACAGCATACGACTCTTTGCTACCCCTGTAACGGTTGCCGTGGACGCGGCTATCATAGTCATACGCGGAGTGGCTCTTTCCTTGGCGGAAACGACAATTACCATAAACCCCTGACAAAAAACATCGCTCCCTCTTTCCTAAAACCAGTTCACAAGATCGCACGGTGTCGCGGATCGGCATTGAACGTATTGTTATGTCAAGCCAGGGGGGTGGCTAGTCTGGACTTGTTGAAAAAAGGTCACTTCTTTTCAGCTCCTTGAGGGCCATTTCATAGGCAAGCATATCCGGTTTTTGAATCCAGCTGGGGGCTGAGATCGCCTTGGTGTTGAAGACATAGAGATTTGTGCATGTCGTGCGCCCAGAAGCTCGCGTTCTATCAATTTCCGAGCAGATCACGGCATCATAGCCTAGTGTTTTCCCGGGAGCGATGACGGTTTCTATCCATACTCTTGGGAAATTTTGAACATCTAAAAAGGCCTTTTGCCTTTCTTGCAGGGTATAGCCTGACGTTGATTTCACTATTGCTTCTGCCTTTAGCAGTTCTTTCTCATACTGCTGATCTTCCGTTATCAAGACCAAAATTTCACCACTCTGACAGGCCTTTTCCCATGTGTTGTAATCGGCGGCAAGAGCATGCTGTTGGCCAATTTCAGTTTTCCTGACCAGCTCCCAGTGTTGCAGAGAATCTGGTGATTTCCTTCTCAGGTCAAGCACCCGGGCATCTTTTGTCAATGTGGCACTGCAGAGGCCGCCGGCGATATCACCACCTCCCTGTGCTAAGGCACGATCTTTAGACAGTGAAATAAATGAATGGGAGAGTAATCCGGTGTTGCCGGCAGATACAGGGGCCGGCAAGAGCCAACTAGAGAAAAACTCATTCGTCCCATGAAACCACAGATCCATTTCCCCTGACATCTTTCTTCTTTTTGCCTGCCCCATCTTGAACCCCTATAATTAATTTTCTCACGACAACATAACAACCGAGCTCACCGGCCACCCGTCGACTCGCCCAAAGCAAGCGCCCCGGAGCCGATGAAAAAAGCCGCCTAGGCCGGACGGTCCGGTTTTGTAACTGGTGGGCTGGTTTACTTAATCTGTTGCTTCTTTAAAAGCATTAACGATCATTTCTTTGGGGGGCACCGCCGATGTCCCATACCGCCGTCAGGTCACCCCGAAAAGTTCTCTTTTGCGTAAAGCAGGCTCCATTTCCAAGCCATTAATTTGTACTGTCGGGCTACCGATGAAACGGTTTTCCTGGGCCTGCTCAGCCGTTTCGATAACAACCATATGCAGCTCAATGTCGATGTTCAGTTCTTTCGCGACAGACTCAACACGTTCTATGGTTGGTGGCGTTGCCTGGCAGCCCTTGAGAGAAAGCACTTTTACATCAACCATTCTTGCTCTACCTCCTGATTCGCCATAAACATTAGCGTGCGGAAGA
>JBFFNX010000209.1:0-5754 GCA_041562995.1 Desulfurivibrionaceae bacterium
CGTATATAAGGATGACCATTAAATGCTGAAAAAAATTGATCATATTGGTATTGCTGTACGTTCCATTGCCGAGGCAAGGAAATTTTACGAGCAGGCCTTGGGTCTTGTCTGTGAACGCCAGGAAACAGTGGCGTCACAGAAGGTGAAAACAGCCTTCTTTACGGTGGGTGAAGTGCATATCGAACTTCTTGAACCAACCCATGATGACAGCCCCATTGCCCGGTTTTTAGATAAAAAAGGCGAAGGCATCCATCATATAGCCTACCAGTGTGATAATATAGAAAAGCAGTTGTTGCAGGCTGCAGATCAGGGCTGTGCCTTGATCCATGAAAAACCGATACCAGGCGCTGGCGGCAAGGATGTTGCTTTTCTCCATCCCAAGTCCAGCTTCGGTGTGCTTACCGAGTTTTGTTGCCCAAAGAAAGAGCACACCCCTTAAAGAATCATTCCGACCAGAGCAGAATATATCATGTCATTAATGCAGAACAAACTTGAGGATCTCCTGCAGAAAAGGGCCCAAGCCCGGCTCGGCGGCGGTCAGGAGCGAATCGACGCTCATCATGCCAAGGGACGTCTTACTGCCCGTGAACGTATTAATTCCCTGCTTGACGAGGGCTCTTTTGAAGAGTTCGACATGTTCAAGACCCATCGCTGTCATACTTTCGGCATGCAGGACAAGGTGTTTCTCGGCGACGGTGTGGTCACCGGTTACGGTACGGTGGATGGTCGCCTGGTCTATGTCTATGCCCAGGATTTTACCGTGTTGGGGGGCTCTCTGTCTGAGACCCTGGCCGAGAAGATTTGTAAGGTCATGGATCTGGCTATCAAGAACGGGGTGCCGGTCATTGGTCTCAATGATTCAGGCGGTGCCCGGATCCAGGAAGGTATCGAGGCCCTGGCCGGCTATTCAGAGATCTTCCTGCGGAATGTCATGGCAAGCGGTGTTGTGCCGCAGATTTCGGCGATATTTGGGCCCTGTGCCGGCGGTGCCGTCTATTCTCCAGCCCTCACTGACTTTGTCGTCATGGTCAAGACCAACAGCTATATGTTTCTTACCGGCCCCAAGGTGGTAAAATCGGTGACCCATGAGGATGTCACGGTTGAGGAACTTGGCGGCGCCGACATGCACGCCTCCCAGAGCGGTGTTGCCGATTATGCGGCTGAGAGTGGTATGGACGCCATTGATTACGTGAAAAAACTGCTCTCCTTTGTGCCCCAGAATAATATGGAAAATGCCCCTCTGGTCATGAGCGACGATGCCCCTGACCGGATGAACGAAGCCCTCAACATCCTGATCCCGGAGAATGCCAACGAGGCGTACGACATGAAGGAAGTGATCGTCCGCACCGTGGATAACGGCGATTTCTTTGAGGTCAAGGCCAAATTCGCACCCAATATCATAACCGGTTTCGCCCGGTATAACGGCCATAGCGTCGGCATTGTTGCCAACCAGCCCATGCACCTCTCCGGTGTCCTTGATATCAACTCCTCGATAAAGGCGGCCCGTTTTGTTCGTTTCTGTGACTGCTTCAATATTCCGGTGGTTACCTTAGTCGATGTCCCCGGTTTTTTGCCCGGCACCAACCAGGAGTATAATGGCGTGATTCGCAATGGCGCCAAAATTCTCTACGCCTATGCCGAGGCCACCATCCCCAAGGTGACCGTGGTTACCAGGAAGGCCTATGGCGGCGCCTATTGCGTCATGAGTTCCAAGCACCTGCGGGGCGATATTAACTACGCCTGGCCATCTGCGGAGATTGCCGTCATGGGCGGGAAGGGTGCGGTGGAGGTTCTCTATTCCCGCGAGGCCCAAGGGGCTGAAGACCCGGCGGCCTTTCTCGCTGAGAAGGAACAGGAGTATAACGACACCATGGCAAATCCTTATGTCGCGGCCCAACGCGGTTATATTGATGATATTATTGAACCGGCCCGTACCCGTTTTCGCATCATCAAGGCCCTGGAGATGCTGAAGAATAAAAGGGATTCCAATCCCATGAAAAAACATGGCAACATCCCCCTCTAGATGGAGGGGGTCTGGCCTTCTTCTTCATTCAGGATGAAATCGACATGAATTTTTCACTTTCAAAGATCAGTTTTGCTAACCTGGTTAGCCCTGAGTTTAATGCCGTGCTCTTCAGTATTTTGGGGATGGCCATGGTTTTTGCTGGTCTTGTTGTTATTAGTATCTATATTACCATGCTCCCGAAGATCCTTGCCCTGCCGGCCCGGTTCAAGAAAAAAAGAGGCAAGGCCGCCAAAGAGGAGAGCGTGTCAATTGAGCAGGACATCCTGCTTGCCATTGCCGTTGCTCTCCATCTGCAGAGGAATTTTCCTGAAGAGAATGAGAAAATAACCTGGAAGAGCCATGGTGATATGGATTCACCATGGAAGATTTCTGGTCGGGTCCATGGCCTGTCTTCCCGAACCCATGTCGGGCGCGGCAACCTGCCGAGTAGATAATCGTTTTTTCGCCTTAACCTCACTACTGAAACTATGCGTGAATATAAACTTTCCATATCCGGCAACCCCTATACCGTTACGGTGATCAATGTCACCGATGAAGAGGTGATTGCCGAGGTAAATGGTGTCGAATATACGGTCACCATCAATGAGATCACCAAGCTGAACCCTGAGCTCTCATTGTTACCCCGCGAGGAGCAGCGCAGTGCGATGGTTACTCCCATTCAGCGGGCATCTTCACCCTCTCCAGTCGCCATTGCTGGTGATGGCTTCATTTCATCACCCATTCCCGGACATATCCTTGAGATTTGTGTGAATTTGGGAGAGAAGGTGCTCGAAGGGCAGAAGATCCTGGTGCTGGAGGCCATGAAGTTAGAGAACATCATCACGGCCCATCGTTCCGGAGTGATCAAAGAAATACTGGTGAGACAGGGTGATGCTGTAACCCACGGCCAGGCCATGGTTGAGATCGAATAGACGGGGAACCTGTGAATATTTCAAGTTTTTTTGCAAATTCCGGCTTCGCCCACATGTCCTGGGGGAATGCCATCATGATTGGTGTCGGCTTGGTGTTCATCGCCTTGGCCATCATCAAGGATTACGAGCCCTTGCTGTTGGTACCCATCGGCTTTGGTATCTTAATTGGTAATATTCCCCCCATCGCCAATATGCCGCTCAGCGTTTATGACGACGGCAGCGTTCTCAAATATCTCTACGCCGGGGTGACCAAGGGTATCTATCCGCCTTTGATCTTTTTAGGCATCGGCGCCATGACCGATTTTTCCACCATGCTGTCCAATCCCAAGCTCATTCTGTTGGGGGCTGCCGCCCAGATCGGTGTTTTTCTGACCTTTGTCGGGGCCATTGTCCTCGGTTTTTCCGTCCAACAGGCCGGTGCCATTGGCATTATCGGCGGCGCTGACGGACCCACCGCCATCTTCCTGTCGTCGATGATCGCCCCTGAGCTTCTGGGCCCCATTGCCATTGCCGCTTATTCCTATATGGCCTTGGTGCCGGTCATTCAACCGCCCATCATGTATCTGCTCACCACCAAGGCGGAGCGCCGGATTCACATGAAGGCACCGCGCCATGTGTCGCGCCGTGAGAAGATCATCTTCCCCATTGTTGCCTTTTTGATTTGCGCCCTGCTGGCCCCAGGATCGATGACTTTGCTTGGTATGCTCTTTTTCGGCAATCTTTTAAAGGAGTCCACGGTGACAGAGCGGCTTGCCAACTCGGCCCGCAACGCCATGATCGACATTGTCACCATCCTTCTCGGTTTTACGGTGGGTGCCTCTACCCAGGCCCAGACCTTTTTGAATCCGCAGTCCATTCTCATCTTCATCCTCGGGGCCCTGTCCTTTGTGGTCGCTACTGCCGGCGGCATACTCTTTGCCAAGTTCATGAATCTTTTTTTAAAAGAGAAAATCAATCCCCTCCTTGGTGCGGCGGGAGTCTCTGCGGTGCCTGATTCAGCCCGGGTGGTTCAAGCCGTGGGCCAGAAAGAGGATCCCAGCAACTTCCTTCTCATGCATGCCATGGCACCAAACGTCTCCGGGGTGATTGGATCGGCCATTGCCGCCGGTGTTCTTTGGTCAGCCTTGGGGAAATTTTAATCTAAGAGGTGGGGGTTATGTTCCTGTCCGAGCGCTGCGGTGCTGGTTGTCCAATCCGTGAAATGGACGAAAAATAACGTTGCCAGCGAAGTGGATGAAAAAGACAGCCCTGCAGCCCCGGCCTTCGGCACCAATCGCCTGCCGCCGGCAAGGTAAATTTCAGAAACTCGCATAGTTAATGCCCGTAGTGTGGGTGCTCAGACATGCTGCAATTCTCTTTCCCTTGCTCGGCTCCGCGCTCGTTCAGGGCTGAACAGGGATAAATAGATGAAGAACAATACCCATAGATCATAGGTCCCACGGTAATTGGTGATGAACCATAAAAAAAGGCTTGCCGGTCATTTACCGGCAAGCCTTTTTTTATGGTTATTTTTTCTGCAGAGAAATCAGATTATTAAAAATCCTCAAACTCATCATCGTCAAAAGGGATGACCTCTTCGGCCGCTGTCTTTTTTTTCTTTGGGGCTGGAGGCATGCTGAGCTGGCGATGTTTGGGTGCTGCCGAAATCCTTTGGGTAGGGCGTCTTGGCGGGGCAGGGGCTTGCGTTTCGCCGCTGGCGCCCACCATAACCTGCAGTTCACGAACCGTCTGGTCCATGGCCATAATCTGCGAGGCCAGTTCTTCGGAGGCCGAGGCCGTCTCTTCAGCAGTGGCGGCATTGTCCTGGGTGACATTCTCAATCTGGGTGATTGAGTTATTGATGACGTCGATACCACTGGCCTGTTCGCCAGAAGCGGTTGAGATTTCGGTAATCAAGGTGGCGATTTTATCAGATGCCTCATTGGCTATGTTGAACATCTCGTTGGTTTCTTTGGCAAGATGCGTTCCCGCGCGGATCTTCACCACCGTGGAATCAATGAGGGCAGAGGTGTCGCCGGCAGATTTGGCTGCACGCATGGCCAGGTTGCGGACCTCGTCGGCGACCACGGCAAAACCGGCGCCGGCCTCACCGGCCCGGGCCGCCTCAACAGCAGCATTAAGGGCAAGCAGGTTGGTCTGAAAGGCGATTTCGTCAATGGTTTTGACGATACGCTGGGTATCCTCACTGGCCTTGGAGATTTCTGCCATGGACTCGGTGAGCTTGGCCATGGATTGGTCTGCCGAGGTCATATTATCCTTGACGCCCTTCATGGTGGTGTCAGCCTGTTTGGTATTGTCAGCATTCTGTCTGGTCAGGGAGTTGATCTCTTCCAGGGACGAGGAGGTGTTTTCCAGGCTGGCCGCCTGTTCTGAAGCACCGGCAGCCATGGTCTGGCTGGAGGAGGCAATATGGCCGGAAACCGCTGTGATCTGGCGGGACGCCTCTGCCATGGTGTTCACCACGGTGGACAGGAGGTTGATGATGTTTTTCGAGGTGAATAACGCAATGAAAACGCCGATGGCAAGGGTGATCAGGCTGAGGATGGTCACCCTTATTCTGGTGTCCTTACCTGCCGCCAGCATGGTCTTGTCCGTCATCATGTTATTGGCGACATATTCCCTGATCTTACTGATGGTGCCGAGGGTTTCCTGCATGGTAGGCATGGTGATGGTGCTGTAGATGTCGTTTGCCTCATGGACACCAAGGAGTTCTTCCTCCGCCTCAAAGCGCAGTTCATTGAGCATGGATGTGGTGGAGTTGAGATGGAGCTGGATGGTTTTTTGGGTCAGGTCCATGGCCTGGTCGAACTTCTTGGC
>JBFFNX010000210.1:0-5738 GCA_041562995.1 Desulfurivibrionaceae bacterium
CCGGCGTACCTGTTGTGGTGAGGAGGGGTGATGACCAGGAAAAATAATTTTTGTGGGCCAGCGTCATTTTTTGGTCATGGGGCCAAGGCACGTCTTTTGTGGGGAAGTTGGTGAGGATGCAGTGTTTGTGCTCATCAAATATGGCGTATTCCCCATCAAGCAGGGCACTCATCTTTTGGGCCAGGAGTTGATTGTTGTTAACGATGGAAATCAACATGACAAAGCCCATCTGATCACCAATGTCATCGGTGAGGGCAATGAGGGACAGCAAGGCGACAAATGTCTGGTCCTCATCAAGACCGGCCGCCATAGGGGAAAAATCCCGCACGATGGCGGTAGGGATGGTGGCCAGTGTTATTCGTGAGGGTTGGTCAAGAATAGTGGTCAAGACCTTGGTGTAGGAATCCTGCCGGCTGTTTTGCCGGGCCTGGAGACTATTTGAGGTCAGGAGGCGGTAATTCTCGTCGTAGAGCAAGACCATGTCGAGGTGTTGCAGTGAGGCAATTTCTTGCAGCATGACCTTGATGGGCGCGATGTTGTCATAGGTCAGGAAATTGATAATTTTTTCATTCTGAACGCGGACAATGCCGGTGACGATTTCAAGTTTGTCCAGTTCATTGGCAATAATGGAGTGGGCTGTTTCTGCCTTGCCTTGCAACTGTTTGACAACGGCCTGGCGTGTTCTGTCTTGCTCTTTGAGGGTGGCGTACAAGACATTGACGGCAATAACAGCGACCAGCAGGCTAAAGGCCAGGGCAATGTTCCAGTTAATGCTTTTTGAATTAAGAGGTGCCATTAGTGGAAGGCGCTGTTGATTATCTCAGCAGGAGAGCGCGTGCCCTTCTGGCTGGTGGGCCGATTTTCCCGCGTCCAGCGCTCAATCCCGCCCTTGAGAACGCCCATTATCCTATAGCCTTTGCTGATCAGGAACTTGGCGGCAATGGGGGATTGTTTCATGGCCCAATCGGTGATAATGATGGTTTTGTCTTTGGGGAGGTTGACCGCCATCTCTTCAAGGTTGAGCATGGGTATGTGGACGCTCTTTTCCAGGAAATAATTGTTGCGGGAAAAGTATATCGGCCGGACATCAAGGATTAAGATTTCGGGCGATTCAAGAAGCTCTGCCACCTTGTCCGGGGCCAGGCGCCTGATCTTGATGGCCGCATATTTAGGGCTGGTGGTCATGGGGTAATTAAAGCTGCGCCACTCGGGAATACCACCGGTGAATCGGTAGACGTTTTTGTATCCTTTTTTGACTGCGAAAACTGCAGCCCGGTCAGAGTAGAGTCAGCGAAAACCCATGCAGTGAAAAATAAAAGGGGTCGTGAGATCCGTTGGTAATTGCCTGGTGGTCTCCAGGGTGTTGAGGGGAATATTGATGGATCCCGTGATGTGATGGAGATCATATTCCAGGCTGCTCATGACGTTAATGACCAGAACATTTTTCCTTTCCAGCATATCCTTGACAACAGGCGCCGATATCTCTTTGTACGACGCGGACCAGCCAGGGTCCGGCACCAGGCAAAGGGCAAAGACAAGGGTGGCTATCAGCTGAAAACATTGTTTTTTCATATGTTCTCCTTGTTTGGCAAAGGGGGCTGGCAGGAAGAATGCTGCTTTCAGGATACGCTTTTTCTTCCAGGGAAGACAAGGGCAGAAAAGAGGGATGAACCTGCCGGCCAGCGCCGGCAGGTGAGCGCAAGCTGTTTGCCGCCACACAGGGCGGGACTCTTACATGGTGTTTTGGAGATTGAGTTGGTCGCGGAGCCTGACAATGAGCTCACTGGTGGTCTCGCAGGAGAATTTTTTCATGATATTGGCCCGATGAACCCGGACTGTTTTGGGACTGATAAAGAGAATCTGGCCGATTTTGGCGGTGTCAAAGCCCTGGGCAATGAGGTTGCTGATCTCCTGCTCCCGGGGGGTGAGGGTGTCATGCTCCTCACTGTCGGTGCCCGGATCTTTGCCGGTAATGATGCAGTCTATAATTTTGGCAGAGGCGGTGGGGCTGAGGTAGGACTGGCCGCTGACGACCTTTCTGATCGCGGTTTCAAGCTCTGAGGCCGGATCGAATTTGAGAACAAAGCCCTTGGCGCCGGCCTGCATGGCCTGCTGGATGAAGTCGGAGTTTTCATGCATGGTGTACATGACAATCTTGGTGCGGGCCGAGATTGACTTAATGCGCGGGATCATCTCAATGCCGCTTAAGCCCTTCATGGTGATATCGAGGATGGCCACATCCGGTTTCGTTTTGTCAATAACCCGGAGGCCTTCAATACCGTCACCGGCCTCGCCGACCACAGTCACGTCCCTGAGTTCCGAGATTGTGCTGATGATGCCTTGGCGCAGCAGGTGGTGGTCATCGACGATAACCGTGGTAATGGGGGTATGGGCGGGGGATTCAGTCATTTTTTCACAGGTGATTATGGTCCAGCAGGTAATGGGTCTGCTGCTTCATTTTGCACATTTCTTGTCACTGCCCCTTGGCTAAACATACGGTAAAAAATAATCTTTGCCACCATTAATTGATATTCCCTGTCGTGGCAGGCGCGCGGCTAGATGGCAAGGGCGTTGGGTGTCTCGGCGTTGAAAATTGGCAGGCGAATGGACATTGTCGTGCCCCGTCCCTCTCTGCTCACCACGTCTATCCGGCCGTTGTGGCGTTTAATAATGCCGTAGATAACGGCAAGACCCAGTCCTGTTCCTTCCACCTCATCCTTGGTGGAGAAAAAGGGTTGAAAGATGGCGTCACGATGCTCGGTCTTAATGCCAACGCCGGTGTCTTTGACATCAATCTGGACCATGTCGCCCACCTGGTGGCTGGTGATGGTGATGGAGCCCCCTGCCGAACCCATGGCCTGGGTGGCGTTGTTAAAAAGATTGAGGACCACCTGTTTGAGCTGATCGGCAACGCCGAGGATATCCGGCAGCATCGGTGCATAATTGCGGTGTATGGTGATATTGTGCTGGTCGAAATTCTTACTGCACAGCAGGATCATGCTGTCGAGGACTTCATGGATATTAACAGCCGCCAGCTTGCCGGTGCTGGGGCGGTTAAAGTCCTGCAGGTTTTTGATGAGGCCCTTGATCCGGTCACACTCGTCAATGGCCATGGCTGCCATTTCACCCTCTCCCTTGCCGATGCGGCCCCGCATGAGCATGTTGACGATGAACAGCCGGATGGCGACAATGGGGCTCCCGAATTCATGGGCGATACTGGCGGACAGCTTGCCGATGGCGCTTAATTTCTCGGCATGGAGGAGCTGGTCGTAGGTCTTTTTGAGCTCGTCTGTTTTTTGCTTAACGCGGTTTTCCAGCTGGGCATGGGCCTTTTGCAGGGCCAGTCCCACCCGTTGTTTTTCGGCAATTTCATCCTGGAGCTGTATGTTGGCCTCGGCCAGGGCGTGGGTCCGCTCCTGCACCTGGCTTTCCAGACTGGTGCGATGGTTGGCCAGCTCCACGTTCATTTTTTCCAGATCCTTCTGCTGGGTCTGGTCATCAAAGAGCAAAACCCCGAAAATGGTGATTAAGAAGGCCGTGTAGAGGAACTCGCCGATAAAGATATTATGGATGACCTCCTGGTGGACAGCGTAATCATGGATGCCACCCAGGAAGGTGCAGAGTAAGGCCAGTCTGGAAAAAAGACCGTGGGCCCCTTTGGTCTCGATGGTGAGGAGCCGAAAAAGGGTGTAGCCGCAAAAGAGGATGACAATGGTGGCGTAGAGGCTGAAGGCCGGGCCCGGTGTGCCAAAACGGTAGTCAAAATCGAGGCCGTAAAGGCTGACAGTTTTCAGGGTCACCGGGGCCCGCAGAAAGAGATCCGTGGGCACCGTGAGGGCAATAAGGCCGGTGATAATAAGAAAGAGGCGGGGGATGCGGCTCGACTCAAAATTGATGTCGTAGAGGATAGAGATCCAGGCCGTGAAGCCGAGCATGAGGACAAAGACCCTGGTGCGGTGCAGGATCAGAGGCCGCGGGTCATCCAGGGGGAAGGAGAGGAGGAGTCCTAAAAAAACATAGAGACAGCCGCCGAAGGTTGCTATACAAAAATAGGCATAGTTGTTTAGTTTTTTATGAACGATAAAAACCTTGCCCAGGTGGTAGAGCGAAAAGCAAAAGAGCACGGCTGTTATATGTGATAAAATGAGTTGATAGGTGTTCATAACCGTTTCCAAGGTAAACAGTGGGGGGCGGGAAGTCAACAGGAGACATGGAAAGAGTGCGTGATTTTAGATGGAAGAACAGGGGATTGCTTGTTTGCGGCCCCCTCTTTTTGGTTCTGCTCGTCGGCTGCGGGGTAAAGGAGGTCGCCTGGCAGTCGGCCTATGGCGATGAGGGGTGCCAGCAGCTGTGGGCAGAGACGGAGAGAATCATCCACCTCGCGCAGGTGGCAGACCCTGCCACGGTAAGGGTCGAGGGTTTTCCCTACCTGCGCAGTAATCGCTATCTGCAGGGTCTGGCCCACAAGGCGGCAGGCGCGCCTGAGCGCCACTATGTTCTGGAGCAGATGCGCCTGCTTGACCTGGACAAACGGCTGCTGGAGATTTCCAGAATTCCTGGCAATCCTTTGGCCGCCCTGGCCGGCGACCATGGAGATGCCCCTGCCTTGTTGCGGGACAAGCTCGGGCGCTGTTCAGCCCAATTTCTCCACGAAGATCAGGGCCGCCCGGGCTTTTTTGACGAGGTCAGCCGCGGAACGGACTTGGACCAGGACTACTCCCTCTGGTTGCGGAGTGTCGGGCTCTACCCCCTTACCTCGCTGGTCGTGGAATACATAGCTGCCAAGGCCCAGGAGGAAATGATCGCCCCGCTCAGCAGGCCGGCTGCTGCCGGGGCATCCGGGGCGCTCCTCACCTTCAGGCCGCCGGCGGCGCTCCCCGCCTCTGGGGCTGATCTGCCGGAGCTGTTGCGCCGCAGCCGGAGCCAGCCCTTGCTGTCCCTCACCCTTGCGGATCAGGACCTGCTGGCCCTGGCCCACCACTTTGCGCCCCTGCTGACCATTGCCACGGGCGCCAGTCAAGATCGGTTTGGCAGGATTGTCAGGGATCAGGGCGCCTTTGCCGTGGATGGTGGGGATGCCGTTGTCTATTATTATTTCAGTCAAACCTTTGTCCAGGGCATTCCTGCCTTGCAGATTAATTATGCTATCTGGTTTCCTGAGCGGACAAAGCCAGCCCCCTGGTTTGAACGGGGAACCCTGGACGGCCTTAACTTCCGGGTGACCCTGGACTGGCAGGGACAACCCATTTTCGTCGATGTCGCCTTCCAGTGCGGCTGTTACCATTTTGTGTTGTGCAACGATGAGCTGGTCAGCGGCAGGCTCCTTGATCCAAAAGGTTTCCAGCCCTTTGTCGGCGGCAAGATCCCGGCCCGCAAACAAGGGGAACGCCTGCAGTTTACCATCAACAGCGGCTGGCATCAGATTGGCCAGGTTGCCGCGGCCGTGCCGGCGCCCCATCAGCCCACATATCGCCTGCTGCCCTATGAGGGCTTGGAGTCTTTTGCGGATGGCAATGCGGTCAGCAGCCTTTTTGACAAGGAGGGCCGGGTGGCGGGGACCAATCGTCTGGAACGTTTCTTCCTCTTCCCCCTTGGTATCCCCAAGGTGGGGGCGATGCGGCAGCGTGGCCGCCAGCCCATAACCTTAATCGGCCGGGCCTATTTGGACGACCCCTTCCTCTTTGACAATGCCTTTGGCTACCGGGCGCCCTTGCCTGGTTTGGCGGAATTGCTCGCAG
>JBFFNX010000211.1:0-5681 GCA_041562995.1 Desulfurivibrionaceae bacterium
AACGGGGCCAGGGAATACTTCGTAGCATTTGCGGGCGGTGAGGATCTGCCTGCTGCTGCCAGCCATCCTGGCAAAGGTGTCGTTGAACATCACCATGTTATAGTCCCAGTCGACAATGCGTATGCCATCGGCGGCTGAATTAAAAATCTGTTGGAGTTCGCCATGGGATTTCGCCAGGGCATTTTGGATCTTAGTACGTTCTTGCATCTCTTGTTCAAGCTGGGTATTGGCCTGTTCAAGCGAACGGGTGCGCTGCCTGATCTTGTCCTCCAGGAGAACGCGATGTTGAGCCAGCTCTTTATAGGCCCTGTCTCTGGCCTCTATCTCGGCCACGATCCGGCGAGCGGAGAACCTTATGCCAACAAGGCCAAGGAGCCAGAGGACAAGAAGGGCCATGGTCCAGGATATTTTATGTTTTGTTGCATCTGCCGTCAGGTCGGCCAGGGGGATGGCGACACTGATGCCGCCCCGGATATCACCCTCCTGGTAGCCCTGCTGGCCGTGGCATTTCAGGCAGTTTTTTTGGGTAACCAGGGGCTGCATGAGGCGCAGGGTCTCTTCACCGTTCACCGTGGTGAATTCACTGAATTCCTGGGCTCCTGTGGCAAAGGATTCCAGGGCCCGGCGTTCCCAGTCATCAGCACCATTTTCCGGCCGGATGGGCTTGAGGCTGGTGATATGGCTTTGGATGCGAAAATTGTCGGCAAACGACTGTTGGAGATCGCGGAGCATATAGGTTGGATTCAGCAGGGTGAGCGTCTTTCCATTGGCGAGGGGAATGTCACGATCTGGCAGGTGGGCGAGATAGGGGTTGGGCGGGGTCCTGTCGCTGGCCGGGACATAGACGCCGCCATGACCGGCAACCCAGCTGCGGATGCCAAGGGTGCGGTCAATAAAGGTTCGGGCCTCAAGGATGGCAGTCCGCTTGACATAGGTGTGGTGGGCGACTATGGCCATCATCACCCAGACCAGCACTGCACAGGCACTCCAGAAGAAGGTCAAGGGCAGAAGATGTCTGGGGTTGCTGATCTTTTGTAGAAATCTATCGGTCATGGCAGGCTCGTTTTTTTACAAGGAGATCAACGTCTCTCTGATTTTTTGCAACAGGTTGATAATATCATAGGGTTTGGCCAGGAAGGCGATATTTTTTTCTTTAATAACAGGGGCCTGGGATTTTTTGTCGGTATAGCCGCTGGTTAACAATGTTTTCAGTTGCGGTTTACGCTGGCGGAGCTCTTCGGCCAGCTGGATGCCGGTCTTGCCGGGCAGCACCACGTCGCTGAACAGCAGGTCGAAATCGCCCTTCTCCTTGTCCCATATGGATAGGGCCTCTTCAGCGGTATAGGTGCCGCAGACCTGGTAGCCGTAGCGGCTTAAGGCCTTGAAGGCAAATTCGTTGAGCATGACTTCGTCCTCCACCAGGAGGATGCGCTCGCCATGGCCCGTAATCTGAGCGAGAGTGGTGTTGTTTTTGGCTGCCGGGTCAGGCGTGTTCTCAGGTGAAATCGCGGGCAGAAAGATACGAAAGACAGAGCCTGCTCCGGGAGAGCTTTCCACCTCGAACCAGCCCTTATGCTCCTTGATGATGCCGTAGGCCACGGCCAGGCCGAGGCCAGTGCCCTGTTCCTTGGTGGTGAAGAAGGGATCAAAGACATGGCCGCAGGTCTCGGCGTCCATGCCGTCCCCGCTGTCCTCGACGCTAATCATGACATATTTACCCGGCAGGATTGGGCTTCCCTGCGGAATCTCCTTCAGGTTGATCTCTGTGTTTTGTGTGCGGAGAGTCAGTTGGCCGCCGTCGGGCATGGCATCGTGGGCATTGACGGCCAAGTTGGTCAGGACCTGTTCAAGATTACCAGCATCGGCTCTGACCTGCCAGAGCTCCTGGGCTAGATCAGTGACAACGGTGATGTCTTCGCCAATGAGGCGCTCGAGCATCTTGAGGACACCTTGCAAGGTTGCGTTGATGTCGATGACCACCGGACGCAGCGTTTTTTTACGGGAAAACTGCATGAGTTGGCGCACCAGATCGGCGGCCCGATCGGCGGCTTTTTTGACCTCTTCAAGATCTGGAAAGGCCGGGGTGTCGGCTGGTATTTTCATCATTGCCAGTTCCAGATAGCCGGAAACCGCCGTGAGGATATTGTTAAAGTCATGGGCCACACCGCCGGCCATGGTGCCCACGGCCTCCATCTTCTGAGACTGGCGGAGCTGCATTTCGAGTTGCTTGGTGGCGGTAACATCCTTGGCAAAATGGGCAACACTTGTGACAGTGCCCTGGTCATCGAAGATGGGAGAGGCGCTGACCAGAAAGGTTTTGCCCAGTTTCTGGTGGAAGATCTCCGCTGAATAGGGGGTGAAGGCGTCCAGGTCCTCCTGGATGGTGCAGCCGGGGCAGGGGGTGTTTGTGCCATGGAAGATCTCATAGCAATTTTTGCCGATGATCTCGTCGCGGGGCGTATTAAGAATACGTGTGCCGGCCCTGTTGACCTTGGTGATGTGCATGGCCTTATTCTGGATAGTGACCACATCGCTGATGGCATCAAAGGTGCGTCGCCACTCCTCCTGGCTCTGCTCCAGGGCTAGGGAAAACTGGCGCTGCTTGAAAATCGCCATGATATTGGCGGCGAAGAGGGAGAGCTGCTCGGCATCATCATTGCGGTAGATCTTTTCCTTGTTGGCCAGGCCCAGCACGCCGATGATGGTGTCGCCATCAAGAAGAGGAACGCTCATGTGGTGGATGATGGGCAGGTGACCTAAGGGCAGACCGTGCTGTTGTTTCAGGGCCGGGTAATTGTTGTGGATCACGGCTTTGCCGCTGGTCACACATTCCTGCCAGAGGGCCTGGGCATCGGGGTTGTGGCCTGTCTTTTCAGGCGTCTGGCAGCGTACGGGCCCGGCGGCCGACCAGCTGATAAACGAGGCTGGCTGATTTGGCCCGGCAAAGCAATGGAGATAGCCGATCTTGCTCTCTGACAGTTGGCCGGCGGCCTCAAGGGCATAGGCGTGCAGAGCGCCCAGGTCTTGGCCCGCCATGCGGTGCAGTTGGCAAAGGGCCTGAAAGCGCAGCTGGTTCATGCGGATGGCCGTTTCATTTTTCTTGCGGTCGGTGATGTCAAAGCCGACCATGAGCAGGTTTAGGGGCTTGCCATCGCTGAAGTTCGGTTGCCTGATAATGTCAAAGACAGCTTCGCCGCTGTTGTCGGGCAGGGGCATGGTCTTTTCGCTCCGCTGCGGCTCGCCTGCTTGCCAGGCCAGGTGATCTTCCTGCTTGGAGGCGAGCAGCTCATCGTGGAGGCGGGTGCTGTGCCAGGCCAGCTCGCTGTCGGTTTTTCCCTGGTAGTTGACGGCCTGCAGGCCGCAGATATCGAGATAGAGGCGGTTGGCCAGAAGCCAGCGCCCTTTGTCATCCTTGAGGCAGATAATGGAGGGGATGGTGTTGATGATGGATTCCAGCAGGGCCAGATTGCCGGCCAGTTCACTATGGGCCTTATGCTGGCTGGTAACATCCTGGAATACCGACTG
Organism: Desulfurivibrionaceae bacterium; assembly: GCA_041562995.1. Classification (GTDB taxonomy): domain Bacteria; phylum Desulfobacterota; class Desulfobulbia; order Desulfobulbales; family SURF-16; genus BM506. Next base: position 3,526 of record JBFFNX010000211.1, read on the forward strand.
GGTACGCAGGAAGTTGCCGTCATCGTCACGGATAATCAGGCCGCTGAAGGAGGCGAGGACGCTGGCCCCCTTTTTGTGAAGGAGGGTGAAAAACACGTTGCTGAATCGGTCGCGATCCTTGAATTCGGCGAAACGGCAGCGGAAGTCATCCCGCTGTTCCTTGATGATGAAGTCGGCAAAGGGCTGGCCCAGGACCTCTTCCTCCTCATAGCCCAGGGTGCGCAGCCATTCTTGATTTATTTCAATAATACAACCTTCTTCATTTAATGCCTGGTAGGCCATGGGTGCCAGTTGGTAGAGGAGGCGGTATTGTTCCTCACGGTGGCGCAGGTTCTTTTCAATGAGCTGCTTGCGGTGGTGCGCCCAGGCCAGGGTCACGAAGAGTGGTATGGCAATAATAACCAGGGCGCCATAGATCAGCCAGGGAAAACGGCTGGTAAGGGAGTTAATGGTCTGGAGTTCCCGGGCCGGGACATGGCTCACCAGTTTCCATTGATAATCGGTAGCCAAGAGTTCGGTGCGGCTCAGGCCGGGGCGGGCGTTGGTCTCGGTGCTGGAGATCTGGCGCTCGCCCAAGGGATAGACAGTGGTAAAGGCAAAATAACCGTCCGGGGTAATAATGTTGCCGTTGTCTTTGGCCTGTATCTGTTGCCAGGCTTCGGGGTATTTGCTGGCCATGGTGGTTTGCCGGCCCAGCATGAAGCCCCACTCGTCGTTTTCGTCCGGACTGAGCAGCCAGTAACCGTCCTGGTTGAGAAGCATGGCCTTGCCCAGAAAATGAAGGTGGGGGCGGCCGGCGGCTGCGGTGGGGTGGACGGTGTCCTTGTATTGTTTCAGGAGGAGATGGGCTCGATAGTTGAGGATGATAATGCCCTGTTTTTCCCCATGCTGATCAATAATGGGTGCGCCAAAACGGAGCATGGGCCGGTATGGTTCGTCAAGCTTGCCGTGCTCCATATTAAGATCCAGGGGGGAGATAAAGATCTCGTCGGCCTGGAGGCGGAAGGTATCGGTGAAATAATAACGTTGCGATTTATCCTGGAGTTGTTCCTGGGCAACCTGCGTGTAAAGGCCGTGGGCGAAGTTGACCCGGATCTCCTCCATGCCTTTTTTATTGATAAAACGGATCTGGTCGTAGCATTTACGTGCCTTGGCGAATTTTTGCATAGTCTCGGCGGCCAGGGCCAGAAACTTTTTATCCTTGCGGAGGAAGTAGTTTTGCAGGTCGGTATTGCCTTGCAGGTAGACAAGGTCGCTGATGACGGCGGAGATGTCGCGGCGGATGGTATTGGCGCCGCTCTCCAGGTGAAACTTGTTGCCGCTCTCCAGGGCGGCCATGTCTTTGGTGATAGTCTGGGTGGTAAAAGTGCCTAAAATTACGGCCAACAGCAGAATAAAGGGCACAAAGAGCAGTAAGAAGGTCAGGAGGACCTTGTCTTTGTCAGGGTGTAGTTGCCTGTTTTCCATAATGCTCCGAGTGTTTCTGCCAGTTGAAATGCGCGTTTGCGGATCTATTTTTTAGTATAGGGCAAGGAACTCGGTATAGAAAAGAGAAATTTAAGCAATTATCTATTTGATTATCTACGGATTTTAGCTATTCGGGAAGGTGGTTTGGGTGGCTGGGGAGAGTGCCGCGAAAAAGATTCCACGATACTTCATCTTGTGGCGAGGCGCAAGTCCTTGCAGGATATGCACTCTGGCCGCATTTTTTTGGTTTTTACTGGATTTTGTCCTTGCCTGGGTCAGTCCTAAACGAGCCAGGAGCCGGAGACCATTCGACAAGCTGCGGGGCCAGACTATAAAAATTTAAGGGGTGAGCTCCGACGGCATTGTGGTTGAGAGATGGCTGATACGGGGTGGTAATCATTGGCCCCAGCCGGCCGTGGCCCCAATATGACAAATAACAATCTGTATCATGCCGGATTAAGAGCCAAATGATATACCAGGGATGTGTGTTTCACCCTGACCTGAAGGGCATCACAACAAAGGCCGGGACACCTGAGGGTCCCGGCCTTTGCTGTGAGGAGAAGAAGTGAAGTGGTGCTTTTTAGTGCCTTAAGGGGTGTTTCTCTGTCAAAAAAGGCAAGAAATGTAAAAAACGTTGGGAAATTAAAAAAGTATTTGGTGTTATGGCACTTATACCCCTCAAGGGGGTA
>JBFFNX010000212.1:0-5676 GCA_041562995.1 Desulfurivibrionaceae bacterium
CTTTTTTCCATCTTGTCGATCATTTCTAACAGTATTTCTTCACTCATTCGTCATCTCCAGTAATCAGGGTTCCAACTTTTTTCCCACAGGCGGCTTTTTTGATATTGCCGGGGATACTAAGGTCAAAAACTAATATTTTCTGGTGGTTATCCATGGCCAGAGAGATTGCTGCCGCATCCATGACCTTCAGGCGGCGGTGCAATACTTCCGTAAAGGTGAGCTGGTCAAATTTAACAGCATCATCATACTTGAGTGGATCCTTATCGTAAACCCCATCAACCCGGGTGGCCTTGCAGATCAGATCGGCATTGATCTCCAGACCGCGGAGGACACCGGCGGTATCGGTGGTGAAATAAGGATTGCCGGTGCCGGCCGCAAAGATAACGGCATCGCCACGGTGGAAATGGTCCAGGGCCAGCAGTCGAGAGTAAGGCTCGCAGACGCTCGCCATGGGGATGGCGGAAAGAACGGCGGTGGAGACGCCCATGTTGTCCAGGGCATCTTTCAGGGCCAGAGAGTTCATTACCGTGGCCAGCATGCCCATATTATCGGCAGCGGCCCGATCCATGCCGCTTGAGGCCCCGGAGACACCGCGAAAGATATTGCCGGCACCAATGACCATGCCTACCTCAACACCGAGCTTGGTCACCTCTTTGACTTCTTGGGCCACATAGTCCAGAACCTTCGTGCTGATGCCATACTCTTCATCGCCCATCAGGGCCTCTCCTGAGAGTTTGAGCAACACCCTTTTGAACTTGGTCTTGGCCATGGTCATACCTCCTGAAGTGAGAGCGGTTTATCAGTCAAAGCCACCTTGAAACTTTGGTTTTTCAAGGTGTCCCCTCGTAAAAAGGGGGAAATAGCACGTGCCAGACTATTTTTACATAAAAAAAGGAGTACACAGAGGCAATCCTCCGCATACTCCTTTGCGCAAACAAAAAAAATTAAGCGCCGACGACGAAACGGGTAAAGCGCTTGATACTGATGTTCTCACCCATGGCCGCAACGATCTGGTTGAGCATATCCTGGATGCTGATATCTGGGTCTTTAACGAATTTCTGCTCAAGGAGGCAGATCTCGGCGTAAAATTTATCGACCTTGCCGCTGACGATTTTCTCGACAATATTTTCAGGCTTGCCGGAATCAAGGGCCTGCTGGACATAAATGGCCTTTTCGCGCTCAAGGACGTCAGCAGGCACATCTTCACGGGCCAGGCCAATGGGGTTGGTGGCTGCGACGTGCATGGCGATATCTTTGGCAAAATTGATAAAGGCATCGGTCTTGGCCACGAAATCGGTTTCGCAACCAACCTCAACCATGGCCCCCATTTTGCCGTTTGCATGAATGTAGGTCGCAATAATACCTTCACTGGTGGCGCGATCGGCACGCTTGGCAGCGACGGCCAGGCCTTTCTGACGCAGGAAGTCCACAGCCTTATCCATGTCGCCATCATTTTCTGAAAGGGCCTTTTTGCAATCCATCATTCCGGCGTTGGTTTTGTCGCGGAGTTCTTTAACCATTTGACTTGTAATTTTCACAGCTTTCTATCCTGTTCTTAGGCACCCTTTGCTTCTAGCAAGAGATGCTTTTTTATTATGTGAATATAGAAACGCCCGACTCAAGTACATAAAATGAGTCGGGCGGCTTGGGACGCGGAGTAAAGGTCTAAGCCTCAGCTGGTGGTACTTCAGCTGCTGCGGGCGCCTCGGTGTTGGCCTTTGCCATGGCAGTGGCCAGGTCCTCGTTGGTCTCAACAGCCTCGCCGCGGCGGGCCTTGCCAGCCAGAACCGCATCGGCAATCTTGCCGGTGAGCAGCTTGATGGACTTTATGGCGTCATCGTTACTTGGGATGATGTAATCAATGCGATCGGGATCACAGTTGGTGTCCGTGATGGCAACAACAGGAATGCCTAATCGTTTGGCCTCATCAACGGCAATGTTCTCACGCTTGGGGTCGATGACGAAGATGGCGGAAGGCAAACCCTTCATGTCCTGGATGCCGCCCAGGTTGCGCTGGAGCTTAATCAGGTCCTTTTTCATCATCAGCGCTTCTTTTTTCTTGTACTGAGTGATGGTGCCGTCTTCTTCCATGGCCTGGATCTTCTTCATGCGGTCAACAGACTTCTTGATGGTCTGGAAATTGGTCATCATGCCGCCGAGCCAGCGGTGGTTGATGAAAAACATGCCGCAGCGCTTGGCCTCTTCCTTGATGGTTTCCTGGGCCTGGCGCTTGGTACCGACGAACATGATGGTGCCGCCGTCAGCTACGGTGTTGGCGATGAAATCATAGGCCTTGTTGAAAAGGGGCAGGGTTTTGTCAAGGTTGATGACATAGATCTTGTTGCGGGCCCCGAAAATATAAGGCTTCATTTTGGGGTTCCAGCGCCTGGTCTGATGACCAAAATGCATGCCAGCAGCCAGCATTTCTTTCATTTTGATGTTACTCATGGGTAAATCTCCAATTTTGGTTGTTCATCCATCCCATGCCCAACCTGTTTTCCTTATCTCCAGAGGGAGGGGGAACAGGCACCAAAGGGACGTTGCAGGGATGTGCGAGGTTAGGCCAGGTTACACTGGTGGCGAGATTTTAAAGCGGATGGCTTGAGGTGCACGCCTTACATGTATATTCTGACATTGAAAAACAAGACCTTTTACCACTCAATGACCAAGATTGCAAGGTGATAAACGGTAAATTGCCGCCTGTTTAGCGCTGGTTCAGGACAGAATGGGGCGGATTCAAATTAGTGTTTGGCTAATTCACCGATAAGGGCTAATAATTTCAGTCTGTTTTGATTCTTCAATTTTAGGTTGTTGTGACGGGGATCTGATAAGGTTTTTTTTATGGTTGCAGACAAGGCGTTAATACTTTCCCTGGTGGTCTTTGGCGGCATATTTTGCCAATGGCTGGCCTGGCGCGTCAAGCTGCCAGCTATCCTTTTTTTGCTCTGCGGCGGTATTGTAGCCGGGCCGGTGTTTGGCTGGCTTGATTCTGATGCCCTGTTCGGTGATCTGCTCTTTCCCTTTATCTCACTTTCGGTTGCCATTATCCTTTTTGAAGGCAGCCTGACCCTCAAATTCCACCAGATCTCCGGGCTGCGCCGGGTGATTCGCAACATGGTCTCCATCGGCGGCCTTATCACCTGGTTGATTACCTCGGTGACCACCCATTATGCCCTGGATTTTTCCTGGCAGCTCTCCTTTCTCTTTGGCGCCATCACCGTGGTCACCGGGCCCACGGTAATAGTGCCTCTGCTGCGGACGGTGAGGCCCAGTGCTCCGGTGGCAAATATTCTGCGCTGGGAGGGAATCGTCATTGACCCCATCGGTGCCACCCTGGCCGTTTTGGTCTATGAATTTATCCTGCTTGGTGCCGGTAGCAATGCCCTAGGCCACACCTTTCTCGCCTTCGGCAAGATGATCGCCATTGGCGTGGTTCTGGGCTCAGTAGCTGCCTATCTCTATGCCACCTTGCTTCGCCTGCACTGGATCCCAGAATTTCTCCACAACGTTGCCACCTTGGCCGTGGTCATCATGGTTTTTGCGGTGTCCAACGCCCTGCAGCATGAATCAGGGCTGTTGACGGTCACTGTGATGGGCATGTGGCTCGCCAACAGCAAGGACCTAAACATTGATGAAATTGTCGATTTTAAAGAGAGCCTGAGTGTCCTGCTGATCTCTGTGCTTTTCATTGTCCTGGCCGCCCGTCTTGATTTTGAGATGTTCGTCAAGCTTGGCTGGCCAGCGCTTTTTGTCTTTCTTTCCATCCAGTTTCTGTCGCGGCCTTTGAGTGTTGTTATCTCGTCCTTTGGCTCAACGCTGAGTTGGCCGGAGCGTCATCTCCTGGCCTGGATTGCTCCCCGGGGTATCGTCGCTGCGGCGATCTCGGCGCTCTTTGCCATCAGGTTGGAAGAGTTCGGCTATGTGGAGGCGCCCCTTTTGGTGCCCTTGACCTTTATGGTGATCATCGGCACCGTGGGGCTGCAAAGCGCCACGGCCGGCTTTATCGCCAGACGGCTCGGGGTGGCCGAGCCTGACCCGAAGGGTTTTCTCATTATCGGCGCCAACCTCTTTGCCCGGGCGGTTGGCCAGGCCCTGCAGCAGGAGGGGTTCCGCGTCTTGCTGGTTGATACCAGCTGGGAGAAGATCAGTCTGGCGCGCATGGCGGGGCTGCAAACCTATTATGGTCAGCCCGTTTCCGAACATGCCGGTCGCCATCTGGATCTGGTCGGTATCGGCCGGATGCTGGGCCTGTCTCCCCGTGGATCACTCAACTCCCTGTCCTGTCTCCATTACCGGATGGAGCTTGGTTACAATGCGGTTTATGCCCTGCAAACCGAGCAGGATAAGGAAATATCCGAAGATCGAAAGGCGGCCTCGTCCCGGAAATGGCCAATTCTTTTTGGTAAAGAGGTGAGTTTTTCCTCCCTGATGGCGGCCCTGCACCAGGGCTGGACTATCCGCAGCACCAGGATGACGGAAAGCTTTCCCTTTGAGGAGTATCTCCGCACCAACCAAGGGCAGTCAATCCCCCTCTTTGCCCTCACCCCAAGTGGCGCTCTGGAAATATTCACCGTGGAGAAACAGCCGCTTCCCCAAGCCAACTGGACGCTACTGGGCCTCGTACCACCCCAGGAAGAAGGTGGCCCAGAACCAGGGGGAAATGGCGAGCGCAATTCAAAGTGTACGAAATCCTCTTCATAAGGGGCATTTTAGTATTGGCAAGTGGCTGGGGTATCCTTCTTTACGACTGCACAAAACTAAATAGGTTTTCAAGCAATGCATGAAATTGGCCTGGTCAACGATTTTACCCTTGTCCTGCTTTGTGCCGCGCTGGTCAGCTTGATTTTCAGCAAGCTCAAATGGCCGGTCTTCCTCGGCTATATTGCCAGTGGCCTTCTGGTGGGGCCTAACCTCTTTGCCGCCTCCCCCATCAGCAATATCAATAATATTGAACAGCTGGCCCAGCTCGGCATCATCTTTTTGATGTTTTATATCGGCATGGAGTTTGATCTCAAGCGCATGCGGCAGGTCCTCCTGCCTGCCCTCTCCGCCGTGATCCTGCAGACATCACTCTTTGTCTTTATTGGCCTGCAGATTGCGCCGCTCTTTAAACAGGGCTCTCTCTTTGGCCTTTTCTTAGGCTGCTTGCTTGCCATCAGCTCCTCCATGGTGACTATTTCCATTCTTCGTGATCTTAAAAGTCTGGATACGCCCCATGGCCAGATGGCGGTGGGTATTCTCATATTTGAAGATATCCTGGCCATCACCATGCTGGTGGTGCTCTCCGGCGTCGCCGTTTCCTCCGTGCTCAGCTTCACGGTGATTGCCAAGGTGGCCTTTCTTATCTTGGTTTTTGTGGTGGGAATTTATTATCTCGGCAAGCTATTATCGCCCCAGGTTATCAATTTTCTGCTTCGCCAGGGCAGCGAAGAGCTTATTACCTTAAGTGCTGTGGCCTTTGTACTGGCAGTCAGCCTGCTGGCGGTGAAATTTCATTTTTCCGAGGCCCTGGGTGCCTTTCTGGCCGGTTCGATCCTGTCGCACTCGAAACTTATTAAGAAGATTGAGCATGCCGTGGAGCCCCTGCGTAACGTCTTTACGGCGATTTTCTTTGTCTCCATCGGTATTCTCATCCAGCCCCGGCTTATTCTAGAAATCTGGCCTGCCATCATAGGC
>JBFFNX010000213.1:0-5668 GCA_041562995.1 Desulfurivibrionaceae bacterium
ACAGAGTCAGGCAGAACCAGGGCGTCCATCAGCTCCTTATTCTCTTCAAAACTTGCCGTGGCCCGCCAATTCATGGCCAGGTCCATGCCGTCTTCAACAATACTCCTGCTGATATTGCGGGAGGCAGCAGCCAGAAAGACGCTGTTTCGTACCACCTCATCATAAATCCCGGCCTTCTCCAAAATTTTCTTGGTGTGCAGACCGATACTGCCGGTCTCGGGATTACCGATGACCACCGCATAGCGTTGGTCTGCTAAATTTTTAATATCAGCACTGATCTTCTTAGGATTGCCCTTCTGGACAATGAGGGCCGCCTGGTTTTCACCAACATAGACATAGTCGGCAAGCAGGCCCTCGGCCAGATACTTCTGACGGTAGATCGGTGACCCGGGGAGATAGAGGTCCCCCTGCCGGCTCAATCTTAAACTCTGATACAGATCCTCGGAACCACCTTGGATAATCGCCACCCGGCAGCCATGCTTTTTTTCAAAATGCAGGGCGAGCTCCTTGATCGGATACCTCATGGTGATGCCTGTATAAATCAACAGACAACCTTTAGGCTCATCATCAACGGGCGGATTACCACAACCAGCAAGGAGGGCAACAATGAGAAAAACAGGCAAAAATTTACACAGGTTCACAGGACATCCTCAACAAATAAGTTTCTTTTTAGGATAGTGGCTAACCACCGGAGAACTCAAGACATTTATCGTTTTCAGGCCCAGCACATGAGGGCTTCATAAGATTGCCGGCGCAATCATCTCCCCAGGGCCAGAAAACAGCCCAAAGATAATTTCCAGCCGCTTTCAGGACCGGATTTACCACTCCCTCTAAAAAATTTTAACTATGCCTTGACATGGAAAATGTCAGACCATATTCTTTTACTACCAGCAGTAACAGATACGATATTTCAACAACTTAAGAAGAAGTTGAAGCAACAACAAGAACCATTGTTTAAACCTGTGACAACGGCGTGATTTAACAACTAATCATAACCAAGTATGGAGGTAACACAATGCATTCACAATGGAACGATTTTGACCAGATGTTTGGCGCCATGGATCTTCTCCGCAACCGAATGGGCCGCGTCAACCGGCTCTTTACCGATTTCGATCGGTCATGGGGCCTGGGCCGTGGCTGGCCCAGCGTCGACAACTGGCCACGGACCAATCTCTACGACGCCAACGACCAGCTGCAGCTTGTGGCGGCGGTCCCCGGCCTTGGCAAGGATGACCTCAATATCAAAATCCAGGGCAATTATCTGGAGATCAGCGGCACCCGCAAAGAAAAGGCGCCAGAAGGCTATACCGCCCACCGGGTGGAAAGAGGGGGAGAGACCTTTTTCTCCCGCAGCTTCACCCTGCCGGTGGAGATCAATAGCACCAAAGTTGAGGCCCATCTGAAAGATGGCATTCTCACCCTTAAGCTACCCAAGGCAGAGACCGCCCAGGCCAAGAGAATCACGATCAGCTGAGACACCGACTAAACACGAAAACAGAGGGAGGTTTACCATGAGCGAGAAACAAGAAATTGTCAAACGTGATGAGCATAGCCCAGCACTCCGTCAGGTTCCCACCGTCACCCCCAGTGTCGATATCTATGAGAATGATGACGAACTCCTGCTCTATGCCGATATGCCTGGCGTTGCCAAAGATGCCATTGCCATCAACCTCGAAAATGGCCGTCTCACCATCAGCGCCCAGCGCAACATCGCCGCTGAAGGCGAGGTCCAGTTTGAAGAATTTGGCGAGGTAAAATACGAACGCGCCTTTTCCGTACCCCAGGGCATTGATATCAACAAGGTCAAGGCCACTATGGATAACGGTGTCCTTAACCTTCATCTTCCCAAATCAGAGGCGGTTAAGCCGCGCCAGATAGAGGTACAGACCGGCTAACAGCACCCTGCCAGACGTCTCGAGCCCAGAGGGGGGATCTTCACAAGAAGATCCCCCTTCTTTTTTAGGCCACCACCGCCTTTATTTTGACAATGACCTGAGGTCTTTACTATGCTTTTCATAGGGACTTTTCTTTGCAAAAAAACCTTTTCCGAGGCCGAAAAACACCCATGGAACTCTTTCACCTTACCGATGACCTCGGCCCCCTGAAGATTCTTCATATCCACGAACCTTCTGTCCAGCTGCAGGCCATTGTCGTGGTGGACAATGTTGCCTGCGGCCCTTCCATCGGTGGGGTGCGCATGGCTCCGGATGTCAGTGTGGAGGAGGCCTGCCGGCTGGCCCGGGCCATGACCATGAAAAACTCGGCGGCCGGACTGCGCCATGGCGGCGGCAAGTCGGTGATCTTCGCCGACCCCAAGATGGAGCCTACGGCCAAGCAGCAATTAATCAGGGCCTTTGCCTGCGCGATCAAGGATCTCAACGACTATATCCCCGGCCCGGACATGGGCACCGACGAGGCATGCATGGCCTGGATGCACGATGAGATCGGCCGCGCCGTGGGTCTGCCCCGGGAGATAGGCGGCATCCCCCTCGATGAAATCGGCGCCACCGGCTACGGCCTCAGCCACTGCGTCGACGTGGCCCTGGAATTCTGCGATTTTGAGCTGGCCGGAGCCCGTTTGGTAGTGCAGGGCTTTGGCTCGGTGGGCAAGAACGTCGCCCGCTTGCTGGGGGAGAAGGGGGCAGTGCTGGTGGGGGTGGCTGATTCCGGCGGCGCCATCTTCCATGACCAGGGCCTTGATGTCGAGCGCCTCCTCGCCCTTAAAAAGGGGGGCAAGGGCGTCACGGAATATGAGGGCGGCCAACGCTTTGGCCGCGAGGAGGTCATCGGTTTTGACTGCGACATCTTTATTCCAGCGGCCCGGCCCGATGTGATCCATCTCGACAATATCGGCAAACTCCAGGCCAGATTGGTGGTTTCCGGCGCCAACATCCCCTTCACTGATGAAGTGGCAACAATCCTCCACCAGCGCGGCGTCCTGGTGATCCCCGACTATATCGCCAATGCCGGCGGCGTTATCTGTGCGGCGGTGGAATACCATGGCGGCAGCCAACTCGCCGCCTTTCAAGAGATTGCTGAAAAAATCAGATGCAATACCACGGCGGTGCTCGAGGCCATGAAGGAGAAAAACATCCTGCCCCGCCAGGCCGCTGATGACTTAGCTGAAAGCCGCCTGCGCCGGGCCATGGCAACCAGGCGGTGGAACCTGTTTTAAGGAAGTAACCAGGGCACGCCCCCCTTGGGAGTGACGATCTTCTATCTTTTTTGTCCTTAGCAGCGGAGGAAGTGAATGTATCGTATTCGCATGCATGGCAGAGGCGGGCAGGGCATGAAGACTGCCAGCCGTATCTTAGGCACCGCCTTTTTCAGGGAAGGCTTTGAGGTCCAGGATGCGCCGCGCTATGGTGCGGAACGCCGGGGGGCGCCCATGTTTGCCTACGTCCGGGCCGACCAAAAAGCCATTAATGAGAGGGGCATTATTGTCCAACCCGATTTGGTGGTGGCCAGTGACGACAGTCTGCTGGCCATGGCCGCAGCCGGTGTCCTGATCGGCCTTACTCCCTCTACCCCCCTTCTCATCTGCTCAGGCCGGGCGGCCTCCTTCTACCAGGAGCGCTATGACCTCAAATCCCAGGTCATAGCCTTCCAGCTGCCGCCCACCACAAGCAGCCGGGCTCCGCTGAGCAGCTGCTGCGCCGGGGCAGCTGCTGCCCTGCTCGGCCTCATCTCTCCCCACACTTTGGCCGAGGCCGTGGCCCAGGAACTGAGCGCCCTGCCGTCCCGCCTCATCACAGAAAACCAGCAGGCCGCACGCACCGTCTATGACGATCTCCAGCACTACAAGGGTTTGGTGCAGCCCAGTCGCCGGGTGAAAATAGGCCAGCCCCAGTGGCTCGATCTGCCCCTGGAGGCGGCCAGCATTGCCGCGCCGGTCATCCATGCCCCGGCCACCAGTCTGAAGATGAACACCGGGGCCTGGCGGACCCTGCGTCCGCAGATCGATCCAGACAAATGCATCTCCTGCGGCCTGTGTAATACCTACTGCCCTGATGGCGCCATCACCCTGAGCGATACGGGCAAACCGACCATCGATTATGGCCATTGCAAGGGCTGCCTGATCTGCCTGGCCCAATGCCCGGCCGAGGCCATCACGGCCCGGCCCGAGCAGGAGGAAGAGTCATGAGCCGTACCCTTCTCACCGGCAACGGCGCCGCCGCCTGGGGAGCGCGCCTGGCCCAGATTGAATACCTGCCCGCCTTTCCCATCACCCCCCAGACCGAGATCATCGAAACCATCAGCGCCTGGATCGACCAGGGCGCCATGGCATGCCGGATGGTGACCATGGATTCCGAGCACTCGATGATCACTGCGGCCGGCGCCGCGGCCGCCACCGGGGTGCGCACCTTCACCGCCACCTCCAGCCAGGGCCTGCTCTACGGCATGGAAATGCTCTATGCCGTGGCCGGCTGGCGGGTGCCCCTGGTCCTGGTCAATGTCTCCCGGGCCCTGGCCGCCCCCATCACCCTGGAGCCCGACCATAATGATGTGCTGGCCGCCCGCGACTCGGGCTTCCTGCAGATCCACTGCGCCACCTGCCAGGAGGTGGTGGACACCATGCTCATCGCCTATCGCCTCAGTGAGGATGAGCGGGTGCGGCTGCCGGTGATTGTCAACCTCGACGGCTATTATCTCTCCTTCACCAGGGAGCCGGTGGAGTTGCCGACCCTTGAGGTGGCCAACCGCTTTCTGCCCGCGCCCACAGTCAGGGCCGATCAGGTCCAAGCCTCCCACCCCACCTCCCAGGGCATTGCCGTGCTCGGCGGCTCCCAATACTCCTATTTCCGCTACGAGCATCATCTGGCGGCCCTGGCCAGCCTCAGCGTTTACGAGGAGCTGGGCCGGGAGTATGGCCAGCTCACCGGCCGCCACTACAGCGCCCTGGAGCTTTACCAGAGTGAAGATGCCGATATTGTTTTTGTGATGATCGGCTCCTTTGCCACCAAGGGCAAGGATGCGGTGGACCACCTCCGCGCCCTTGGCATAAGCGTCGGCCTGGTCCGCCTTCGTCTGGTGCGGCCGTGGCCGGCTGCGGAGCTGGCCGCGGCCCTGGCCAACAAGAAAGGGGTGGCCGTGATCGACCAGAACCTCTCCGTCGGCAAGGGCGGCATCCTCTTCCATGAGTTGACCTCGGTCCTCTATAACCGGGAGGACCGGCCCCAGGTGGTGACCAGCTATGTGGGAGGATTAGGGGGGCGCGATATCAGCCTGGAGGATTTTTACGGCATGGCTGAAGAGACGGCCCAGGCCGCCAAAACCGGCCAGGTACCACCGCCCCGCCTCTTGTACACGGCAGCGGAGCTTGCCCAGATGCGGGGCCTCCAAGAGATTGCCAAAACACAAAACAAGCCGGGAGGGCGGCCATCATGACTTCCCTTAAGAAAAATATCCCCCTGACCCACCAACATCTTCTGGCCGGCGGCACCCCGGCCTGTGCCGGCTGCGGTGGCCTGGAGGATATCAAGATCATCTACGATATCCTGGGCAGCAAGACGATCTTTGTCAATGCTGCCGGCTGCATGACCCTGCTCTCGGTCTATCCCTTTACCCCCTTTCGCGGTTCCTGGCTTTACACCTCCATGGCCTCAGCCGCGGCCGGGGCCCAGGGGGTACGCGACGCCCTGGACATCATGCTTGCTAAAAAGCGGAT
>JBFFNX010000214.1:0-5648 GCA_041562995.1 Desulfurivibrionaceae bacterium
ACCCACCTTTCTCCTGGAGATGGCCAGATGGGGCCGGGACCATGGTTATTCCCCGCAAGACATGGGAATTAGATCGTTGATCACCATTGGCGAACCCATCCGCCGCGCCGATTTTTCCCTCACCGTTCTGGGTGAAGAACTAACCAAGGCCTGGAACGCCCCCATTTATGTGTCGTACGGGGCCACCGAGCTTGAAACCGGCATCAGTGAGTGTAGCCAGGGCTGCGGGGGCCATGTCCATCCCGACCTGACTCTCGTTGAAGTTATTGATGATCAGGGCAATTTGGTGGCGGATGGCGAGCCCGGCGAGCTCGTGGTAACGCCACTGGGGGTGGAAGGTTTCCCCCTGATCCGTTTCTGCACCGGAGACATCAGCCGGCTCTACCGCGAGCCCTGCGCCTGCGGTTGGCAGACGCCGCGCATCGGCCCCATTGAGGGCCGCATTGCCCAGCGACTGAAGGTACGAGGCACCACCATCTACCCTGACATCATTTTCCAGACCCTCCAGGAAATTGCCGCCATTGAGGCGGCCTATATTGAGGTGCGGGCCGCCTATGATCTTTCTGACGAGGTCAAGGTGGTGGTTGGCAGCCGCCAGCCCCTGGCGGCCAAGGAGGTAGAAGCCCTGCTCCAGGCTCAGCTTCGGGTTCGGCTCACCGTGGAGATAGACGATCTGGCCAAGGTCCAAAAAACCATGACCACCGACCATAAACCAAAGAAATTTTTCGATTTACGCGAAAAAGAAAGGCACTGAAACAACTCCTTTTTGAGAGGTAGATATCTTATAAGAGAGTGAACTGCTTTTTCATCATGAATAGCGATGCGGCAAGGAACTCTTTAGCTATTGGCTCCATAAACCACACCACTTCAACGTATAAAAAATATGGGTTGCACAAAAGAATACTGGGGACTGGAATTCAGCCCTGACGAGATTGCCGATTGTAAGACCAACAGGGGACTGCTCTCCATGGAGCTCGAACTGTCCAGGGCCTGTAACCTGCGGTGCACCTACTGTTATGCCTCTTCCGGGGTTGCCCTGGCCCAAGAGCTTTCGCTGCACGAAATCACCAGCGTCATCGACCAGGCTGCTGCTCTGGGGGCCAGAAAAATCATCATCATTGGTGGTGGCGAACCCCTGCTCTACCCCCATCTGCTCACCGTGATCGACTATATTCGCGGCAAAAACATGATGGCCGATCTCTTCACCAACGCCACCCTCATTGACCACAAGATGGCGGCTGCCCTTTACCAGCGACAAGTGGCCATCTCAATGAAGATGAACAGCCGTAAGGAAGAGGTGCAAGATGCCCTCGCCGCCAAGGTCGGCACCTTCAAGGCCATAGAAAAGGGCCTGGCCGCCCTGCTGGCCGCCGGCTATCCGGACGAACGCCACCCCCTGGGGATCGAGACCATCATCTGCCAGCAAAACTATGACGAACTCCCCGACCTCTGGCGCTGGGCCCGCAGGCAGGACATCATCCCCTATTTCGAGGTGCTGACCAGCCAAGGCCGTGCCCTGGCACATACAGACCTGGACGTGCCGCCACCGGCCCTGAAAAAGCTTTTTGAACAGCTGGCTGAAATTGACAAAAAGGAGTTTGGCCAAAGCTGGACCCCACGCCCCCCTCTGGCTGGCAGCCATTGCGCCCGCCATGAATATTCCTGTACCATAACGGCAACAGGAGATGTCCAGCCCTGCCCGGGGGTCTCCATCAGCACCGGCAATATCCGGGAGCAACCCCTGGCGGCAATCTTGCGGACCAGTACAGTAATCCAGGACTTGCGAAACATCCGCCAGACCATCAAGGGCCAATGCGGCCGCTGCGACCATGGTGAGTTCTGCTACGGCTGCCGGGGCAACGCCTTTCAGGTTACCGGTGATCACCTGGCCGCAGACCCAACCTGCTGGCTGGACTGATCAGGCAATGGAAACCTTACCACTCACCGATAACGACAAAACTGTGATTGGCACCCTGCCGGAACGCTGGCTGCGCATGGACCTGATGAGCCAGGTGGCTGTCCTTGAGGTGGGAAGGCTCCTGCGTCCCTTGGGCTATTTAGATTCTGCCAGCCACAAGATCAAAAAAGAGCTAAACAGCGCCCTGATTGTCGGCAGCCGCTACGGCTCGCTGGCCACCGACCAACAGTATGCCGCTAGCCTGCGCGATGGTATCGCCTTTGCCAGCCCCGCTTTTTTTGGCTATACCCTGCCTAATATTGCCCTGGCCGAGGCCGCCAGCCATTACGGCATCACCGGCCCTGTTTTTGCCCTCCTCGACCAAGAACCACTGGAGGCCGCCCGCAACGAGGCCGAGCGCTGGTCCCATTATTTAGGGCCTGATCCCCTCATTATTTACGGTGAGCTTGACGTGATCCCCATGCCTCAAAGCCCTGCCATCAAGGCATCCTTTCACCTACTGACAAACCTATGAATCATCTGACCCTGATCTATCCAAGCTGGCCCAAGATTCCAGAGCAGACAGAATTTCATCTGCCCCCCCATGGCCCGGTCTGCGTGGCTGCCGCCATTCCGGCCGAGTACGACGTCACCTTTATTGATGAAAATGTCGATTTTCTTGACCACAAAAGCCATACCGATGTGGTCCTCATCTCCATGATGCTCACCTGCCAGATCCCCAGAGGCCTTGAAATAGCTGGCCTCTATCGCGCCCAGGGGATCAAGGTCATTGCCGGCGGTATTGCCGCCATGCTCCACGCCGAGGAGGTGGCGGCGGCCGTGGATTCGATTTTTCTCGGTGAGGTTGAGGATGGCCGGCTGGCCCGCACCCTGGCCGACTGGCAGGCTGGTCAGCTCCGGAGCCGCTACGATTATTTCCTCGACCATCCCCCCATCGCCTCCGTAGGTCCAGCCCGGCGCGACATCTTAAACCGTGAGCGCTATGTTTACCGGGGCGTGCCCATGGTGGACCTGGCCCATGCCTCCCGGGGCTGCAAGTTCAACTGTTTTCCCTGTTGCACCAGTTATCTCGGCGGCCGCACCTTCCGGCCCCGGCCCATTGAACGGGTGGTGGAAGAGCTGGAAAGCATCGATAACAACCGCCTCTTTCTGGTGGACAACTCCCTGGCCCAGGACAAGGGCTGGCTTCTGGAACTCTTTGAGGCCATGATTCCCCTCAAGAAAAAATGGATCAGCCATCCCATTCTGGATGATGACGAGGTGCTGGCCAAGGCGGCTGAGGCTGGTTGCTGGTACGTCTATCAGGCTGTTTTTGACACCTCCGACCATATCCGTAACCGGGTGCGCAGATTGAAGGAGTTTGGCATCGGTGTTGAAGCGGCCGTGCTCCTGGGCACCGACAACCAGGGTGTTGACTACATCAAGAAGCTCGTTGATTTTCTCCTGGAAATCGATGTGGACATGGCGGAATTTTCCATCCTCACCCCCTTCCCCCACACCCCGGCCACCGAAAAAATGGCGCAAGAGGGCCGCATCCTGCACAGCGACTGGCGCCGCTACAACACGGCCGAGGTGGTCTTCCAACCCAAACAGATGACCCCTGAGGAGCTCCAGGCCATGTACCATTATGCCTGGGACATGTTCTATCGTGACATCCCCCAATCACAGCGAATGAGCCGCCTCTTCTTCCAGGTCATTGAAAAGGAGTTGGCCGACAACACCTATCGCTCCACCCTTAACAGGGAAAGCACCAGGAGCTGGGCCAGCTGAAATGGCCACTCTTCGCCAAGACCAGGTTCTCCTGGTTATCCCCTTCTATAACCATGACCAGACCCTGGCCCAGGTCGTGGCTGCCTCCCAGGAGGCTGGCTGGCAGGTACTGGTGGTGGATGATGGCTCGGATCGCCCGGCCAGCAGTGCGGCCTTAGGCTGCCAGGTGGTGCGCCTCCCCAAAAACTGCGGCAAGGGCGCGGCCATTTTAAAAGGGGCCGAGGTTGCCCGAAAGCAGGGATTTGCGGCCCTGCTCACCATGGATGCCGATGGCCAGCATGCCCCGGCTGACGGCCTGCACCTGCTGGCCATGGCCCAAAAAGAGTGGCCGGCCCTCATCATCGGCAACAGAAGGATGGATGGCGAACATGTGCCGGGAGCCAGCCTCTTTGGCCGGGCCTTTTCCAACTTCTGGGTCCGCCTGGAAACGGGCCTCAGTCTGGCCGATACCCAGAGCGGCATGCGTCTTTATCCAGTGGCCGAGCTCTGCCACCTCTCCTTTCGCACCAGGCGCTATGACTTTGAGATCGAATCCCTGGTTCGTCTGGCCTGGGCCAATATCCCCATTCTCTCCGCTGACATTGCTGTCCATTATCCGCCGGCAGCCGAACGGATAAGCCATTTTCACCAGTTACGTGACAACGCCCGTCTCAGCCTGCTCCATACCGTTCTCGTTCTGCGCGCCCTTTGGCCGTGGCCCCATCAACAACTTGTCCCTGCCAAGAAAAAAGGGGGGCCGAGCCTGCTCTTGCACCCGATCAAGCTCTTCAAGGTCCTGCTCACAGAACACACCACTCCTTTGCAGATAGGCACGGCGGTCTGGCTCGGCATCTTCCTTGGTGCCCTGCCCCTTATTGCCGTGCATACCCTGGCCATCATCTATGCCTGCCACAAGCTCCATCTCAATAAAATGGCGGCGGTGGCCGCCAGCCAGCTCTGCATGCCGCCCCTGGTCCCCTTTCTCTGCATCCAGATCGGTTTTTCCCTGCGTTTTGGCCATTTCTTGAGCGAATTCACCATGGAGACCCTGGTTCACCAAGTAGGTTTTCGCCTCTGGGAGTATCTCCTCGGCTCCCTGGTCCTGGGGCCGCTCCTCGGGCTGGTGGTTGGCCTGGCAAGTTATTTTACGGCCCTTGCCATCCAGAGGCGAAGCCGGCTCAACTCTTCACGATAACTCAAGCCGTTTTTTTTACCACCAGCGCACGATGTTTTTTTTCTTCGTCTCCTTTTCGTACGCTTTGCGGCTTACAACCCCTCTTTTTTTTACGGTCTGCCAGGCGCTGGTCATCATAAAATGTTCTGCCTTGACTCCTTGATAAGAAAAAAATCCGCATCAGACTTTTTTCATCCCCCTTTGTCGGGTATTGTATCATGACGAAAATGATTACCAATATCCTCAAAAAAAAAGGCGAGCATCTGGGGCATCTCTTCTTCTATGCTCTCATCATGATCGGCGGCCAGCTCTCTGCCTATCTCTTTCTCTACCCTCTGATCCTGGTCTACACCACCTTCAGCAGGACACCCCATAACCAGCTCCGCCCCTATCTCAGCCGTCGCTTTCCGCACCACAACCCGTGGCAGCAATGGTGGGCCACCTATTGTATTGTGCTCGGCATGGGTAAAATGCTCATTGACCGCAGCTGGCTCGGTCTCAAACCCAAGGCCAAACTGCAGGGCGTCTTTGAGGGCGTTGGAGTATTACAGGAAGTCCTTGCCTCTGGCAGCGGTGCCATTATTGTCCTGGCCCATGTCGGCACCTGGCAGACCGCTCTGGATCACTTGGTAAAGCTGGACGGCAAGATGCATCTTATGATGGCCCATGACACCCAGGCGGTGACCAAACATTTTTTTGAACTGGGCCGCAAACAGTCCTTCAATATCATTGATGTCAGTGGGTTTATGGGCGGCATGATTGAGGCGGTCAATGCCCTGGAGCAGGGAGATGTCGTGTTGATTATGG
>JBFFNX010000215.1:0-5596 GCA_041562995.1 Desulfurivibrionaceae bacterium
AGGGCCTGCTGGCCGCCGAACCTTTGACCTTTACCGAGGTCAAAGCCCGCGGCATTCTGCCCCATGGCACCATGGCTGAGGTTGTTTTTGATGGGGTGGAGGCCAAGGCAACGGCCTTTGCCACCCAGGTTGTCGAGCTGGGCGGCGGCGTGTTTGGCAGTCAGTCAGGAAGCCTCGTTCTCGGCAGCTATCATCTGGAGGTGGAGCTTGCCAATGTCAACAGTCTGGGCCAGTTCCATTACCGCTTTGGCAAGATGGATGGCCGTCACATCCTGCGCACCTGGATCAGCCATCTGGCCTTAAACAGCCTTGATTTGCCGGCCACCATTGGCCGCCAGTCGCTGTTGATCGCTGACGACGGCGTTATCCGCCTGGCGCCGCTTGGGGATGCCAATACCTATCTGCATGCCCTTCTGGAATTATACTGGCAGGGCCTCCGGCAGCCCTTGGAGTTTTTTGCCAAGGCGTCGTACGTCTTTGTTGATGCCTGTCAGAGGGGGAAAAGGGCAGAAAAGGCCTTGTCGGCAGCCACCAAGAGCCTCTGGGGTGACGATTTTAGCACGGGGGAATGTCAGTGGGATCCCGCTCTTAAGCGCTGTTTTTCGGAGAAGTCGGAGCTCGGTGAAGAGTTCAGTAGACTGGCCCGGACGGTGTACGACCCGGTTTATCTCGTCATGGACAAGGAATAAGAGGGCGCATGGCTGACCTGCTCGATAAAAAACTGCACGGCTTCCATCTCATTGATGCCAGTGCCGGCACGGGAAAGACCTATACCATCACCGCCCTGGTGGTTCGCCTCATCCTTGAAGAACGCTTGACCATCCAGCAGATTCTGGTGGTCACCTATACCGAGGCCGCGGCCACAGACCTGCGGGTGCGGATCAGGGCAATGCTCGCCCTGGCCCGGGACTGTTTCAATGGGCACAGCAGCGACGAAGAGTTCCTGGCCAAGCTCCATGCCCAAATTGCCGACCATGACCAGGCCCGGCTTGATCTTAGCTGCGCCCTCAACGATTTTGACGAGGCAGCCATCTACACCATCCACGGTTTCTGCCAGCGGATGCTCAAGGAAAACGGTCTGGAGAGCGCCACCCTCTTTGATGTCGAGCTTGCCGCCGATCTCAGTACTATCCACTGGCAGGTGGTCTGCGATTACTGGCGCCAGAGGGTGGTGGGCTATGGGCCGCTCTTTCTCCATTATCTGAATGACAAGCTGAGCCCGGACCAGCTCCTCAAACTTCTGAAGAACCAGCGCCCCGGCCTCAAGGTCTGCCCGCAGAGCTCAGGAGCCGTGCCTGGCCCGGAGCTGGAAAGGGAGTTTGTTCGTCTCTCTGCGGAAGGGGTTGCCCTCTGGCCTGAGTCAGCCGGGGAGGTGGCGAAAATTCTCCGTGATCCCGCCTTGAATCTTCAGAAATTCCAGCAAAAGAGTGTGGACAAATGGCTAGCTGCCGTCACCGCCTATTTTAACGGTGAGCTACTCCTGCCCCCTGATTTTTTATACAAGGTGACCCAAGACAACCTCAATCAGGGTGTGAAACAAGGCCGCCAGCCGCCCCACCATCCCTTTTGTGACTATGCCGACCGGCTCTGGCAGGCCTGGCAGCAGCTCTGTGCCCAGCTCTTGGAGATGAAGGCTGGCCTTTTTCCCTATGCTGCCCAAAAAATTGCCCAGGTCAAGGAGGAGCAGCGCCTCCTCGGCTTTGACGATCTGCTCACCCGCCTTCAGGCTGGTCTTGCTGGCCCGGAAGGTGAACGGCTGGCCGCCGCAATCAGAAGGAAGTATCCTGCCGCCCTCATTGACGAATTTCAGGATACCGATCCTGTCCAGTTTGACATTTTCCGGCGCATCCATGGCGGCAAAAAGGCGCATCTCCTCTATCTCATCGGCGATCCCAAGCAGGCCATCTATAATTTCCGGGGCGCTGATATCTTTGCCTATCTGGCTGCGGCCCGGGCGGTGAAATCCAAGTACAGCCTGGAGGAGAATTACCGCTCTGAGCCCGGTTTGATTGCGGCGGTCAACGCCGTCTTTTGCGAAAAGAGCGGTCTTGCCAGTTTTGTCTTTGCCGATATTGTCTTTACCCCGGCCAAATGGCCTGGCCGGCTTGGCGACAAACTCGCTGTTGACCAGGGGGAACACGCCCCCCTGCAGATCATGCTGGCCGAGGGCGGGGCGGACGGCAAGCAACTGGCCTCTCCAGTCAGCAAGGTTGTGGCCACCACGGCCTGCTGTGCTGAGATTGTCAGGCTCCTGCAGCTCGCCGACCAGGGCCAGGCCCGGATCGGTGCTCGGCCCCTGGCGCCGGGGGATATTGCCGTCTTGGTGCGGACCAATGCCGAGGCCCGCCAGGTTCACCAGGCCTTGCTTGAGGTCGGGGTGGCAAGCGTGGTCAAGTCCAGCGACGATCTTTTTGCCAGCCATGAGGCCGGCGAGCTTATTGCCATCCTGCTCGCGGTCTCTGAACCCTCTGCGGAAAAGAGGTTGCTGGCGGCCCTGGCCACCGATATTCTCGGCTGGTCGGCCGTGGCCCTCTTTGCTCGGAATGAGGATGAGATTGTCTGGGACGGCGTCCTCGAGCGTTTCGCCGAGTATAATAGGCTCTGGCATGACAAGGGCTTTATGGCCATGTTTCAGGCCCTGGTCAGCGGCGAACAGGTGCGCGAGCGTCTGCTGCGCCTCCATGATGGCGAGCGGCGGCTGACCAATCTGCTCCATCTTGGTGAGGTGCTCCAGGGCCAGAGCAGGCTTTCCAGTCACCATCTTATTGAGTACCTCAAGCAGGGCGTGGCCGGCCGCCATCGCGGGGAGCATGAACAGCGGCTGGAGAGCGATGCCCTGCGCCTGCAGATCGTCACGGTCCATAAGGCCAAGGGCCTGCAATACCCCGTGGTATTCTGCCCCTTTCTCTGGGGAGGGTCACAGATTGTCAGTCGGAAGGCGAAAGAGGTCTTTTTTCATGAGGAGCGGCGTGACCTTGTTCTTGATATCGGCTCTGCCGATTTTGAGGCCCATAAGGAGATGGCCCTCATTGAAGAGCTGGCCGAGAACCTGCGCCTGGCCTATGTGGCCCTGACCAGGGCCAAGAATCGCTGTTATGTGGTGTGGGGTCCTTTGTATGGCAGTCAGGAGTCTGCCCTGGCCCATCTCTTTCACAGCCGGGCCGATGAGGAGAGAAAAGAGCTGCTCAGCCGCCTGAAAGCAATGTCCGGCCCTGAGCTTGGTGGGGAGCTTGCCGGTCTGGTTGCCAGGGCCGCAGGGGAGATCGCCCTGCTACCGTGCCCAGCTGAGGTTGCTGTGATGCACAGAGGCCCTGAAGAAATTGCCGCCCTGTCATGCCGCCCCTTTATTGCCAGCGTTGATCGCTCCTGGCAGGTCACCAGCTTTTCCCGGCTGACTGCCGGTCTCCATCAGGAGGCCTATATTGCCGATCATGATCGCATTCTGCTTTCGGATGAGGACAGGCTGCCAGAGGGTGAGGACGTCGGCCTGTCCATCTTTGATTTCCCCAAAGGCGCTGGGCCCGGCACCTTTCTCCACCATCTTTTTGAAAATCTTGATTTTGGTGATTTCCGGGCCGGGCGGGATCTGCAGGTGCGGGACTGGCTGGCGGCTAAGCTTGACCAATTCGGCTTTGCCGAGCTGTGGAACGATCCGGTCAGGAAGATGCTTGCCGAGGTGGTGAGCGTTGTGCTGCCCGGTCAAAATTTCTGTCTTGCTGATCTTGAGTCTGCGGCGCGTCTTAACGAGCTTGAGTTTCATCTGCCCCTGGCCCGCTCCCGGGCCGATGATCTGCTTGAGGTGTTTTCCCGCCATAACCATGGTGGTGGCGCTGGATTTCTTGGCCAACTGGGACGCCTTGACTATGCCCTTGTGAAAGGGTTCTTGAAGGGTTTTGTCGATCTGGTCTTTTGCCATGGCGGACGCTTTTATATTATTGACTGGAAATCCAATTATCTGGGGCATCAAACAGAGGATTACCGTCCCGGTCAGCTGCAGGCTGCCATGGTCGAGGCCAACTATACCCTCCAATATCATTTCTACAGCGTGGCGCTGCACCGCTACCTGGCCAGCCGTCTCCTCGATTATGAGTACGAGCGCCATTTTGGTGGTGTTTTTTACATCTTCCTGCGCGGAGTGGGGCAGGGCAGTGACAACGGTATCTTTTTTGACCGGCCCCAGTTGCCGCTCATTGACGAGCTTGCTGATCTTCTGGTTCTGCCGGGTCAGATACAAGGAGGTGGGCCGCAATGAGCGATATCGGTTTAGCTCATGATCAAGAGGGCAATGGTCTGGAGCGCTTTTTTGCTGATTTTATCCAGCGCCTGGCCGGCGATCAAGGCTGTCCCGAGCTTTTCACCGTTGTAAGCCAGTTGAGCAGGGCCAGGGCAGAGGGGCATATCTGTCTTGATCTGGCAGGGGTCAGCGGCGGCATGGATGTCGAGACAATGAGCAGCCTGCTGCTGGCAACCCCGGTGGTTGGCCGGCCCGGGGAGTTTTCCCCCCTTATTATTGATGGCACCTACCTCTATCTCCACCGCTATCACCAGGCCGAGACATTGGTGGCCGATTGTATCAATGGCCGTAAGGGGCTGGAATTCCAGGGCGTTACCGTGCCGGAGCTCAGGACCGCCCTGACCAGATTCTTTCCTGGCGCCGAGGGCCACCAATGTGATTGGCAGCAGGTGGCGGCCATGGCCGCCTTGACCCGGAAGTTTACCGTCATCAGTGGCGGCCCGGGTACGGGCAAGACCACCACAGTGGCCAAGATATTGGCCATCTATCAGGAGCTCCATCAAGGCCAGGACAGGGTCATCCGGCTGGCCGCCCCCACGGGCAAGGCAGCGGCCCGCCTGCAGGAATCCATCCAGCAGGCCAAGGCCGGGCTGCCCGTGGCTGAAGAGATGCGTGCGCTACTGCCCCATGAAACCGTGACCATCCACCGTCTTCTCGGGCTGTCCAGGGGACGGCCCCGCTATGATCGCCATCATAAGCTTGCTGCTGATCTGCTGGTCATTGATGAGGCCTCCATGGTGGACCTGCCCCTCATGGCCCAGCTCATGGATGCGCTGCCCCCAGAGTGCCGTCTTATTTTGCTTGGCGACCATTATCAGCTCTCCTCGGTGCAACCCGGCGCCGTGTTGGGGGATATCTGTGGCCAGGGCGAGGGTTTTAGTGAGCAGTTTCAGGGCTTGGCCCGGGATCTGGGAATCGTCATGGGGGCAGAGTCAACACCAGAAAATCCCTTGGCCGATGGCATTATTACCCTGCGCACCTCCTATCGCTTTGCTGAGACCAGTGGTATCCGTCGGTTGAGCGCCGCGGTTAAGAGGGGGCAGCCCGATGAGGCCATGGCAGTTTTGGCGGATCCAGGTTGTCCTGACGTCAGGATGGTCGACTACAGTGGCAACTGCGATAATCTGGTCGAAACACAGCTCTATCCTGCCTTTGCCAGTTTGGTGACGGTCCAGACGAAAGAAGAGCAGCTCGCCTCCCTGGGTACTCTCGGCGTCCTCTGCGCCCATCGCCAAGGGTCGTCCGGTATGGAGGGGATCAATAAACTTCTAGTCAAGCTGGTGGCAGGGGATGACAGTGCCG
>JBFFNX010000216.1:0-5554 GCA_041562995.1 Desulfurivibrionaceae bacterium
CGTTTTGTACGGCATCCGGGTTATGCCGGAAATATTCTTCCACTGTTAGGTATTGTTCTTGCCCTGGGTTCGGTATGGACACTGATTCCTGCGGCGGTGGCATCAATCATCGCGGTGATTAGAACCGTACTTGAAGACCAGACTTTACAGGAAGAGTTGCCGGGATATCGAGACTATGCACGACGCGTGCGCTATCGGTTGATTCCTGGGATATACTGAGAGACCTGAGTGGTGGATGTCCCAGATCAGAGATTGAGGTCCAACCGAGAGAGTTGCGCGCCGCCTAACCAGGGCGTTCAAGTAGAAATAGGGGACAGACCCCATTTTTGCGGCCAACTTAATTACAACGCGAACTTACTTTACCCCTAGCTCGGCGCGCGTCTTAGCTTGGGGTAGCATTCTTTTGAGCTTCTTGTTTCTATGTCATATTTCAAATTGAGAAAGACTGTCGCGATAGGGTCGGTTGCAATTCTTTTGCTCCTGGAATTCAGCATGTTCCCCGACTTTTTTTATCCGTTTCGGCACTTGTGGAGTCAAGGCAAGATAGTCGCGTTCTTCCTATCCTTGATTTTGTTCCTCTGGAGTCTGCTAGGCGCATTCTTCCTATTCTTTAGCGGCCGCAGTCTCTTCCGAAAAATCACCTTACCGTTTTTTCTTTTTTTCTTTCTTTTTAATATTGGCTCCTACAAGGTCTCAAGCTCACCTTTGGATTTCCAACAGACCGTCCTGATCGTCAACTACTTTCAGTGGTGGTTTGGGGAGGTGGTTGAGAACTATGGTTTGGCTGTCCTTCCTCTTCTATTACTTCTTGTCCCAATTATTATTTTCGTTGAACGGTTACCTGATCTTGCACGCTTGGATATCCCGCAAAAATTCTATGTCATTCCCATAAGCGCCGTCATTTTTGTCATATTTGGCCTGCAATATAGCCATGGTTTTTTTGATCGATACCCATCCTTTTTCAGGGTTCCATCGATGCTCGTATTTGCCGGCCAAAGTCGCATCTACGAAGGGGAAAGATCTGCGGTCACGTACGCAGATTCTATAAACGCCCAGGTTGAGAAAATTGTCCTGATAGTGGATGAAAGTGTCCGTGCCGATATTCTAGGCATCAATGGCTGCAAACAAGACACCACGCCCTTTCTTCGTTCTCTGGATGGCGGAATCGTTAATTTCGGGTTGGCCGCGTCATCTTCAAACTGCAGTCATTTTTCCAACCTCATTATGCGGACGGGTGCGAGGCGAGAGGAGATTCCAGACCACAATCAGATGACCTTAAGGCAGCCGTCGATTTGGCAATTTACCCACAAGGCCGGCTTTTATAATGTGTACCTGGATGCGCAGAGTGCCGAGCAATGGACGCACTATCAAAACTTCATGAATGGACATGAGGCTTCGTTCGTAGACGGCATAAGCAGGCTTCGTCAGAAAATCGCCTATGAAAGTGACGGTATTGCCCGTGAAAAGTTAATCGCTTATCTCAAGAAACCGGGTAAGACTTTTATCATTCTTAATAAATACGGCATCCATTTCCCCTACTTTAGGAGCTATCCCACAGACTACTCTTATTTCAGCCCGGCCCTTGAGCTGGGTGAGCCGATGAATGACAGGGAAAAGGCCCTCAATTCTTTTATGAATGGTATCCGTTGGAGTGTTGATGACTGGTTTAAGGACTTGCTGTCCGAGGGAGAGGATTTCAGGCCCTACGTCATCATCTATACCAGTGATCATGGCCAAAATATCGTCGACGACGGCACCTTGGCCACGCACTGCCGGCCGCGAGCAAATCATGTTGAAGGTATTGTGCCCATGGTTGTTTTCTCAAACGACGAGGCAGTCTTGGCAAGATTTAAAAGGGCGCAAATGACGAGTTTCGACAAGACCAGTCACTTTCAGATATTTCCGACTCTCCTCACCCTTAGCGGTTACAAAGATGCGTGGGTCAGGAGCCATTACGGTGCATCTTTAGGTGACCCTCCCGATACCCCGCCCCAATTTTTTGTGGGGGATGTCCATGGTCGTGGCTCAGTTCGGCAATGGCTCTCCATTTTTCCCACAGCAAGTGAAATTGATTAGTGTATAAAAAGGGGAACGGCCCCGTTTTTCACCAGGGAAAGCACCTAACATTTACACTCAAGCACGACGCGCAAAATTGCCCTTTGCTCAATCGGCTTCAGCGGCAACCCGAACTTAATAAACCCAAGCTAGGCGTGCGTCTTAGCTTGGCGTGAGGCCAGACAATGCGAACCGCACTGGTGAAAAGTATCTGCTGTCGTCTCGTATTTGCGGCGTGCATTCTCCTTGAGACCGGCTGTGTGGCATGGGTGGATCGGCCACCGATCCCGGAAGTAGCAGCGGTGCCAGAAACAGGTGAGCAATTCGCAACAATCACGGTGGTCAGGAAGGAGCAGTTCGCTCTTTCCGGGGTTGTCTTCACCGTTGTACTGGACGGAGTACCAATCGCGAATTTACGAACTGGTCAGTACTTGCGTTTCCGTGTGGCACCGAGTGAACACATCCTGCAGGTACGGTGGGATATCGGAGGCTTAAATATTTTTGGCGCTGGTCCAGGCGGTGGAGGGGGAATAAGGGATCCTGCGAGCACATATGAGAAAGGAATCGTGATACAGTGTGCTGTTGGTGACGATTGTCTTATAACCATCGCGGCAAAAGCCTTTGCCTGGAACGAGGTGGACCGGGTCATCCTCAATAAGGTAGATCGTCTTGAAGGCGATTTTTCTTTAAAGCATAAAGCGTCTATTGTGCCGGGTGCAGTCAACCCTGAGTAACTGCCCATATGGACATCTAGAAAGACAAGAGGGGACAGACCACGCTTCCCGGCCGATATGGTGTCTAGCCTCCTTTCTGTACCCCTGAACCAGCGCGGGTTTCTTTTATTGGGCCTCGAATAAATCCCGTAACTTACCACCCAAATTTTTCAGAGAACTGCCCTCATTTTGATCTTGTTCAGAAGAGCAGGAGGGCAGCAGCTCGTCATTGTCGTCAAAGCAAATATTTTGGCTGGTGAAGCGCCCGCGCCAGTATGTCCACTGGCGCGCCTCTAACGTGGTGGTGCCGTGTTCCGGTGGAACACCATAGGCAACCAGCACGGCATCCTTACTCATCCCGTCCACTATGCTCCCTGCTTTAATGGCAGCGATCTCCGCCTTGCTCATGCCGCGGGTAAGCGCGCGGAAATCCTTGGCGGAGGCGAGCATCTTGGCAAAGCCTGCCACGCTCAGGCCCGGATGCCACTTCGGCACAAAGTGGATGGTGATAAGACGTTGATCAGCAGTATGGAAGGTTATGGTGTTGGCTTGCTCATCAACCAGCAGGTCATCAATGGGACTGCCGGCCGGGAGCAGGTCGCCGGCCCCCTTGTAGTTGACAGAGGAGAGCGTCGAGTCGGCTGGCACCCATATATTGAAGGCCGTATAGCGCTTGCTCATGCTGAATACAGCCAGCAGCAGCAACAGGAGGACACCGCTCCCCACGGCAAGTCGAGGCAGGTGGGCGTGAAAGTATTCGTATAGAAAGAGATACAGGGTGTGCAGCCTTGGGGGGGCGGAGGGCGGAGGAGGGCTGGCCGGCCTGGCCGCAAATGAGGTGGCAAACACCTCGCAGGCCTGGGTGGCCTCATTGGCATTGGCGCGCTGTCCAGCAGGTTCGCTGTCTATCTGTGGCAGAGCATCGACAAACTCTTGCAGCGAACGGTTGCTGGGCCGGAGATCGCGAGCTGTCAGGCAGGACTCTATATCGGTGAGCATGGCCAGGCATGACGGGTATCTTTTTTCAGGATCAGCGGCCAGGCTTTTGTGCAGAAGCCGATATAAATCAGCGGCCTGGTTTGGAATAGCCTGTTCAGGGGGAGTAAAATGACCTAATTTTACCAGCTCTAAAATCTCAACCCCATTGCCTTTGAAAAGCGGCCGACCGGACAAAATCTCATAGAGCATGGCGCCAATGGCATAAATATCGACCCGGCGGTCAATTTTGCCAGCAATGGTTTGCTCCGGGGCCATGTAGCGGATCTTTCCTTTAAGGCTTCCTGCCACGGTGAGTCGGTTATGGGATGCCGCCCGGGCAATTCCAAAATCAATGACCTTGATCTCGCCATTATGGGTGATGAATATATTGGCAGGACTGATATCGCGGTGCACGATATTGAGGGGCTGCCCATCGCCATCTTTTAAAAAATGGGCATAGTGCAGACCATCACATACCTTGGCGACGATATAGAGAGCATGCGCAATGGCAAGAGGAGCGCCGGACAGGGTAGCCATCCTTAAGATAGTGGCTAAATCCAAGCCGTCTAGATACTCCATGGCGATGAAGTAGTCGCCGTTTACATGACCAAAATCAACGACCTGGACAATATTCTGGTGCTGGAGCTGGGCGGCGAGACGGGCTTCGTCGATGAACGCCGAAAGCATATCCTGTTCTGACTTGAAGTGAGAATGGATCTTCTTTACCGCCAGAATCTTTTCAAAACCATGCTCGCCAGTGATCTTGGCCTTGAGGAGCTCGGCCATGCCTCCGGTGGCGATCTTTTCCAGCAGAACATATTTGCCAAACTGACGGGGGAAAGGGGGGGCCATAAAAGATGAGGGGCTAGAGGATTGATAGGGGCAGAATAGAGGCGGAATCTAAAAAGCAGGACGTGTCGAATAATAGGTACATAATTCAATGAAAATTGTAAAGTTCCCTTCCGGTGAACCTTCTAGGAAGGGATGCCCTCTTGACGCAATTTAGGCCTCTGGGCTAAACTTATGACGCGCAGCGAAGTCACTCTATTCTACAAGGAGATGTAATAATGAGAGATTGGATCTTGATGCTTAAAAATGACCAGATACGACGCTTTACACTCCACGAAGGAGACACCATAACCATTGGCCGGACCACAGAGGCAGATATTCTTCTGGATAATCCAAGTGTTTCCCGGATACACGCCGTCGTAGAGCTTGATAACGGTGAAAATTATATTACGGATATCGGCAGTACCAACGGAACCTGGGTAAATGGCCAGCGGATTAGCAGCCGGACATGGCTCAAGGACAAGGATCACATCATGATCGGCAAATTCCAAATGGTGGAAGGCTCAGACGAGGGGGCGGATCTTGATGAACAATCCCGAGCCATCGACATGGGAGGCGATCCTCGCACCATCTATATGCCGCCTAAGAAATAGACGCGAAGCTTGCCCCGGTCTGATTCGGCGGCGATGTAAGGTTGCTCAACGTAAAAAACGGGCCGAGATCTTGTTTTTTGACCTTACATTAACCTCGGCGAGGCGCGCTTCTTGGCTTTGTGTTAGCTGTAATGGGCATAATATCTCATCAACAAGGCCACGCATAATGGTCCCAGGTCATTTCAAAACAACAGCAATTCTTCTGGCCGCAGTGCTCTTGTTGTGTCTTCCGCACGCTAATGTTTATGGCGAATCAGGAGGTAGAGCAAGAATGGTTGATGTAAAAGTGCTTTCTCTCAAGGGCTGCCAGGCAACGCCACCAACCATAGAACGTGTTGAGTCTGTCGCGAAAGAACTGAACATCGA
>JBFFNX010000217.1:0-5463 GCA_041562995.1 Desulfurivibrionaceae bacterium
GCGAACTGCTCACGGTTTACGGCCGGGAGGTATTTGGCTGGTCGCGCCGAGTTAAAGGCCCCCTCCTGAAAGGAGCCGTAGATCTCATAGATCTGGCCGCCACTCTCGGCAAATTCGTTGTTCAGGGCAACGATGCCGTCAAGAAACGCCGTGGCAAAGGGGGTTGGAACGGTAAATTTACGCATGGATTATCACATTTTCTCCACAGGGAGGGAGATCGTTTTGGTAATAAGAATAACGGCCGCTCTGGAAGCGGCCGAGGAAGCATGGCGCTCGAGACGAATCTCCAGGATGTCGGGGAGCTGAACGAGTCCGGATGCAGAGAAGATGAATCTCTTGGCTTCGCCAGCCAGCAGGGGGAGCTGTTCATTACTGACCACCAATGTGTTTTCAGCAAGGACATGATTCCCCTGCAAAAATCGAAAAGCGA
Organism: Desulfurivibrionaceae bacterium; assembly: GCA_041562995.1. Classification (GTDB taxonomy): domain Bacteria; phylum Desulfobacterota; class Desulfobulbia; order Desulfobulbales; family SURF-16; genus BM506. The sequence goes on from JBFFNX010000217.1 coordinate 431, forward strand.
GCTGGATACTTTTGTTGCCAAAGGTGCCGGTCGGCAAATTATGGGGCAGATGATTCGCTATTTCAATCTCCACCGTCCCTTTGCCATCACCTTGTTCCACAGAAAAGACAACCAGACCAATAGAGCTCGGCATGGGCGCCATCGCATCTAAGGAAATCAAATGACTGCGGGTCTCAACCTCGTCCTCAAAGGCGACCAGGGTATTGGAAAAGAAATTGGTGCCTTGGGTGGCGGTACGCTGCCGGGGGGCGGCATGACACTCCAGGCAGGTCGGCACCTCTCTTTTTTCAGCAAGAGCCTGATACTCTTCATAGGTCTCACCGTGGCAGGTCACACATAATTCAACACTAAGATAAAAGCTATCCTCCTCCTGAACAGGATGGGGATGAACAAGGGCGGATGATTTATGGGGACCATGCATTCTGCCCTGGGAAAGGTGACAACTGATGCAGCTGACCCCCTCCTCACGATTAAATGAACGTGCCTGGATATTGCCCTGGCGAATCTCCAGTGGGGCATGACACCCCAAGCATTCCTCGCCACCGCCGTCAATAAAAGCCTCTTGAAAAGCACTATTTCTCTGGGCAAGGGCATGGGGGGAGCCAGACCATTCCTGAAATTGCAGGACATGGCAGGAACCACAGTCAGCAGCTTTTGGCCCCACGTTCTTAGCCTCTTGAACCGTTGTCAGATGCTGAAAAGAGGTGCAACCACCACCCATCGTCAAAAAGAGAGAAATAAGCAGAAATATTTTCAGATATTTTTTCGACACTGTTTTCTGTCCAAAGAGGGGGCGTTCGGTGTGGCAACGATAACGACAGACAAAGAAAGTCTTCTTACCGCTGAAATTCGGCCTATGACAAGACCACATGCTAACATGATGTATTATAAACCAAATTGCCAGCACCCTGGGCATTCCCGTAAAGACGGGAGATAGGCAACGTAGACTTCTATCTCGCAATGAGCCCTAAGGCTCTGGATTCCTGCCTTGGTGGGAATGACTGGTGAAATGGCTGAAGGTCGACAGTAATCAGAAGTAAAAATCTTCTACTGCGACATAAAGCCACAGACAAGAAAAAACACGCACAAGTTCCTTTTTAAAAATATGCTCAACGAAAAAATCATTACGCTCTTGAAATTCCTTTGTGATAAATTATCACATGAAAACCAAGGCCGCCAAACGAACTTCCCTTTCCTAAGGAGACTGCCATGAAAAAATTAATTCCCATCTCAATGCTCCTTCTTTTTTTCGGTACCCCGGCAATTGCCGGGGCTGCCGACTGGTCGGGGAATGTTAACGCCCTTGTGGGTCTGAAAATGCTCGATGATAGCGACTGGGGCGATTTCGACAACCAGACCGAAGTGGGTGTCATGGCCGATTTCGGCATGGATTCATGGCCACTCAGCCTATGCGCCAATCTCCTCTACTCAAACGACAGCACCTCCGACTACCACGACCACGAGGTGGGCAACACCTATTATTACACTTATTATGCAGAAGACGCCTCCACTGTTGAGCTCAATCTCGGGGTGAAAAAAATCTGGACACCCGCCGACCGTTTCAATCTGTATGTGGCAGGGGGTCTGGCTGTTATCTATGGCGAGATGGAAATCACCCAGGCCGACAATCTCTACGACGGGACATACAGAGATACCGACAGGGAGGATGATACCGGACTCGGCGGTTGGGGTGCGGTGGGCTGCTATGTCACCTTTTCCAGTCATGTCAATGTGGGGGTTGACCTGCGTTATTCGTCAGCCAAAATCGATATGTATGATGATGAAATTGATGCCGGTGGTGTCCATCTGGGGCTGCTGGTCGGTTATGCCTGGTAGAAAAGGGTCAATATTTTCCAGAGAAATTGACTATTTTATAAAGTCATGGCCCTTGCTCAATAGCCGCCGGTAATCATTCCCTTGGTTAATGGTGGAAATAATGAGATTTCCCCCAATTCCGATTATTTCCTCTCGACCTTTTTGGCCCTGTGTTCCCTCTTCCTAAAAGTGTTGCCGCAGGTTGTCGTACAGAACATGGCCTGTGGTCGCTTGCCATCCATCAATGCTCCACATCCCCTGCACAACCTAACACCTTCGTGCCCTGCATTATCCACCTCTTTTTTGCGCCTCCTGCTTTTCCGTTGTTGCTGAACGGTGTTGCATCCGGGGCTACAGAACTTGGCTTTTACATGCTTCGAGGTGAACCACCGACGACACTTCTCATTTTCACACTGCAGCAAATGAGCCCCTTCAGCTGCATCGTCCAAGGCCATAAGAGAGTAGGCAGATAAAAGCGAGGGGGTCCTGAACTTTGGGATGACCTTGCCTTTAACAAGGCCGTAATATGCAGGACTCTCACCGATCAGCATGTTCAACCCATTGACGCCCTTCTCATACCAATCTCCGCATTCCCGCTGAGCAAGAAATCCTAGACTCCTACCCAACAGGGCAACCTTGTTCCAAAAAAAATCGATAGGCTCACAATAGCCTCGCCAAACATCCTCCCAGGCACCGGTTGTCATTGTTTCAATAATATTCGTAGAAAAGGGGAAATAATTTTCTGCGATCCATTGCGGGTCAGACCAATCAAACTTGTCATCCTGGTCGGTAAATAGAGAGCTACTGCTATATGATTCCAGTTCTACCCGGCCAGTCTGCCAATCCAAAAACGCCGCTGATAAAACTTTTTGCGAGTGCTGTTGTTTTGCTTTAAAACGAAAATCATTTACCCACCACCGACCCTGTTTTTTATAGTACGCCATGGACTTATACATATTGCCTTCAGGCTTTCGTTCAATATAGGGAAGGCGGAACATTTTTACTTCGTGAAACAAAATACCAAGCAAACCATAATGGCTGCTCCAATCACAGACAGTGGTAATCTGCCGAGGAGTGAGCTTGATTTCTTTTGCTCCCAACAATTTCTCCATCACATGATTATCAAGGTAGTCCATTCCCAGATCATCCAAAAACGCCAAAAAAAGGGTATAAGGTAGCCGACTATGCCTGGTGCTTGACGACTGGTTGTTCTCGATGCAACTCATCCTAAATTTATTCTGAGTCTCCCACGGATCATACTTCTCGAGAGTGGCGCCATTTCCGGGACAGATGAATTGCCGCCCATCTTTCTCCCGTATTTCATAGGAGCTAAAGCGTGGCCATAAACCACTGGCCATCTCATAAAAGCCAACGCCCCCCCTGTCCTCAGTTTTCAAATCTAAAAACATTTCTACACCAACCCCTCACCCTTAATTACCCGCCACAAAAGGACAAACAACTGTCCCCACTTTCCATAATTAGAATTGTATCCGTAAACAAACAACTCTGACAAGTACTTTTCCATCAGCAAGAGAGCTGCACAAGACGGTGGCAACTGCTGGAGGATAGCCATTGTGCTCCTTATCGAGTCATCGCAACTCAGGGCAACGGCTCGAGTCGCGATGAAAAGCTATTTGCCCAAATTGGCTCATATTTCCTGAAGCGAACGCCATCAAGAAATTCCACCCCTGCCTCTTGAGCAGCGGAGAAAATTTGAGTTTTTTTCTCTTCCCGATAGGTTTAGGTGGCCTCGGCGTATCGACCGCACTTCCCTTTCCACCAATCCTCCAAATTCCAGCCTTAACCTCACACCACATCACGCCGACCGTCAGAGAACCGAAACCCAAAAAATCTTGTTTCCCAAATCCTTATCAGTTATATACATGGCAACAGTGTGCCCCCATAGCTCAGTGGATAGAGCATTGGATTCCTAATCCATGTGCGCAAGTTCGATTCTTGCTGGGGGCACCATTCTTTGCATACCCTTTTCCTGCATCTTTTTCTCCCCACGCACCTAAATTATCTCCTGCATCAAAAAACACGTACTTCTACCCAATTTCCTATTGACACCATAGTTGCCTGATATATAGTCAACTAGTCAACTATCAAGGAGTCAATAATGAGCACCTCCAAATACTTCCATCAGGGCAATGAACAACAACCCATTCCCCGTCTTATTTATTTCACCGCCCAGGACTTTAAAAATCTGGCAGAGAAGATCCTCAAACCCTATGGATTGACCATTGAGCAATTTCATCCCTTGAAGATTCTCTCCTTGGCGCCAGGTCTTACCCAGCGCCAGATCGGCGACGAATGCAACAAGTCCGCAGCCAATCTCACCAGAATCCTTGACCGCCTTCAGAAAAAAACACTTATTGAACGCCGAGAGAACCCGGAAGACCGGCGGGCCTCCCTGGTCTTTCTCACCAGCCAGGGAGAATCCTTGGTCAATGAGGTTAGCGGTATCCTGGATTCTTTTGCTGCACAATCTATGGCTGGTATCAACAACCAAGATCAGCAGATTCTGCGCCGGGCCCTTGAAAAAATGGCTGGCAATCTCCAGACAATAGATCTAAAAAATTCATAAACCTCTCTGCCCAAGGAAAAATGATGCGCCTCCTTCACGCCCTGCTTGTTATCATCGTCCTGCTCCCTGCCCTGGCAACTGCCCAGGAAGTGCCGCCTGCCAAGGTCATCATCACCAAGGTCGTCCAGGAAGAGATCGCCCAAAACCAATCAATGCTCGGCACCCTTTATTATGAACGGGTCAGCCATATTTCCAGTGAAGTGGCCGGCCTGGTGGCCGAGATCCACGTCAAGGAAGGTGACCGCATCAAAAAAGGGCGCACCATCATCGTCCTTAACACCGAAATTCTTGACATCGATATCAAACTCAGCAAAACCCGCATCGCCCAAATCGCCCTCCGCATTGAAAAGGCGGGAAAAAATTATAAACGGCTGGAGAGGCTTTATGCCGAAGAAGGCGTCAGCGAAAAGGATTATGAGGACACCTTTTACACCTACCAAGATTTGATCAAAGAGAAACAGGCCACAGAGGATAGCCTGGAGAAGCTCCTGATCCAGAAACAACGCAGTAACATCAAAGCCCCCTTCGACGGGGTGGTGCTCAGTAAAAATGTCGATATCGGCGACTGGGTCCAGCAAGGCAAGGATATCGTTACCATTGGCTCCACCAATGATCTCTTTGTCCAGGTTCC
>JBFFNX010000218.1:0-5448 GCA_041562995.1 Desulfurivibrionaceae bacterium
AAACAGGGGGGCTTGGACTTGACATCGCCCTTTTTCTGGCAGAAAAACTGCAACCGTTGTCAAAATCTATCTGGCTGCCAACGCCATCTCCCGGGCAAATTGTTCTCTTCTACGGCGCGCTTTTTTTATTCATCAAAACAGAAAAGACTTGGCTCCGGCTATCGGCAGCCCTTTGCTGTCTAGCACTCTTTGCCCTTGTCCCTCATCAATTGACGACTGACAAGGCCACTATCCTTGATGTCGGACACGGCAATTGCACCCTCATTGAAACCATGAACGGCAAGGTCATGATAGTGGATGCCGGAGGACCGCACTCAGCCACCTTTGACATCGGCAGACAGGTGATTGCCACGGTCCTCTGGGCTAAAGGAATACGGGCCATTGACCTGCTCGTCCTCAGTCATCCGGATCAGGATCATTATGGCGGTGCCGCCTTTCTCCTGGAGCATTTTAGCCCTGAAACACTCTGGATTCCCACACGAGACGTAGGCGATCCAAGTTGGCAGCATATGCTCACCATCGCCAACAGGCAACAAACTAAAATACATATACCAAATGCCGGGGAACACTACCCCCTGGGAGGGGGCAGAGAATTATCATGTCTGACCGATCTCCACCACACCTCTCAGGAAAAACAAAACAACCAGAGCCTGGTGGTCAGATTCACCACCGCAGGGCACACCCTCCTGATGCCCGGCGACATTGAGGAAGAGGCAGAGAGAGCGCTTATCGACAGCCAAAAAGATATAGCCAGTACCATTATAATTGCCCCCCATCATGGCAGTGCCAGTTCGAGCAGCAGTGAGTTCTTGGCCAAAGTTGCACCAGAAACCGTGATCTTTTCAGCAAGCAGATTCAAGGAACCGTATTTCCCAAATCAAGCAGTACAGGCAAGGTACCGAGAAATCGGGGCCTCGCCGCTGCTCACCTCGGAAAGCGGTGCCATTACACTTTTTTTCGACAAGGAAGGTTTGAAAACAGCGACCAGCAAATAAAAAAGGCGCCCTCCGCAGAGAGCGCCTTTTTTAAAGGGCCGTGATGATTTAGATATCAGTAAAGTCGGTGGGCGGCTTTCTGAGAAACTGCACAAATTTACTCTTTTCAATACAATGCATATAGGCGTCATCCGGCGAGATCCAGCCGCGCTGAAGATAGTCCATAATAGCATCATCCAAGGTCTGCATACCGTATTTCTTACCGGTCTGCATAGCAGAGGGGATCTGGTAGGTCTTGCCCTCTCGAATGAGGTTACGGACGGCCGGGGTACAGATCAGAATCTCCAGGGCAGCGCAACGGCCCTTGACATCGACTCGTTTAAAAATAGTTTGAGAGACAACAGCCTTCAGGGCATCAGCCAGGGTAGATCGAACCTGGGACTGCTGCTCGGCAGGAAAGATCTCAATAATACGGTCAACGGTCTTGGCGGCGTTCAGGGTATGAAGGGTACCAAAAACGAGATGGCCTGTCATGGCGGCCTCCATGGCCAGGGCAATGGTTTCAAGATCACGCATCTCACCAACCATGATGATATCGGGATCTTCACGCAGCGCGCCGCGCAGCGCCGCGGCAAAACTCTTGGTATGTGAGCCCACCTCACGGTGGTTAATCACGGCCATTTGGCTACGATGGACAAACTCGATGGGGTCCTCAATGGTGAGGATATGGTCCGCACGGGTCCGGTTACATTCGTCAACAATGGCGGCCAAAGTGGTGGACTTACCAGAACCGGTGGGACCGGTTACCAGAACCATGCCCTTGGGAAGCTGGGCAAGCTTGCCGACAACCGGCGGCAGATTGAGCTGCTGGACGCTCATAATCTCACTGGGAATCTCACGAAAAACTGCCCCAACACCGTATTTCTGCTGAAAGAGGTTGCCACGATAGCGGGCCAAGCCAGGGATTTCGTAGCCAAAATCAATATCGCCTACCTCCTCAAATTTTTTGGCCTTTTCCTCAGTGATAATCTCATAGAACATCGCCTTGAGTTCATCATTTTCAAGAATCTTATACTTGACCCTCTCAATATCACCACGAATACGCAAAATGGGTTTCTGACCGGAAATCATATGAAGGTCAGAAGCGCCTTGTTCATTCATCAGTTTAAAAAAGGCATCTATTTGTGCCATTGACAACCTCCATTTTCAGTGGACAGCCAAGACGATCCACCCAAGCTCTAAACAATCACAAACCAAGCAGACACGCTTGGTTTTGTCTACCAACCCAAAAAACATAAGGCACTATAGCATGGCCTATCAATGCACTTCAACGTATAACAGCATGGATGGGCGGACTCTATATCGCCAAAAAACAATATAACTATTTGATTTAACAAGGCAACATTTCCTTCGCCATCAATACACCTCATCTTTTTCTCAGCTGATTATCCCTTGCACCCAAAGATGTACCGCGTTAGGATATTTTTCTTTCCCCCTATCTCAAGCGGTAGCCAACAAAAAAATGCAACATATCGATCTTCATTGCCACTCCATCTTCTCCGATGGCACCATGACGCCAACTGAGCTCGTTGCCATGGCCCTCAAGGAGAAGCTCGGGGGGCTGGCCATTACAGACCATGACACCATAGCAGGAGTTCCTGAACTTCTCGCTGCCGCCGACAAGGTCGGCCTGCCCGCTCTTTCCGGAGTTGAACTGAGCGCCAACCACGGCGACACCCCCATCCATATTCTCGGCTATGGCTTTGATCCAGGTAATCCGGCCCTCAACAACGACCTCGCCCACCTGCAGCAGACCAGAAAAACACGCAATGAGAAAATAATTACGAACCTCTTTGAGCTCGGCATTGACATTACCTATGACGAGATGCAGGCTATAGCAGGTGATGGTGTGGTGGGCCGCCCTCATTTTGGTCAACTTCTCATCAACCTCGGCAAGGTGCAGAGCATGCAGGGGGCCTTTGACAAGTATCTCCGTAAAGGTAGGCCAGCCTATGCTGCCCGCGAGAAACTGCCCGTCGTCGAGGCCATAAAAACAATCCACAAGGCCAAGGGGCTGGCGATTCTTGCCCATCCAGGAATCATTCCCCTTGATCGCAACAAGACCCTGGATCTCATCAACGCCTTTCTGGATCTTGGTCTTGACGGTATAGAGGTCTATTACCCTGCCCATTCCCCTGGCTGGCGCAAGCAGCTTGTCGCCTTGTGCGTGAATGAAAATCTCGCTGTTACCGGCGGCAGTGACTACCATGGCGACATCAGGCCAGGAACCCGTCTGGGTACCATGCAAAAAAATCAGCGCGTACCCTTTGATGTCCTGCTACAATTACAGCAACGCATCCAATTGATCCATAAACATTAGGACCCCATGAATACCATTCTCATAGTTGATGACGAACCGAATTATTTAATTGTCCTGGAAGAACTTCTTAAAGATGAAGGTTTTGAGGTTTTTACGGCCAATAACGGCGAAGACGCCCTGCAAATATGCAGAGAAAGTGATCTCGATCTCGTTTTGACCGACATGCAGATGCCGGGCATGGGTGGCATGGAGCTCCTTGCGAAAATAAAGGAAAAGACTCCGCAGCTGCCGGTCATTATGATGACTGCCTTTGGCGAGGTGGAAAAGGCCGTTGCCGCCATGCAGGCAGGTTCTTTCCATTTTATCACCAAGCCCTTTAAAAATGATGAACTCCTGGCTAATATTACTAAGGCCATTGAACATCATTCTGTCTTAAGGGAAAATATTCGACTGCGCACCGAGGCCAAACAACGCTGCGATTTTGCCGGCATGGTCGGCAAAAACAGGATCATGCAGGATATCTACTCCCTCATCGAAAAGGTTGCGCCCACTCCGACTTCGGTGCTGATCACTGGAGAAAGTGGTACTGGCAAGGAGCTGATTGCCAGGGCCATTCACTGCAACTCAAACAGGGAAAACGGTCCCTTTATCTCGGTTAACTGTGCGGCCCTTCCCGACTCACTCCTGGAGAGTGAACTGTTCGGCCATGAAAAAGGCGCCTTCACCGGTGCTATTTACCTGCGCAAAGGCCGTTTTGAGAGGGCGGACAAGGGTACCCTTTTTCTAGATGAAATTGGGGAAATACCCTTGGCTCTACAGGCAAAACTACTGCGGATCATCCAGGAAAAGACCTTTGAAAGGGTGGGTGGCTCCACCGAGCTTGTCGTTGATGTTCGAATTATTACCGCTACGAATAAAGACCTTAAGGAGGAAGTCGATCAAGGTAAATTCCGCGAGGATCTCTACTATCGACTCAATGTCCTTAATATCCATGTTCCTCCCCTCCGTGAACGGATGGATGATATCCCCCTCCTGGCCCTCCATTTTGTTGAAAAATTCTCCCACCAATTGAACAAACCGAACCTTACCATTTCCGATGATTCCATCAGCTTCCTGTCGAGCCTGCCCTGGGAAGGCAATATCAGAGAACTGGAAAATACCATTGAGCGCGCCTCAATACTGTGCAACAATAACGTGATAAAGCCTGAAGATGTTCAGCCTGACACCATCAGTCCCAACCAACCGGAGCTCGACGCCCATTTCAATATTGATGAAATTTTCAGCCCCGACATTCGCCTGCCTGACATCCTTAATGCCCTGGAGAAGAAGATGATCGTCCGGGCCATGGAACATGCTGACTATGTCCAGACCAAGGCCGCCCAGAGCCTGGGTATCACCAAGAGTCTCCTTCAATATAAGATGAAGAAATTCGGCATCAAAAAGAAGGCGTTAAGTACGTAATCGCCAACTGTCTTATTTACAAACGCCCCCCTTTATGTGAAAATGATATTGCAATAGAGTATCCCTTACATTTCAAGAGATTACCACATTACAGGAGCACCATGACCGTGACCCCCTCGACATTTTTCCTTGCCGTCATTGCCTTTTCCTTTGTTGTTCTGGTGGTGGCTCTTATCCCAACCCTCCATCAGATAAGAAAAACTGCAAAAAAACTGGAAGGAACCCTGGAACATCTTGGTACGGAAATGGATCCACTCATTCAATCAGCCACCGACACAGCTGAAGAACTGCAAATCCTTACGGCCTCCATTAATGACAAATTAGATCAGACTGACACCCTCTTTAATGAGGTACAGGAGGCTGGCCATGTCCTGCTGGCCACAACACATATTCTTAGAGATAAAATTTCTCCTGCCTTAATTCAGATTGCCAGCATCAATGCTGGGGTTAAAGCTTTTACAAAATTTTTCATAAAATAAGAGTATTTACTTTTGGCAATCAGGCGGCAAGACGGCACTAACAGCTCCAGACACAGCTACAACACCGCGCCACCAAGAGTACAACCTTTACACAAGGAGACACACCATGCACAGAGATGATTGCTGCAGCTCAGGAACAACCCTACTTTCTTTTCTCACCGGTACCGTCATCGGCGCAGGCCTTGCCTTGCTCTATGCCCCAAAAACCGGTACTGAAACGAGAGAAATGCTTTCTGACTATGGAAATGACCTA
>JBFFNX010000219.1:0-5442 GCA_041562995.1 Desulfurivibrionaceae bacterium
CACCAGGGCGGTGATGGTATAGGTCTTTCCCGTGCCGGCACTGGCATCAATGAGATGTAAGCCGTGCAGTTTTTTATCCAGCAGATCAGCCATGCGCCCTCTTATTCCTTGTCCATGACGAGATAAACCGGGTCATACACCGTCCGGGCCAATCTCATAAATTCTTCGCCGAGCTCAGATTTCTCCGAAAAACAGCGCGTAATGGAGGGATCCCACTGCCATTCTCCGGTGGAGAAATCGTCACCCCAGAGGGTCTTGGTGGCTGCCGACAAGGCCTTTTCTGCCCTTTTCCCCTTCTGACAGGCATCAACAAAGACGTACGACGCCTTGGCAAAAAACGCCAAGGGCTGCCGGAGGCCCTGCCAGTATAATTCCAGAAGGGCATGCAGATAGGTTTTGGCGCCCACAAGCGGCGCCAGGCGGACAACGCCATCGTCAGCGATCAGCACGGACTGGCGGCCAATGGCGACCGGCAGATCAAGGCTGTTTAAGGCCAGATGGCTGATCCAGGTGCGCAGGATGTGGCGGCCATCCATCTTGCCAAAGCGGTAATGGAACTGGCCCAGACTGTTGACATTGGCAAGCTCTACCTCCAGATGATAGCTGCCGAGGACGAGGCTTCCTGAATGACTGGCAAAGACACCGCCGCCCAGCTCTTCAACCTGCGCGGCAAAGGCCTGGGCCTTGGCCTCCACCCCATCAAAAACAACCTCGGCCATGGCGCCATGGGGGAGAATGCCGCGGGCCCTGACCTCATCCAAGGTCAAAGGTTCGGCGGCCAGCAGGCCCTGAACCAGGTCCCGGCTCAGCTCATAGCGATCAAGACCTCCGAGGCTAAAGGGTTCATCCTCGGCCAGGGGATCTTCCTCACCCTCCAGACGTAAACCCAGGCGCTGCTCACAAAAAAAGCGGGCCGGCGACTGCCAGAAACGCTGCAAAGCAGCAAGGTCAAGATGGCGTCTCTCCTCCCCCGCCTCCGGCAGGGGCAAACCGCCACCAAAATCAACGCGCCCCTGGCTGTGGCGAATAAGCTCCTGGGCGGCACTCAGATTTTTTTCAGAAAAACTGGCCCCCTCGCCCCGGAAATAGGCGGCATCAAAGGGCTGCAAATGATGCTGGGTCACCAGGCTGCTGAGAATGAGCTGTTGCTCTTTGTCCGTGGCCCCAACCGGGCTGCATAGGCGGGCCACATACTCCAGGAGTTCACGGACCAGCACGGAAGGGGCTCGTTCCGAGTCATCGACTACGGAGCGGCCCAGAAAAGAGATGTAGAGCTGGTCACGGGCCGACAGCAAGGCCTCAAGAAAGAGATAACGGTCATCAAAGCGCATGCTGCGGTCACCGCGCCTGAATTCATTAACCATGAGGTCAAAACCAAAACGGGCCGGAGAGCGGGGAAAATCGCCATCATTCATACCGAGCAGACAGATGATCTTAAAAGGTACGGCCCGCATGGGCAGCAGCGAACAGAAGGTAATGCCGCCGCCCATGAATCCATAGGGCGACAGGTCCTGGCTCACGGCTTTGCGCACCCTGTCCATCACGACATCAAGACCTAGGCCCTGGTCAAAGGCAGCCAGGCTCGCCTCCTGGCTCAAGGCGGCCAGGGCCGTGCGCAGCACCTGCATCTGCCGTTCTTCATCCTGGTCAGGGCTGAACAGATCGCTGCTCAGTTGGAGAAGAAGGCTGCTCCAGCCTGGCAGGTCATACTGCTCCATAAGACGGTCTGCCCACTGGCCAATGGCATGGTAGAAGGCCAGAAAACGACCGGCCAGCTCCGGCTCAAGATGGGCACCGTCATAGGGCAGGATGCCACTAAAGAGCTGGTCATCCGCCATGGCAAACCCCAGAAGGAGGCGATCAAGCCCGGCCTGCCAGCTGTTATCCGGATGGGGGGGCAGGCCGAAACGGGCCCGGTCGGCGCCATCACGGCCCCAGCAGATCCGCAGCTCGGCAAGCCAGTTGCTAATCAGGCTGACATCATCGAGGCTCAGTTGAAAACGGCGGCGCAGGGCGCTGATCTCAAAGAGGGCAACCAGATCAAGGGCCTTAAAGCGGCTGGGGGCCAGGGCGAGAATCTGAAAAAAACCAGCTATGCACTCCTCCTCGCCGTGACTCTGATCGGCAATGGTATAGGGCAGGATGGGCTGATCATTACCGGCAAAGACCGCCTCGACAAGGGGGGCATAGCTGCTGATATCAGGGGCCATGACCAGGATGTCGCGCGGCTCAAGATCGCCGTCAGCGCTAAAGAGGCCAAGGAGGTGGTCATGGAGGGCCTCCACCTCACGCATGGGGCTATGGCAGGAGATAAAACAAAGTGAATCATCGCTGCCGTGGCCTGGGGTGGCGTCCCGGAGTTTAAGGATATCAGCCTGGATGACGGCCAGCAGGGAATCTCCTTCCGGCGCCAAGGGAAAGGCCTGTTCTTCGGCCTCATGGTCAAGGAGCAGATGGAAAAAATCGCGGCCCAAACGGCCCATGGAGGCCAGGAGTGGGTTGTCCTGACCAAGAAACTGGGAATCCCGGTCAAGGCCGGTGGTCCGCTCAAGACGGCTGATAGTGGCCTCGGGGATGATGTCGCCCCACTCCTTATCACACGGGTTGAGAAAAAAGATATTTACCTCGGCGTGGCGGCCCAGGGCGTGCAAAATTTCAAGATGGCTGGGCGGCATGGAGGAAATGCCAAAGATGGCAACCCGGGGGGGCAAGGTGCCGAGACAACAGTGATCGCTGTTAAGGAGGTCAAGGCAGCGCTCAAAGAGGTCGGCCCGGTACGGCTGATCAATGTCGGCACGCAACCTGCGCCAGAGCAGGGCCTGCCAGCCGCCCTCGCCGCCTGCCTCCCAGGCCCTGATCATATCAGGCCGGTAGATGACATACTGATCAAAGAGATCAGCCATGGCTACGGCCAGCTGATAGCTCTTCAAGGGTGTCGTGGCGTAGGCTGCCACCTGCCTGAAGGCTTCGCTACCGCAAAGATCAGGAAGGAGTTGCAGGATCCGCCAAACCAGCACCGGCCGCTGCCATTTCTCTAAGGCCAGTTCCTCGTCGAGGACCTGGGCAAAGATCTGGCGTAAAAAGGCATTGGGAAAGGGGAAAGAGCCGTTGGCCCAGACGCCGTAACGCCGAGCCAGTTCCATGGCCAGCCAGCGCGCCATGCCCTGGCTCTGGACCACCACGGTCTCAGCAACGAGGGGCGGCAGAGGCTGGGCCTTCAAGACCTGGGTGAGATATTCAACCAGCAACTCCATTCGATTACTGGTGTAGATAGTAAAACTCACAAATGAGTCTCCATGGTCTTTCAAGAAAAAATGCCCTGGGGCAGACACCCCGAAATGTTCTCTGTCAATCTATAGAAATATAAGCAACTTGCCAAGCCATTCCCCAAAAGCCTTCACAGATTCTCTGTCTTAGCCGCCAGCCGTCTGAAAATATCAAGAAATACTCCTTTTTCACTGATCTCTACTGGCCCCAGGCGGTAAAGAACGGTAAGCTATTTCAACATGGTGCTGCTTATTGTCTTATATCACGAAGATCACTCATTAAATTCGTCTCACTACCATTATGAAACTACACACCTGCGTCCGACCCGGTGGCCGCTTTGCCTTTGCCATCCACAAACCCTCTTACCGCGTCACTAATCTCCGCCAGCATGATGAGATCATCGAACTTGGCTCCTGCCAGGGGGAAGCTGTTTTTAACGGTCGGAACTTCCCGGCCCATGACCTTGTGGTGGAAAAAAGCGACTGGGTCTATGAGATAGCAAATCCCTTTTCCTTTAAGGGGACCACCTTTATTAATTCCGCCTGGGCTGACCGCCAGGCCGCCCACCCCCTTGCTATTTCCCTGCCAGCAATGCCCCTGGTTTCCATGGCTGATGCCCTGCGCCACTGCGTGAGCGACAGTGAAATTGATGAAATTTTTCTGGCCTTGCCCAAACCCGTGCTCCTTTCTCTGGCCACCACCTCCACCGACCCGGAGGACCTCATGCGCCTAGCCAGACAGGCAACCTCCTTTATCTTCAGCGACAATGGTGAGGTCGATGGCCTCCGTTATGAGCAAAGTAATGGTCACACCCGGGCCATTATCCATAACCATGATCTCTATGAGGCTGTGGCCAACAACCCCCATCTGCCGGATGACTATAAGCAGGCCATGGTGCTGAGACCAGGGGCCCAGGGCGGCAGTGAGATCATCGGCGAGTTTCGTACTGACGACAGCCATGTCTTTGAATATCTGCGCCGCAACTCCTATATCCCCTGGGGCCATTATGCCGCCAATATGGCCAATGACGCCGTGCGCTACAGCCTGGCTGACCTTGGCCTCAATGACATGATCGGCATGCGTCATCTCTACTACCAGCGGACCTATGACCGGCTGGCTGTTGATCTGGGCCTTGCCGGTCTCAAGACCAGAAAAACAGCAACGGCTGCCGAGCTTGAAGCCACCCGCCAGCAGATCGTCACGGCTTTGGCCGAGGGGGCCCTGCCCTCATTCGCCGCCACCCTCTGGGGCTGGAACTACGGTTTTGATTTTGCCGCCAGTGGTTACCGCCTTAATGCCTCCCACCAGATGCTCCATCAGCAGTTCGCCCTCATCCCGGCTACGGTTGCGGTTGCCGACAATGACAAGGCCCAATCAAGTTTTGCCTGCGGCGATCTGATTGCCACCGTCGGCCAGCAGTACCAAGCAGAAACCGGCAATGGTTTTTTCAACGATTATATCGAGGCCATCAGAGCCAACATCCGGATGGATGGCCGTAAGGCCGGAAAAAGCCTCATCATTCATGAGGACGAACATGTCATGGTCTTTGTCCCCAAGGCCCAGACCTCACAGTGGGAGGTACAAATCATGACCACCCAGCCAGTGGGCAATATCCTCGAACTTTCGACGCCGGCCCGCCGCTCCCTTGATACGGCTTTCTATCTGGCGGCCAAGGCCCTGCACGGTATCGGCGTCAAGCTCATGTGCAGCATCGAATATTCAAAACGTTTCACCAGCAAGGACCATGACCAGCGCTTACTTTATGCCCTGCTCCCCAAACTCCCCAAGTCGCCGGGGGCCTTCAGCGAATCACAGCTGCGCTGGATAAGCGGCCATTTCCCCGAAGACCTGGCCACCGCCCTCCGCGCCCAAATACCAGCAGCCTAAAGAAAGCCCCTGACCCAACCGGCCAGGAATTCATCAAATAGCCCCAGCGGCCGTTACCAGAGAGTAACAGCACGCATGCGCCGTTGCTACCGAGAGGTAACAAAAAATGACGAGCCAAAAAGAAAGAGCTGGGCTAAACATTGATATTGATACAAAGGCGATCCCTAGGCAACTAAGGAATAAATCGTGCAAGTCAACAAGGAGGATAGCAAAGCGGTTATGAAGCCTGTGCAGTGGAATAAAATGAGCCTGCGAATTAAATTCATTTTCCTTATTGGTATTGTCGTG
>JBFFNX010000220.1:0-5435 GCA_041562995.1 Desulfurivibrionaceae bacterium
ACGCCCTTGCCCTGCCAGCTCCCCTGAAGGATGAGCATGGCGCCGATCATGGCCGGCACGCCGGTGGTGTAGCTCACCGCCTGGGAATTGACCTCGGCCCAGCACTCCTCATGGTCGCAAATATTATAGATATAGACCTGACGTTTTTTACCGTCCTTGACGCCCTTGATCAAACAACCAATATTGGTCTTCCCCTTGGTACGGGGCCCCAGGGAGGCAGGATCAGGAAGCAGGGTTTTTAGGAACTGGAGGGGGACGATCTTGTGACCATCATGCTCAACCTCGTCAATCCGGGTCATCCCCACATTCTGCAGGACCTTGAGATGGGTGAGATAAGAATCGCCAAAGGTCATGAAGAAACGGATGCGCTTGAGGCCCTTGATATTTTTTACCAGCGACTCCATCTCCTCATGGTAGAGGAGATAGCTTGGCTTGACGCCGATCTCGGGATAGTCATGGTCGATGCGGACGCTGAGCGGCTCGGTCTCCAGCCACTCTCCCGCCTGCCAGTAACGGCCCTTGGCCGTTATCTCGCGGATATTGATCTCCGGATTGAAGTTGGTGGCAAAGGGGTAGCCATGGTCGCCGGCATTACAGTCGAGGATGTCAACATAATGAATCTCGTCAAAAAGATTCTGCTGGGCATAGGCGCAAAAGACATTGGTGACGCCCGGATCAAAACCGCTGCCCAACAGGGCCATGAGCCCCGCCTCTTTAAAGCGATCATGGAGGGCCCACTGCTCCTTGTACTCAAAATGGGCCGTATCAGGATGTTCGTAATTGGCCGTATCAAGATAATGGACGCCGGTCTGCAGGCAGGCCTCCATTATGGTGAGATCCTGGTAGGGCAAGGCCACATTAATGACGAGCTGCGGCTTGATCTCCTTGAGCAGGGCAACAAGGGCCGTGACATTATCGGCATCAACCTGGCGGATACCAATTTCACCCAGACCCTTGTCGTTAATTTCCTGTTTAATCTGGGCGCAGCGGGACAAAGTTCTGCTGGCCAGAACGATATCCGCAAAAACTTCACGCACCTGGGCGCATTTATGGGCCACCACCCGACCAACACCGCCGGCACCGATAATCAACACTTTTGCCATTTTTCCCCTCGTTCGTATCAAAATCGGAGATATGCCACCTCCGTTTTATCTTCAGCCATGGGAGCCACCATGCCTTCCTCAGCATACATCAAGCTCCTGTAAAAAAACCATTAGCAAATCAGATGCCACACTGACAAGCGCTATTTTCAAGGGCTGCCAGCCCAGCCTCTTCAATAAACGGAACTAGAAATTCCCTTTTTATTGTTTGAGGTATGCATCCATGCTATAGGAAGGGCTAACAGTCAGTAAAATGGCTTACAGATAGGGAGAAAACAAAAAAGAGAACTGCAGGTTCCGCCACCAGAAAAACAGGAACAAAAAGTTCTTCTTCCCTCCTGACAAGGCCGCAGCCCGCCCATAAAAATGTAAAAAAAACATAATTATGCAAAATATTTTAGTGATCAGCCGGGACGAGGATATTTCCGCCATTTTTGAGGAGAGTTGCAACGGTGACTGCCGACTCGTCCAGGTTTCCTCGCTGCTGGCAGGTATTGATAGCCTGAAGACATCGCGCAGCGAGCTTATCTTCATCGATATGGATATTCTCCGTGACGCCGCCCGTTCCAGCGGCTACAAGGCCATCCTCCAATCATTCTGGATCATTGCCCCCAGCCTGGAAATCGTCATCATGACCCGTCGGGAGATGCTGCGCGAGGCTGTGCAGGCGGTCAAACTGGGGGCAGGCGACTACATCACCTACCCCCTTCTGGCCGACGAGATCAGGCTGGTGGCTTCCAGTTTACGCCAATCGCAGAAGGTACAGTCGGAGCTTGATTATCTTCGGGATCAGTTCTGGGATCAGGAATCGCTGGATATTGTCAGGACCAAATGCCCGGCCATGAAAAAGGTCTTTGCCGATGTCCGCTCCGTTTCCCCCACCAAAAGCACGGTACTGCTCACCGGCGAAACTGGTACCGGCAAGGGCGTACTGGCCAAGGTTATCCACAAGCACAGCAACCGCAAGGACACCCAGTTTATCAGTGTCCACTGTGGTGCCATCCCCGACACCCTGCTGGAAAGCGAGCTCTTTGGTCACGAAAAGGGTGCCTTTACCGGCGCCATCAAAAGAAAACTAGGCAAATTCGAGATCGCCCAGGGCGGCACCATTTTCCTCGATGAGATTGCCACCATCACCCCGGCAGCCCAGATCAAACTCCTCCATGTCCTCCAGGACGGCGTATTTCAGAGGGTGGGTGGCGAAGAGGATATTCAGGCCAATGTCAGAATCATTGCCGCCACCAATGTTGACCTCAAAAAACTCTGCGATGAACATACCTTCCGCAGCGATCTCTACTACCGCCTCAACGTCTTTCCCATTGAGCTGCCGCCCCTGCGCCAGCGCAAGGAAGACATTCCGCGCATGGTGGAATTCTTCATTCACCAGCTTAACAAATTCCACAGTAAGGAGATCTACGACATCCACCCCCAGGTTATCGAGGCCTTTCTCAACTATTCCTGGCCTGGCAACATCAGGGAGCTTGAAAACATCATGGAGCGGGCCTACATTCTCGAAAGGTCAGCCATCATGGTGCCGGAGAGTTTTCCGGCCGAGCTTTTTGCCGGTCAGGATGCCATGCCCAGGGTGACCATGGACACCAAGCTCAGCCTGGCAGAGGTGCGCCGCAGGGCGGTGGAGGAGGTAGAGCGCTGCTACCTGAAGGAAACCCTGGATGAAAACCAGGGCAGTATCAAAAAAAGTGCCGAAGCCGCGGGTATCACCAGCCGCCAGCTCCACAAGCTGATGACCAAACATGGCCTGCGCAAGGAAGAGTTCAAACAGCGCTAGAACAAAACATACTTCCCTCAACCACAACGACTCAAAGGCACAGAGAAAAACTTTGCACCCCTCAAGGGGGTGCGGATCATCACCATTAAAAATCGATAGAAATACTATACACCCCTTCTTCCAAAGAGCTTTCCACCTTGTAGCCTGAATTGTTAAAGATGGCCTGCATCCGCTTATTTTCCCGCAGAACTTCCGCCGTAAATCCAGAAATACCGTTATTTTTTGCAGTTTTGACAAGATGCTTGAATAAAAAGGTACCGATACCCTGATTCTGCCAGGCATCACGAATGACAAAGGCGACCTCCGCCCTGTTGGTCCTTTCATCCAGATAATAACGACCAACGGCAATAATATCCTCACCATGGGCCTCGGGAACCACACCGACCACTGCCACATCCTTGCGGTGATCGACATAGACAAAGTTATGGATCTGTTTGCTGCCGAAATGCTGCTGATGACTCATAAAGCGATAATAGATGGTCTCCTGGGAGAGATTGTAGATCAGATCACGCATCTTCGCATCATCGGTGGGATGAACGGGCCGAAACTGCACCTGGGTGCCATCGTCCAGGAGTAAGGAGGTCTTGACCTGCTCGTTGTCCACCACAAAACGGCCCTCAACATCGGCAAAATCCTGGCGGATAAAATGAGAGGCGATGGCCTCTTTCAAGAGCTGCTCACGGTAATCGGGGTGGGCAATACTGATCAGGGCCAAGGCCCGCTCCTGGACACTCTTGCCATGCAGATAGGCGACCCCGTACTCGGTGACAATATACTGCACCTCGCCCCGGGTGGTGACCACCCCGGAACCAGGCGTCAGCGAGGAGACAATCCGTGATTTACCATTTTCCACATCGGATGAAGACGTAACAATGATCGACTTGCCGCCCTTTGAGGCGGAAGCACCACGACCAAAATCCACCTGGCCGCCGATACCGGAGTAGAATTTATCGCCTTGGGAATCTGCACAGACCTGACCGGTGAGATCAACCTCCAGGGCCATATTGATGGCCACCATCTTATGCTGCCGCGAGATGACATAGGAATCGTTGACATATTCCGTGGGCCGGAAGGAGAAGAGAGGATTATCATCCACCAGGTCATACAACTCCTTGCTCCCCATACAAAACGACGTAACAATCTTGCCCCGATCCGTGCTCTTGCGGCTGCCGTCCACCGCCCCGGACTCAATAAGTTTTATCACCGAGTCGGTAATAAGCTCGGTGTGGATGCCGATATTTTTCTTGTCGGTGAGATAATGAAGCACTGCAGGTGGAATGCGGCCAACACCTGGAATCCGGCCGATACCGAACTGCACAGTTGAGCCATCCTCGATGAGGGAGACAATATGTTTGGCGATGGTCTTGGTGGTGTCATTAAGGGGCATGGAAGGTCTTAGCAAGAGCGGCTCATCCACCGGCACCAGAAGGTCTATATCATAAATATCCAGACAGCTATCACCACGGGTCCACGGCATCTGCGGATTGACCTGGGCAATAACAAAAGAGCCGTTCTCTGCGGCACTCTTGACAATATCCACCGACACCCCCAGACTGACCTTGCCCTGCAGGTTGGGGGGCGTCACCTGAATAAGGACAACATCAAGGGGCATTTGACCGGAGTCAAAGAGGCGGGGAATATCGCTCATCAACACCGGCGTATAACTGCCTGCCCCGAGTTGGATCATCTTGCGGACGTTTTCACCGATATAAAAGGCGTTAACGGTGAAACACTCCTCATATTTCTTGTCGGCATAGAGCGCTTCACCCTTGGTGAGCAGATGAAGAATTTCCACATCGGACAACTCGCCTGCCCGGGCCACCAAGGCCTTGACCAGGGCCACAGGTTCGGCGCAGCCCGTACCGATAAAGACACGTTGCCCCGGCTTGACATGGGCAAGGGCCTTCTTGGGTGTGGCAACATAATCAGCAAATTTTTCCTGCCAGGAGCTATCGTATTCCATAATGATCCTCAAAAGGGATGGGGAAGGTCCAGATTATTTAGGCAAGGGGGCACTTAAGGTCATGCGCGCATCAGCCACCACCGGCTCAGAGCCGATCTCCCCGACAATAAAGGGATTGATATCAAGCTCAACAATCTGGGGAAAATCAGTGGTCAATTGGCTGATTCTCTGGAGACCAGCAGCCACGGCCTCAATATCGACCCCCTTGCTGCCCCTTTTCCCTTCAAGCATGGCATAGGAGCGGGTGGCGAGCAGCATCTGCATGGCCTCATCAGAGGTAATGGGGGCCAGGTGGAAGGCCACATCCTTCATCACCTCCACAAAAATACCACCCAGACCGAACATCAGCATGGGCCCGAACTGCGGATCACGACTCATACCGATGATAATTTCAAGGCCATGATCCAGCATCTTCTCCACATAGACCCCCTCGATCCGGGCGCCGGGCACCTGCTCCCGGATACGAAGCATCATCAGGTCAAAGGCGTCGCGAACCTTGCCGGCGTTGGGGACATTAAGTTTGACACCACCAAGATCAGTCTTATGGATAACATCAGGAGAGACGATCTTCATGGCCATGGGA
>JBFFNX010000221.1:0-5425 GCA_041562995.1 Desulfurivibrionaceae bacterium
CCGCCCCAGACCCCGATGAGCAGGTACATGGGGATGAGCATCGTCTCCCATAAGACATAGAAGAGCACAAAATCCAGCGCACAGAAAACGCCAAGCATAGCGGTTTCCATGATCAACAGGCAGATCATGAACTCTTTTACCCTTTTTGAGATATAGGTCCATGAGCCCAGGACACAGAGGGGCATGATAAAGGTGGTCAGCATAACGAGCAGGATGCTGATGCCATCAACGCCCAGGGCATACTCAATATTTAATGACGGAATCCAGCAGGCCCGTTCCCCAAACTGAAGGGCAGCGGTTGATGCATCAAAGCCATTCCACAACTTAAGGGAGAGTATGGCGTTAAATGTGGTGACCACTAAGGCCAAACGTCTCTGGTTTTCCTCGCCAGGTGTGACAAACAACAGACCTGCACCTATTAAAGGTATGAAGATAAGCCAGCTGAGGAGGTGGCCCCCACTTATAATCAGTTCCATTCCTTAAAACCTCTTGTTCACGTTACGCAAAGACGTAGGCTATGATGGCAATGGTCAGGACCGTTGCCGCAAAATAAATATTGTTTTGAATCTGGCCGGACTGCAGACGCCGCACCTGATCACCGAGGCCACGGACCCCACGGGCAACACCATCGACAACACCATCAATACCGTTCCAGTCAAACCATGACCAGAAATTGGAGATGACCATAAGCGGCATGATGCCGACCTTATCCCAGATGCGCCCCACCCAGTTATCAACAGTCTGAAAGACGACGCTATCGACCCACAGAAAAAGATTGCCGCCCTTCCTGTAAAACCAGTCGAGATCAATGGAGATCTTCGGCTCCGGAGTCAATTTGGAAAGGAGCAGGAAGAAGCCCAGGGCAGTGAAGCAGAGGATCTGCAAGGTCTCGGCAAGATGATAGGCGGTGTACGGATGATACTCGGCCCACGGGAAGGGCAGCATGTCATACATGAAGGGCAGGTAAACACCGATCAAGAAACATAGAAATGACGCAATACCCATGGCAAACATCATGTTCAATGGTGGATCCTGGGCCTTTTCCCAGGTCTCCTCGGAACAGTTGTTTTTTCCAAACCAGATATAATAGGGAACCTTAAGGCCGGTGTGCAGGAAGGTACCGGCAGAGGCCAGGGTGAGCAGGAAGCCAGCCCACATGATATGCTCGCTAAAGGCAGCGGCAACGATCATCGACTTGGACACAAAACCTGAAAAAAGCGGCCATGCCGAGATCGACAGGCCTCCGATCATGGTAAAGACAAAGGTCCAAGGCATCTTCTTATAGAGGCCGCCCAGTTCGGAGAACTTAGATTTACCCGTCATGTAGAGCACGGAACCGGTACCCATGAAGAGCAGGCCCTTGTAGAGGATATGGGCAAAGGCATGGGCGCAGGTGCCGTTGATGGCCAGGGCCGTGCCGATGCCGACACCGGTGACCATGTAGCCAACCTGGGAGATGATATGCCAGGCCAGCAGGCGGCGGGCGTCGTTTTCAAGGACGGCGTAGACCACACCATAGAGGGCCATAATGACTCCCATGGGAATCAGGATGTCAAAGCCAGCCAGGGAACGGGCCATGGCGTAAATAGCGGTCTTGGTGGTAAAGGCACACATGAACACCGAGCCGGTAACCGTGGCCTCGCCATAGGCATCAGGCAACCAGGAGTGGAACGGCGGCACCGCGGCATTCAAAATGAGGCCGATGGCGATCAAATAGGTGTAGAGGGTGGGATGGTCAACATCGAGCTGACCAAAGGAATAATCACCACCGGTGGCATGGTAGCGCAAGACAAAACCGGCGAGCAGAAAAAGACCGCCGGCGGTGTGGACCAACAGGTACCGGTAACCCACTTTCAGTGACTGCTCCCGCTTCCTGAACCAGATCAGAAAAACCGACGAGAAAGCCATGAGTTCCCAAAAGAGGAAGAGGACCAGATAGTCGCCGCAATAGATAGCCCCTAAGGAACCTGACACGTAAAGCCAGGCCGCCATATGCTCATAGGGGTTCTTGACATGGAGACCGTAGATAGTTCCCACGCAGCACATGAGGCTCATGATAAAGCCAAAGATGATACTTAGATTATCCACCCTGCCAAAGGTGAGATACCAGTCCATCCAGTTCACGACACCAAAGGTACCGGGAGTACCATTAACGACGATAACCTGCAGAAAGGTAAGCAGTGGTACGGCAATCAGAAAAGGCCGGCGGATAACCGGATTCTGCATAAACGGTAAGAGTAAGGCCCCAACTCCAAGGATAAAGGCAGGGTGCAGCCAGAAATCAATCATCGTAGTAATCCTCTCGTGTCATGACGCCAGAGTGGCCATACCACTTGGAGACCACGATAATAATAGCGCAGGCAAGGAAGCCGAATATCGACCAGAAAAAAGGCCATTTTTCCATTGCCGTATGGGCATGGTGGCTGTCATAGGCCACGAGTGATCCCCAAACAGCAACCCCGGCCAGGACGACATAGCAGACCCGGTTGACATATTTGAGACGCGCCCGGAGATAATCGATCAGTTGGACAAGTATCATCCTATCACCGCCTTAACTAAATCCATGAAAAAGTCTGGGTTAATACCAATGTAAACGGAAATGGCGCAGGTGAGACAGAGGGGAATCACCATGGCGAGGGGAGCCTCCTTGATGCCGGTGTCATCAGCCCCTTCCGGGCGCTTACCAAAGAAGGCCTTATAGGTAATCGGTGCAAAATAAGCAACGTTGAGCAGGGTACTGGCCAGCAGGATGAGAATGATGCCCAGGGCCCCGGATTCAATGGTGCCCAAAAGAAGCTTCCACTTCGTAACAAAGCCGGCAACAGGAGGGGCGCCGATCATACTCAACGAGGCCACACCAAAGGCGCCAAAGGTCCAGGGCATAACTCGCCCCAAGCCGCTCATCTCGGAGATATACTTCTTGTGGGTGGCGACATAGATGGCACCTGCGCAAAAGAAGAGGGTAATCTTGGAAAAGGCGTGGTTCGCAATGTGAATCAAACCACCGGCCATGCCATTGGGGGTGAGCAGACAGACACCCAGGATAATATAGGAAAGCTGACTTACGGTGGAATACGCCAAGCGGGCCTTGAGATTGTCCTTGGTCAAGGCAATGGCCGAGGCCATGATAATGGTAAAGCCGACAAAATAGGCGGTGGGGATGCCGAGATTGAGCTTATCCATCAACTCGACACCAAAGATATAGAGGAAGCCGCGGGAGGTACAGAAGACACCGACCTTAACAACGGCAACCGCATGGAGAAGAGCCGAGACCGGGGTCGGGGCAACCATGGCACCAGGCAGCCAGTGATGAAAGGGCATGACGCCGTTTTTGGCAAAACCGAAGAGGCAGAAGATAAAGAGCATGATAACCAGCCAGCTCTGCACATCGCCACTGAACATGCCCTGATAGATATTGGTGGGAAAGTCCAGGGTGCCGGTGATCACATAGATAAGGATCATGGCGGGCAGCAGCAGTCCTTTGGCCGTGGTGGTCAGGTAGACAATATACTTCTTGGCACCTTCAAAGGCCTCTTCATCCTGATGGTGGGCAACCAGGGGATAGGTGGAGATGGAGACAAATTCGTAGAAGAGGTACATGGTGAAGAGATTATCGGAAAAGGCAACACCAATGGCACCGAAGATGGCCAGGGCAAAGCAGGTATTAAAACGGGTCTGGGCATGTTCATGTAATCCGCGCATATAGCCCATGGAGTAAAAGGCGGCGGCGATCCATAACCCTGAGGCAATGAGAGCAAAGATCATGGACATGGCATCGGCCCGCAAGGTCAGCGACAGGCCAGGCAGAATATCAAAAATCTGCCATTGGTACATATTGCCGGCCAGCACCGTCTCCCTCATGGACAAAATGGTCAGAAAGAGACCAACGGCAGCAAGAACAGAGCTGCCTTCCCTGAAGTTGGGGCTATCCTTACCAAAGGTGAAAACACCTAAGGCCCCGACAAGGGGGATCAATAATGCCCACAGCAATATTGATGAGTTAATTATGGTTGGCGCGGTAATTTCCATATCCCTATAACCTTCTATTAACCTTGGAGATCTACCAAGTCCTCGGTTTCGATGGACTTATAGTTTCTATAAACGGCCACAACAATACTCATGGCGATGGCGGCCTCAGCAGCGGCAATGGCCATAATAAACAAGGTGAATATCTGACCCACGGTAGGATCCGGAGCGAGAAATCTATTGAAGGCCATGAAATTTACCGAAGCGCCACAGAGAACAAGCTCGGCAGCGATCAGCATCCCGATCAGACTGGGCCTTTTCACCAGGCCAAAGACTCCAAAACCAAAGAGCATGGCACCGATGAACAGATAGGTGTTGAGTTGGGTGCTTAATGTTAACATTCTTCTTTATCCCTCCCATAACTGGCAACAACCACTGAACCTAAAATGGCAACCAGAAGGACTATCGAAACCAGCTCAAAGACCATGCTGTAGGTGGTAAGAAGTGATTCTCCAACCTGTTTCACCGAGCCTTCGTTTATCTTGACCGCAGGTGCCATCCACTGGGCACTCATGGCGGTGGAGGCCAAGACCCAGGTCACTGCCCCACCAAGAAGAGCGGCAAAGGGGCCGGCAAGACCTGGTGTTTTTGCAGCCATTTTCATCTCATCAGGTTCGGCAAGCATGATGGCAAAGCAAATGGTGATGGCCACCGCCCCCACATAGATAAGAAGCTGCATCAGGGCTAAAAAGGGGCTGTTCAAAAAATAATAGATACCGGCTATCCCGAGGAAACAAACGACCAGGCCAAGGACGGCACGAGTCATACGTTTTGCTAGGGTGGAAAGCATGGCACCGAAAACCGTGACGACGACCAACCCGAGGAAGATACCTTCCCTAAGAATGGGGACAAGGTCAGGAGAAATAGAAATATTCATTACTTCTGCTCCTTCAATCGTTTCAACAAATCATAATGAAAATCTTCCTTACGGGTACTTGCCAGATTGTACTCCTTGGAAAATTCAATGGCGCCCGGCTTACAATTTTCAATACATTGTCCGCACAGGCTGCACTTGGTAAAATCGAGCTCATACTTAACAAGAACCTTGCCCTTAACGCCTTCCTGCTTCTGACCCTGGACCGTGATGCAGCCGGACGGGCAGCCCTTTTCGCACATCCCGCAGGAAATGCATCTATGGGTTCCAGACTCCTCATCCTTGACAAGCTGGATATGCCCCCGATACCGGGGTGTCATCTCAAGGGATTCCCAAGGGTACTGAAGGGTAACCGTTTTCTTGAAAAATTCTTTTTGAGTGATGGTAAGCCCCACGAACAGACTCTTGGTTCCACTCAGTATGTTTGTAAAATATCCAGCCATATGACGGCCTCTTGTCCTTGTTCTATTAATGATATCGCTATCTCTTTCTACCCTTTCCTAACCCAGAAACTTTACGAGTCCG
>JBFFNX010000222.1:0-5380 GCA_041562995.1 Desulfurivibrionaceae bacterium
CCCTTTCACCGCAGCTTATCTGGTTTCTTATCGGCGCCGCCTTTCTACTTGGCGAAATGGCCCTGCCCGGTTTTATCCTCCTCTTTTTTACGATGGGCTGCTGGATTGCCGCCATTGTAACTTGGAGTACCAACATCAGCGTTTCAGGACAGGTCATCGTCTTCATTGTCGCCTCACTTGTTTCGCTCTTTACCCTGCGCAAATACAGCCTCAAGACCTTTAAGGGGATGACCCGCGATGATGATGATGACCGCTATATGGACTCGAAAATAGGCAAGACCGGCCAAGTGACCAAGGCGATAGCCCCTCCTGCGCCTGGGGAGATCAAGGTGATGGGCAGTTTCTGGCGGGCTATTGCCGACGAGGATATTGAGGAAGGCCGAGCTGTAATCATTGAAAGTCAGACCTCGGAAGATGGGCTTACCTTCAAGGTAAAACCCTTATAAATACGTGCACAGGAGAAAAAGATGGGAGAATCATTAGTTGTTGTAGCTATCATAGCGGGCATCCTTATTGTCCTGCTGATCAAAACCGCCATTATCGTCCCCCAACGCTCAGAGTTCATTGTCGAGCGCCTCGGTAAGTACAGCCAGACCCTCAGTGCCGGCTTTCATATCCTGATCCCCTTTCTGGATAAGGTCGCCTACCGCCGCTCCCTCAAGGAACAGGTGTTGGACATCCCCTCCCAGGACTGTATCACCACCGATAATGTCTCGGTATCGGTCGATGGTTTTCTCTACCTGCAGGTCATCGACAGTAAGCTCTCGGCCTATGGCATTGACGAGTACCATTTTGCTGCCAGCCAGTTGGCCCAGACCTCCCTGCGTTCGGTAATCGGCAAGATCGAACTTGACCGCACCTTTGAGGAGCGGGACAGCCTGAACCAGCAGGTGGTCGCTGCCATTGACGAGGCGGCCCAGAATTGGGGAGTCAAGGTCCTGCGCTATGAGATCAAGGATATTACCCCGCCCCGCAGCGTCATGGATGCCATGGAAAAACAGATGAAGGCCGAGCGTGAAAAGCGTGCCACCATTGCCACCTCAGAAGGCGACCGGCAGTCGCGGATCAACCGGGCCGAAGGTCTGAAGCGGGAGGCCATTGCCGTCTCTGAGGGTGAGAAGGAGAAGAGGATCAACGAGGCCGAAGGTCAGGCCCGGGAGATTGAGCTCATTGCCCATGCCACCGCCGACGGCATCAGGAAGATTGCTGAATCGCTGACCCTTTCCGGTGGTGAGACCGCCGCCAATCTCCGGGTGGCCGAGAAGTATATCGGTGAATTCGGCAAGTTGGCCAAGGAGGGTAACACCATGATTATCCCCGCCAATCTTGGTGATGTCGCCGGCATGGTGGCCACTGCCATGTCCGTACTCGGCCAGGGCAAAAAGGCGGAGCAGGCTGTGCAGCTTTAAGTTGTAGACGCAAGCACCATAATGGGCATAAAAAAAGGAGGAGACATTTTTGTCTCCTCCTTTTTTTATGCCGGTTATGAGAATCGGGCCACCAAGGCCCAGTCTTTATTTTTTCTGCTGAGTTTACAAATTTTCGGTCAGAAAAAGGTCTAATTTACTGCTATCTGTCGCCACGTCAAGGGCCAGTACTTCACCATTAAAGAAGACGTTGGTCGAACTCCTAAAATGATAGCCCTGCGCTTCCTCTGAGTCGGTGGTCATGATCTTCACCTCAAGGCTCTCCCCATATTTCTCTTTCATGGCCGTAGCTACCCCGATAACCTTTTTGCAGGTCATTCAAGCCGGGTTGCCACTGTGAAAAACGGTTAATGTTGCCATCACGGCTCCTGTGCTTTGCCAAGGCGATGTCGCCCCGGTGTGACGCCCCCTGTTCTTTTCTTTGAACAGAAGACGTTTAGGGAATTGCAGTGTTCTGCTACTTCTTGAATTTTGAGGCAGCGTCACGCACCGCAGACTTCATGGTGTCCCAAGCAGATTCGATACCATCCTTGATGGAATCCCAGCCTTCTTCGCTTGCCCTGCCGAGCTCTGAAAGTTTGGCCTTGTTTTCCGTGATTTTGGTTTCAAGGCCGGTGATCTTTTTATTCATTTCCAGTTGCACTTCCGCACTGGCCTTAGAGGCTTTGGCCTTCAGTATGGCGATTTCAGCCTTCCATTCATCCAACTGAGCCTGCTTTTTTTGCTGGTATAGTTTTTTGTCGTTCATGAATGCACCTTGTCTGGGAGGTTTTGCCCGGAAGGCAATGGAGAGTTAACCGAGATTGGCGTTAACGAAATCCCAATTGACCAGATTGTTGAGGAAGACATCAAGATAGGTGCCGCGGCCGTTTTGGTAGTCAAGGTAGTAGGCATGTTCCCAGACGTCCACGGTCAATAAGGGCTTGAGGCCATGGGCGATGGGGGTATCGGCATTGGCGGTTTTCATGATCTCCAGCTTGTTGTTTTTCACTACCAGCCAGGCCCAGCCGCTGCCAAACTGGGTAAGGCCGGCATTCTTCAGCTGTTCACTGAACGTGTCATAGCTACCGAAATCGGCTTTGATCTTGTCGGCAATGGCACCGGTGGCAGCGCCGCCGCCAGTAGGTTTCATGGATTGCCAGTAAAAGGTATGGTTCCACACCTGGGCGGCGTTGTTGAAGATGGCGGCTTTGCCAGCATCATTTGCTGTTTTTTTAATGATATCCTCAAGGGTCGCCCCGGCCAGATCAGTGCCTTCGATCAGCTTATTGAGGTTGGTGACATAGGCGTTATGGTGTTTGCCATAATGAAAATCCAAGGTCTTGGCGCTGATATGGGGGGCCAAAGCATCTTTTGGGTAAGGAAGGTCGGGTAAGTTAATAGCCATCATGTTCTCCTTTTGCATATGGTGGATTTTTAGCGCTGAACGAGCAGGGCTCCCCAGGCTCTATTAAGTAAACGTGTGAAAAGAAAGAGCGCTTCGTGACCGGCTCAAACATGTTGCCGCCATTGAACCAAGGTCAAACAGTATCTTCAGCCATTTCATGGAAGAGTATAGGGGCTTTGGAAATTCGTTGATACATTTTTATCTTGCGGCGGCGTGGGGCCCAATCAATAAGAAAGTTTGCAATGGCATTCCACAGAGAAACCCAGGCCGCGACATTGAGCCCTTCGGCAAAGACATTGGCAATGACTGTTTCATGGCCGGCAATTTTTTCATTGAGTAACACCGAGCAGGAAAGGATCACGACGCCGATAGTCAGCAGGATAAATGAGGAGCGTGTCATCCTGGCCAACTCCCGAAATTCCAGGGCAATGAGATATTGAAAATAATTATGGAGACTCGTTTTTACCCGCGAGGTCAGTTTGCCATCTGCCAATTCTGCAAGGCGAAATTGAATAACAAAATCCTTTGTGCCAATTTCGCTGGTGGAGTCGATCAGATAGTCGACCAGCTCCGGGTCCAGTTCTTTTTTGCGATACGGGGCATGCTTGTCTAAATCATTGTAGAGATCCCCAACCTTGCCGGCCGCGATATCTATAATAATCTTATTATCCTCGGTGAGGGAATAACGTTCGAGTATCTGTTTTTTCATTGGCAGGATTCTATCATAAGGATAATGGCCACACGAAATCCATTCATGCAGACCTTGAAGTTGTTTGTCATTGCACGGCCCCAAGGGGCAATAAGGGTTTTAGGTGCACGGTAACAACAGGTTGATCCCCGGCCTGGCGATCAAAAAAAGCATCAAAGACACCAGGATATCCAGCGCCGGAAGAGCTGCAGTCAAGAGATTTCCTGGATTTCCCGGGTAGATTAACCAGGTGCAAGGCCTACAGTATTGCACAGCAAAAGCCCTGTTGTCTAGCAGAAGACATTGCGGGATCATGCAAGAAAAGAGAGGCGAGGAGCGTCTTGCCATGGTGTGCAGTGCGGCTCGCAAGGCGGCATGTCTAGAGGATTCTTTCCCAATCTTCCACCTTGCCACCAACTTCTATAAACAGTGGGTGAACTTTGATGCGGGGAAGCGTTTTCAGCTGGTCGTAGAGTTGTGGTTGTCTTTCTTTAAGTTTGGCCAGGAGATGCTGGAATTCATAGGCGAGCTGGCCGCTGCTGACCGTTATGTGGGTAACGGTTTTGGGGGAGAGGATTTTACTTTTGTCAAAGTGGTAGCCCCTTTGGTCAGCTTCGTCACCTATACCATGCAAATAAGCAGCAATGGCACCAAGAGGGTTTTCGGCGGTTTTGAATCTCGTCAGCTGGGGATGGTTTTTGTAGCCCCTGGTGGTGCCCTGTAAGACCTTCTGGGCCAGCAGAGCTTCGCGCCACAGGGCGACCAGGCCCTTTGCATCAAGATACTCAGGATGGAGTGACCACAGTCGCATGGCTATCCCTTGAAGGTAACGATCTTCTCACAGTCTTAGCGCTGATAGCTTAGAATCTGGCCGCGGAACGGCTCGCTGAGATAATCGGCATGGGCCGGTTTACTCGTGCTATGGGTGTAGCCCAGAGTCACCATTTTCTTACTGAAGCGGCCATGATAGCCGCGACCAGGATCAACAAGGATCACCTGGCAATGTGCTTTGGCATGCTGATCAATAAAGCCAGACAGGAGGTCAACATGATCCCCTTGATACAAAATGTCACTGCCGATAATGAGATCAAACTCACCCAAACCGATATCTTCATCGCCCCAGCCGGTACGCACAAAGGGGATTGCCTCACCCTGATTGAGCTCCACGTTTTCCAGAAGAAAATTCGCAGCTTCCGGGTGGTAGTCAGTGGCGGTGATATCCGCATGGCGCTGGTTCAGCAGCAAACTGGTCAGGCCGATTCCGCAACCCACCTCCAGAATGCGCTTGCCGGCAATCTCATAATCGACCATGACATGGGCCAGAACCTCGCTTGAATCCCAGATGAGACCAAATAAAGGCCAGAGGGACGACGAGATCCCTAATTTTTCAGCGACACCGTCAACGTCTAGATATTGTTGGTTATCACGGAGGGTACGGACATGAATATCCACATCACCAAACTCAATGGTTTGATAACGAAGGCGCAACGCTGACATACATACCTCTGGTATTGATGATACGCAGCCCGTTGATTTTGGAGGGGAATTGCTACGCGGAAGCAATCATACTACTCGGTTTTACGGGAATTGCCTAATGCATAGCCTAATTCAGCCCGCACCAAGGCCTCAGGGTGTGGTTGGAGGCAGGGGCGGCAGGGGAGGAAGTTGGTGAAAAAGACTAAGAGTATGTGGTGTGCCAGATTTCAGGCGGCAGTCCGGGAAGTGCGGCCCAGGGTCTTGATGAGGATGATGATGGCCAGTACCAGCAGGGTGGAGATTCCGGCCAGGGTCTGGTACACAGCGGGAAAGCCCCAGGAGGACTTGACCAGCCCCACCATCTTGACACTGAGTGCCCCCACCCCAAAGGTGAGGATGAAC
>JBFFNX010000223.1:0-5296 GCA_041562995.1 Desulfurivibrionaceae bacterium
CACCCATGGTGCCCGTAAGGGTCTTGCCGATACTGCTCTGAAGACGGCAAACTCCGGTTATCTGACGCGCCGCCTGGTTGACGTTGCCCAGGATTCCACCATTGTCGAGAAGGATTGCGGCACCCTGGATGGCATCCTGGCCGAGCCCCTTGTTGAGGGCGGTGAGATCATCCAGAAGGTAAGTGAGCGTATCCTCGGTCGCGTGGCCCTTGAGGATGTGATAGACGCCTTCACCGGCGATGTCCTTGTCAAGGCCAATGAACAGTTCACTGAAGAGAGGGTTAGGGCCATCGAGGCCGCCGGCATTGACCGGGTTCTCATGCGCTCTGTGCTCAGCTGCCGGGCTAAGCGCGGCGTCTGCGCCCTGTGCTATGGCCGTGATCTTGGCCGTGGCCATATGGTCAACAGAGGTGAGGCGGTGGGTATTATCGCTGCCCAGTCCATTGGTGAGCCCGGAACTCAGCTTACCATGCGTACCTTCCATATCGGCGGTACAGCGAGTCGCGCCGTAGAAACTGCCGAAGTTCGGACTCAGCATGGCGGTGTTCTGAAGTATAATGACCTCCATTGTGTTGCCAACCAAGAGGGCGATATGGTTGTCATGAACCGTAATGGTGACATCTCTGTTCTCGGCTCCAAGGGACGTGAGCGTGAACGTTATCCAGTGCCATATGGTTCGGTTCTCCATGTTCCCGACGGTGGGAAAATGGAAGCCAACACCATGATTGCCGACTGGGACCCTTACACCATTCCCATTGTTACTGAGATTGGTGGTGTGGTTAAGCACGAGGACATCGTCGAAGGTATCACCATGCAGGAGAAGAAGGACCAGATCACTGGCAGGTCAAGCTCGGTGATTATTCCTTCCAAGAGTTCTGCCTTAAACCCTCTAATCTCTTTGCGTACGGACAAGGGTAAACCTGTTAAGCTTGATAAGACCGGTATCCCTGCCCGCTACTCTTTGCCGGTGGGTACCATTATCAGCGTGGAAGACGGAGCGGTTGTTGAGGCTGGTGTTGTTCTCGGCAAGATTCCCCGCGAAACCACGAAGACGAAGGATATTACAGGTGGTCTGCCCCGTGTTGCTGAACTCTTTGAGGTGCGCAAACCCAAGAAGCTTGCCGTTATCTCCGAGATTGACGGCCGTGTCACCTTTGGTAAAGAGCTCAAGGGTAAACGTCGGGTTATCGTCACCCCTGTACTGGGTGAGCCAAAGGAGTATCTCATTCCCAAGGGCAAGCATATCGCCGTCCATGAGGGTGACTATGTCAAGTCCGGCGAGCCGTTGATGGATGGTTCCCCTGATCCTAATGATATTCTCCGCGTTCTCGGTGTTAAGGAGCTTGCCAAGTTTATGGTTAATGAGATCCAGGAGGTTTATCGCCTTCAGGGTGTTAAGATCAACGACAAGCATATCGAGGTTATTGTTCGCCAGATGCTGCGCCGCGTTCTGATCACTGGTGTGGGTGATTCGACCTTCATGCAGGGTGAGCAGGTTGAGTGGTGGAAGTTTAACGAGGTGAATGAGCAGCTCTTAAAAGAAGGCAGCATGCCGGCCCAGGCAGAGGCCTTGCTACTTGGTGTCACTAAGGCCTCCTTGAGTACGGATAGCTTTATCTCAGCAGCCTCCTTCCAGGAGACCACCAAGGTTCTGACGAATTCCGCCATGGCGGGTCGTGTTGATGACTTAAGCGGCCTCAAGGAAAATGTTATTATGGGTCGATTGGTTCCTGCCGGTACCGGTCTGAGCACTTATAGGGTGAAATAAGGGTAGTGTCGGGAAGTCAAGCAATGGCGGACAGATGATTTTTTCATTTAATGTCCTTGCTTACTCCTTGACATTAAAATGACCTTCGTGTATCTATGTCGTTTCTCTTGCTAAGGGGAGTTTGTCCTGCTTGAGAAACTTGTTGCGGTCTGATTGATGAACAAGAAATTTCAGCCGTACTAAATTGAGTTTTTATTATATTTAATATAAGGAGTTGTTCAATGCCAACCATAAACCAACTGGTCAGGCAGGGTCGTAAGAAATCTGTAAAGCGTACAAATACGCCGGCCCTCCAGGCATGTCCTCAGAGACGTGGCGTTTGTACTCGCGTTTATACGACCACCCCTAAAAAGCCAAACTCAGCTCTTCGTAAAGTTGCAAGGGTAAGGCTGACCAACGGAATCGAGGTTACCTCGTATATTCCAGGTATTGGACATAATCTTCAAGAGCATTCCGTTGTTCTGATTCGTGGCGGCAGGGTAAAAGATTTACCTGGTGTTCGTTATCACGTGATCAGGGGAACCCTTGATACCCTGGGAGTTTCTGATCGTCGTCAGGGCCGCTCTAAATATGGCGCAAAAAGACCTAAGTAAGAGGATTCAGTAATGCCAAGACGTAGATTAGTTGCGAAAAGACAGATCCCTGGTGATCATCGTTATAATTCAGTTCTTGTCTCCAAGTTCATCAACACCTTGATGAGTGACGGTAAGAAGTCAGTGGCCCAGCAGATTTTTTATGGTGCCATGGATCTTATCGAAGGCAGAATGAGCGAAGAAGAGCCTTTTGCCGTGTTTGAGAAGGCCATGGACA
This sequence comes from Desulfurivibrionaceae bacterium, assembly GCA_041562995.1. Lineage (GTDB taxonomy): Bacteria > Desulfobacterota > Desulfobulbia > Desulfobulbales > SURF-16 > BM506. The sequence continues at coordinate 2,579 of JBFFNX010000223.1, forward strand.
ATGTCCGGCCCCGGCTTGAAGTTAAATCTCGCCGTGTTGGTGGCGCCACATACCAGGTGCCCCAAGAGGTTCGTCCAGAGCGTCGTAATGCTCTGGCCATGCGCTGGCTCTGTGAGCATGCCCGGAAGCGTAATGGTCGTAGTATGGCTGAGAAGCTTGCCGCTGAATTTGCCGATGCGTTCGCCTCTCGTGGTGCAGCTGTTAAAAAACGTGAGGATACCCATCGCATGGCAGATGCCAATAAGGCCTTTGCTCATTATCGGTGGTAAGATTTGGTTATGGGTTTTTTTCAGGTTCTGAAAATTTCTAAACCTGAAAATGTTTTTAGATAAACATCCGTTGACAAAGGCTGAGTTACCCGTTATAAACTCATTCTTTTTATTGGCCCAGTAAAGGTCAGGCTTTTATTAGATTAAAGCCGAGATGTTTGGCCAAGGTAGAAATCATGGCAAAGAACATCTCTCTTGCTCGATTGAGAAATATCGGCATTATGGCCCATATTGATGCGGGCAAGACGACAACGACGGAAAGGATACTTTACTACACAGGCCGCTCCCATAAGCTTGGTGAAGTCCATGAAGGCACCGCCATCATGGATTGGATGGAGCAGGAGCAGGAGCGGGGGATTACCATCACCTCTGCTGCCACAACCTGTGAGTGGAAAGAGCATCGTATCAATATAATTGATACGCCAGGGCATGTGGATTTTACCCTGGAAGTTGAAAGATGTCTGCGGGTACTGGATGGTGTTATTGCTGTTTTTTGTGCTGTTGGCGGTGTAGAGCCCCAGTCGGAAACAGTATGGCGCCAAGCAGAAAAATACGGTATACCCCGTCTGGCATTTATCAACAAGATGGACCGCGTCGGTGCCGACTTCAAGCGTTGTGTCTCCATGTTGGAAGACCGCTTGGGCGCCAATGCTCTTCCTGTCCAGCTTCCGGTTGGCAGCGAAGACAATTTTCGCGGGATCATAGACCTCATTTCTGCTGAAATGTTGGTCTTTGATGAAGAGACTCAGGGACAGGAAGTATCTTCCCAAGCAATCCCTGAGGAATTCTTAGAAGAATTCACGGCTGCACGTATGGCACTCCTCGAGAAGCTGGCCGACTTCGATGAGGGTGTCATGGAAAAATATCTTGATGAGCAGCCCATTGCTAAGGATGAAATCATCCGGGCAATCCGGGCGGCGACGATAAATTTGGACCTTGTACCGGTCCTGTGTGGAAGTGCTTTTAAGAATAAGGGTGTGCAGCCTTTACTGGATGCTGTTCTTGCTTATCTGCCTTCACCGAGCGATATCCCCCCTGTAGAGGGTGTTGATAAGCAGGGTGAGGTCGTCAGCAGGAAGACTGGTGCCAGTGAAAAGTTTTGTGCCTTGGCTTTTAAGCTTATGGCGGACCCCTTTGTTGGGACGCTGGCTTTTATCAGGGTCTACTCCGGCAAGATTACCGTAGGAGACAAGATCTTCAACCCTGGGAAGTCGAAACAGGAGAAGATCAGCCGGATCCTCAAGATGCACGCTAATAAGCGTGAAGAGGTGAAGGAGCTTGGCCCCGGCGATATTGCCGCCCTGGTCGGTTTACGGTATTCAACCACAGGTGATACCCTGTGTAGTACCGGTGATTATATAGTTCTGGATCAGATGGAATTTCCGGAACCAGTTATCAGCATTGCCATCGAGCCAAAGACTAAGGCTGATGAAGAGAAGCTCTTTGAGAGCTTAGAAAAAATGGCCCTGGAAGATCCCTCCTTCCATGTCGGTACAGCAGCTGACACAGGCCAGACCTTGATTTCCGGAATGGGTGAGTTGCACCTGGAGATTATTGTCGATCGGTTGCTCCGGGAGTTCAAGGTCGGAGCCAACGTTGGCAAGCCCCAAGTCGCCTATAAGGAGACGATCACCAAGCAGGGGCAGGCAGAACATAAATTTGTCCAGCAGGCAGGTCAGAGCCAATACGGCCATGTTTGCTTGGAAGTTTCGCCTCTGAAGCAGGGAGAAGGGAGACAGTTTGAAAGTCAGGTCAGTGAAGAGACCATCCCGGCTCAATTTATAGCTGCTATTGAGCGCAGCATTTATTCGAGTCTTGATTCAGGCGCTCTCCTTGGCTTTCCGGTAACAGATATTAAGGTCAGCCTGGTTGGCGGTTCCTTCCACGAGGAGGATTCAACTGAGCAGGCCTTTGGGGTGGCTTCAGCAATGGCTCTTCGTGAGGCGATGTTGAACGCAGAACCGGTACTCCTTGAGCCGATGATGGCCTTGGAGATCTTAGTTCCTGAAGCGAGTATGGGGGATGTGATTGCAGACCTCAACTCCCGGCATGCCAAAATTAATGGTATGGAAGGCCGTGGAAATGGTTTTCAGGAGATTGAGGTTGAGGTGCCCCTTGCTCAGATGTTTGGCTATGCGACTGATCTGAGATCAGCCAGTCAGGGCCGGGCAAACTTTACAATGCAGTTTGCCAACTATGCAGAAGTACCAAAGAAGACGAGTGATAAGATCATTCAGAAGGTAAAAGGATTAATCTGATTTTAAACCCTCCTCAATAGATAGGAGGGTGCATTATTAAAATTTGAGGAAAAGCAATGGCTAGAAAGAAATTTGAACGCACCAAACCCCATGTAAACATTGGTACCATTGGACACGTTGATCATGGTAAAACCACCTTGACTGCGGCTATTACCACTGTTCTTTCCCATAAAGGCTTTGCTGATAAGACA
>JBFFNX010000224.1:0-5290 GCA_041562995.1 Desulfurivibrionaceae bacterium
GCTGATCACCATGTCGGAAAACCAGATCAGGTCCAGGCCGTTGACGACCTGCTTTGGTATCATGAGGAGCCCGCTGCTGAAATGCTGGGGCCATGCATTCTGGATATCTTTTGACTGCTGCGCGGTTCTAGGGACAATAATAACCTTCACTCCGGATTGATCGGCCAGGTGTTCAATCACCGCTTGGAAAAGGTCATCGCTTTTTGGGACATGGTAGTGGGCAACCGTGGCAGGAGGGCGAATGGCTGCAATAATGTCGTTCGCACTGAGGTTCAGTGATTGTAAAAAAGCCGGATCAGGGATGTGTCTTTGTACATAGACATCCTCTTTTATTCCGGGGTAGGGCGATATTTCATCCATCGTCCGGTCCGTTATTTTGGTGACCAAAACCTCTGGGATGATAATTTTCGTGGGCCGTAAAAATGGGAGGCTTGCGCTTGCGGTGTGTTCGTAATCGAAAGCCAACATCGACGGGATTCTGGTCATTCCCGCAGTAAGAATCTGCGTACGGGAGCCGTGGGAAATCGCCAAGTCCGGTTTTTGGCTCAGGGCAAAGGGGATCATTTGGCAGGCTCTGGTGATGAGCCCCGCTATTTTGCACAAAAGATTTTTGCCGTAATGGTGTCCGATTTTGGTGTATTCCAGCTTGAAGAGGTCGGCAAGTCCAATAACTTGCGCGTAGTCCCGAGCGGTCACGACCACATCGTACCCCCGGGTTTTGAGCTCTTTGATAATGGGGTCAAAAAACAGCACATGGGGGGAGTTTTCCAGGTCGATCCATATCTTTTTGTTGTCAGAGCAGGGGGTGCTATTCTTACTGTCCATAGTCTTCTCCTTCACCGTTGAACGCATCTGTTATATTTGTTCCCCTGCGGTTCTAGAACTCCTGCTTGCTTAGGGTCGAACAGTCTGGCCATCTCCTTTGAGCAGCACATGCCAATCTTTTGCGTCGTACCGTTCTTGGATGTGTTCAATAAACCGCTGATAGCAACGGGACGGATATTTTTCCAGTCCGTTTTTTTTGTGCCGAAATTCATATAATCAGGATGCACATTGAGCTAGGCCATACTGTGATTGGTCGCGATCCAGGCCATCTTTTTTGCCATACAGGCGCCGTTGGTCTTGTCGTACAGCCTGCCGGTGTAGAAAACGCTGCATGGAGATAATTTCAAAGAAATGTGGCGACTGCCGAGAGCATTGAAAACTAAAATCCTGTTCTGGTTCGCCATTAATCTCATGATTGTCTGCTGTAGACCTGGATATTGCCAATTGGATGATCCAAAACATATGATATTCTCCCTGTTATCATCCTATTCATTTCCTTCTGATTTTGATCTCTAGAAAAACGGTCATTTTGTCTGCCAGCTACATTCGCAAAGGACTCATATTTATGTTCACAAAAAAAGAGTCGCTTGGTCAATAAGTTGAAAGGCTTATTCTTTTCGTATTCGTAGGCCTACTTAAAAAAAAAGATGTAAGCTTTCTAGCTTATTAACTAGGTTTTTTGGGTGTTAGGATGAAGAGGCTTGTTGAGCTCTCAGACTTCGTGGTGTTTTGAGGAGTTTCTAGTAGTAATGGAATAAAATAGGCAAACGTTTACCGTCTCAGGCACCGAAATCTCTTTACTGGCTCAACCTCAAGGATACAGGGCGGATCTTCGAAGAGATCGCAAGAACCGCTTCAATGGGTTTTTGTCTGGAGTTCCTTTGCCATTTCTACAGTCTGGTTCTCGGGATACTCTTATCAACACCGACTTGTCATACCCCAGAATAATCGACATTAGCCGGGGCGGCTCAATATGGTATGCAGGACTAGCCACAGCCGCGTATCGTGTTCATTAATAAAGGTGGAGATGGTCTTTGCTGGTAATGATTTGGCTAACGGCATGATCACAGCTTCGAACAACAACCATAAACCACTTCCTGAACGACCCCATGCGCACCAATCAATCAGATTATTTACTTGTTACACTGAGACGAGGCACCCCGGGTGTCAGGTGTTTTTCGGCATCAAAAATTATGTTTCACTTTAAACTTGAGTCCGCTAATTGAGTTAAACAATGTTTACCCACTCAAAATAGCGAGAACCTGTTTTTGATTGAAAAGTTCGCCAGCTCTCCACGCAGATCATGTGCCTTTCAGCGTTCTATAGAAACTATTAACGCAAAGACCATCCCTTCACGCGCCTAATTCCAGCCGAGCATAATCAACCATTTTCTTATTTTCCGGCGGATAGATTTTCTCTATCCCTTCATCGCGGCCCATGACCCCGTCCCGAACCATGTTGGCTATTTCCCAGACATAGGGGTGAAAATCATATTTTTTCCGATGCACTTGGTTGGCAAAGGCATTGAGCAGGCAATTGGTGGAATTGGGGTCGGTGTCGTCCGGTTTCTGCCAGCCGATCTGATTATTCCTCGCGATTATCTGCTCCTCATTGTAGTCGAGAAAAGCCAATGGGTGGATGTTCCATGGGAATTTCTCCGGGGCGGCAAATTGTTCGGCGGTAACGAAATACGGGTTGATTGTATCGCCGGCGATTTCACGCAAAGGGCCATGGATAGCTTTCTGTGTTTCTTTCATGAGGGCCGCATTGGTTTTCATAACCGATGCCTGCACCGGTGCCTGGCCTGGTGACCAGCCAAAACCCACAAAGGGGATGCCTTTTTCAATAGCGGTCCGCAGCATGATAGCTTTCACCAGACCGATACAACTCGTGCAGATGGTACTGGCTCGTTCAAGGGTCTTTGGGGAGTACAACTCATCCCTTGATGCCACCCGGAAAATATGCCGCAACATGTCCCGCCCCGGTCGGAGGATAAGGTGGTCGGCCCCCAGGGCATCGCAAACCTGGGTCATATTGAGGAAGGACTGCTTGGAAATAAACGTGTTGTCAAAAGTTAGCGCCAACACGCGCAAGCCATACCTGTTTACAAAGATATCCAGCGTATATGTACTGTCTTTGCCTCCGCTGTAGGCCAAAATGACATCATAGGTTTCTCGGTTGCGCTCGGTTGCCAGCAGCCCTGTGAACTTCTGCTCATATTTTTTTTTCAGGGCCGCATTGGCCTGCAGACCCCGATGTCTTTGACAGTGGTTGCAGAGCCCAGCCTCGTCAAAGGTGATGCCTGGGAACGTGGCCGGTAGAATGCACCGCTTGCAGATTTTCTGGGGAACAGATTGATTCATGGCTTTCCTCTTTCACCAGGTGGCGGGATTCGGGATGTCCGGCCCCCGAGCTTTCCTTTGCAGATCTTTCCGGTGGCGGTTTTAGGAAGTTCCGAGTGAAAATCAACGAGGTGCGGCACCTTGAAGGCTGGCAGGTTTTTTCGACAGTGAATAACGATTTCCCGCTCCGTGCAACCCCTTCCGGCCTTCAGAACCACGCAGGCCTTGAGAGCTTCGCCTAAGATCTCGTCCTCAACGCCGATCACCGCCACTTCATGAACCGCTTCATGTTCGTGAATGATTTCCTCGATCTCCTTCGGCGCGATGCGGTGCGAACCGCTCTTGATTACGTCACTTTTACGGCTGAAGATATAGAAAAACCCTTCCTCGTCCATCCAGGCAAGATCCCCGGTCCGCAGCCCATCCCGGGTCAGGACTGTTGCAGACTCTTCGGGGCGCCCCCAGTAGCCGGCCATAATATTTTTGCCCTGCGCGACAATCTCGCCGACCTCTCTGAGCCCGACCGACCGGCCAGCCGGATCAAGAAGCTGCAACTTGACCCCGGGAATTGCTTTGCCGATGGAGCCCGGTTTTCGCTGCAGGTCCCCGGGGGGCAGATAGGACAAGCGCGGTGAGGCCTCGGTCTGGCCGTACATGACAAAGATATCAACTCCGGGGAAGACCTCCTTAAGCGCCCGCGCTAATTTAGGGGCCATGGCCGCGCCGGCCTGCGTCAGATACCGCAGGGATGGAAAAGAGTAATTCCGGACGGCCGACCGATGCAATAGCAGGGCGAAAGTTGAAGGTACACCTGCAAAACCGGTTACCTGCTCCCGTTGCATCTCATCTAGAATGACATTCGGGTACACAAAATTCTGGTTTACCACCAGACCGGCACCCGCGGCGACGTGGGTCAGCAGCACGGAATTGCCATAGGAATAGAAAAAGGGCAGCACCGCCATGCCACGATCCTCGGCGGTCAGATGCAGATAGTTGATGATCGATTCCGTGTTGGCGACCAGATTTTCATGTCGGAGCATCACTCCCTTGGGTGTGCCGGTGGTGCCAGACGTGTAGATAATCTGGGCGATATCTGAACCGCGCAACGGTTGCGGCAGAGAAGGAGGTTGCACGTTGTCTGACAGCAAGACATCGGTGAGACTTGCCCTTTCAGAAGATGAACTGGCCGCCAGCCCAGCCTCGCCTCCGCTGTCGCAGACCATGTGCTTCAAGAACGGTAGGCAAGCCGCTACCTTGTCCACCTGCCGGACAAATTTAGAATTGGCAAAAACGACTGCGGCGCCGCAATCCCCCAAGGTGGCCAAAAGGGAACGTTCCGCAGTCTGGGTGTTGAGACCGACGACGATTCCCCCAGCCTGCTGGATCCCAAAATAGAGGCTAATATACTCAAAAGGGTCATCGGTTAGAATGGCTCCCCGGAAGCCCGGCGGATAGTGACTGGCAGTCAGCCAGTTTGCCACACTGTTGGCGGCATGCCAGAGCTGCGTGTAAGTATAGCGGTCTTCCCCCCGGACAAGTGCGATTTTGGCCGGAAATTGATGGGCCGCACGGATGAGGTACTCACAGACAAGCATCGGCAACTCCTAACCCTTTTTTCTTCTTGATAAAAACCAAGAGTTTATTGACGCTGTCCAGATTTTCCGGGAGCATTTCCTCGTCGAAAAATTGGATGGAGAACGTCTCTTCAAGCCAGCTAGTCAATTCCAGGACCCCGGTGGAGTCGATGATCCCCTGGTCCAGGAACGAGGCATCGTCTGCCAGCGCGCTCTCTTCAGAGCCAAACAAAAAATTCTCAAGCATAAATTCCCGGATGAGTTTCTTATCGTCACTCATGTCTTGCATTGTTCCCTCCTTTCTCCGACGAACGGTCCATTCCTCTCAAATCATCACTTGCACATTTTCCAAGCGGCCGGGGTGCTCGGCCCGGAAGTTTTCCACAAAGGTATCATATAATATCTGGGTGGATAATATCCCCACAAAAGCCATATTTTCACGAAATCCCAGCCGGGCTTTGTGGGAACACTTGGCCACCAAACGCGACACCGTCTGGGGTTTGAACACGCCGGCTTCCGCCAGTAACGCATCGGAGAGATAGTATTGTA
>JBFFNX010000225.1:0-5279 GCA_041562995.1 Desulfurivibrionaceae bacterium
CTATCTTGCCATACTGCCCGATCGCGACAGCGCCTCCATCATGATTATGGCCAGCACCGCAGGGGGCATGGCTATCGAGGAGGTGGCCGCGGCCAGCCCTGACAAGATTATCAAAGTCGCGGTCAACCCGCTTCTTGGTCTCCAGCCCTATCATTGCCGGCAGGTCTCTTTTGGTCTCGGGCTCTCGGGCTCGGCAGCCACCGCATTGATTACCCTTCTCGGCAACCTCTACCACCTGATGGTCGCTCAAGATTGTTCATTGGTGGAGATCAACCCCCTGGTGGTCACGGAAGACAATCAGCTGGTCGCCCTGGATGCCAAGATCGATGTGGATGCTAACAGCCTCTATCGACACCCTGAGATCGTTGCCATGCGCGATGAGAGTGAAGAAGATCCCCTGGAGGTTGAGGCCTCCCGCCATCATCTCAACTATATCAATCTTGGCGGCACCATCGGCAATATGGTCAACGGTGCGGGCCTGGCCATGGCCACCATGGATATCATTAAACAGGCGGGTGCCGAACCTGCCAATTTTCTCGATGTCGGCGGCGGTGCCTCAGCCGCCATGGTGGAGCAGGGCTTTCGCCTCATCCTCCGTGATCAGCGGGTCAGAGGTGTTCTGATCAATATCTTCGGCGGTATCCTCCGCTGCGATGTCCTGGCCGCGGGTGTGGTCCAGGCGGCCAGGGCCGTTGATGTCAAGGTGCCGGTGGTCATCCGCATGGAAGGCACCAATGTTGACAAGGGCCGCGAGATCCTGGCTGCCTCGGGATTGAATCTGATCACCGCCGTCGATCTGGCTGATGCCGCTGCCAAGATAGCGGCCATTGCAGGATAGGCGAACCAATATGGATAGAAAATATGGCAATTTTTGTTGATGAACATACCCGGCTGCTGGTTCAGGGTATCACCGGCCGGGAGGGACAGTTTCATGCCAGGCAATGCCAGGAGTACGGGACCAATGTTGTGGCCGGGGTTACGCCGGGCAAGGGCGGTCAACTCGTTGATGGGGTGCCGGTGTTTAACACGGTGCGTGGGGCGGTCGTCGAGGCTGGGGCTAACACCTCGATGATTTTTGTGCCGCCGCCCTTTGCCGCTGACGCCATCATGGAGGCGGCCGATGGCGGTATCGCTCTTATTGTCTGCATCACGGAAGGCATTCCGGTCATGGATATGCTCAAGGTGAAGAACTTTCTGGCCACCAAAAAGTGTCGTCTCCTTGGCCCCAATTGTCCCGGCATCATCACGCCAGGTCAGACCAAGGTCGGTATCATGCCTGGGTCAATCCATAGGGCCGGTGGCCCCATCGGTGTCGTGTCCCGGTCCGGCACCCTGACCTATGAGGTGGTGGACCAGCTTTCCAAGCAGGGCATCGGTCAAACCACCTGTCTCGGCATCGGCGGTGATCCGGTCAATGGCACCAGCTTTGTCGATTGCCTGGCGGCCTTTGAGGCTGATGAGGAGACCAGGGGGGTTGTCCTGGTGGGTGAGATCGGCGGCATGGCCGAAGAAGAGGCGGCCCAATTTATCAAAGCAAAGATGACCAAACCGGTGGTTGGTTTTATTGCCGGTCTGACCGCCCCAACCGGGCGGCGGATGGGCCATGCCGGCGCCATTATCAGCGGATCCTCCGGCACCGCAGCGGCCAAAATCGCTGCCCTGCAGGCGGCAGGCGTCCATGTCTGTGAAAATTTGGGGACGCTGGGGCAATTGAGTGCCAAGGTCTTTAGAGCCTCTCTCGGCGATATTTAAAGAAAGAGTTACAAGCTGCGAAGAGTGTGCTGTGTTTCTGGTCGAGATCGCCACTGTAGAGTCTCTTACCCCTTCCACTAAAATTTTTGTATTGTTGGGTTAGGGCCTCTAGCAATATCTGAGAAAATGACAAGATAGGGATATCTTATGAATAAAAAATATCGCGTTTTGATTGGTAAGCCAGGCCTCGATGGCCATGACCGCGGCGCCAAGGTGATTGCCCAGGCCCTACGGGATCATGGTTTTGAGGTGATTTATACCGGGATCCGCCGTTCGCCGGCCGAGATTGCCGCTGCCGCTGTGCAGGAGGATGTAGATGCCGTCGGCCTTTCATCGCTTTCCGGCGCCCATCTTCGTCTTTTCCCGGCTGTTGTCGAGGAACTTGCCAAGGCCGGTGCTGATGATATCCCCGTTGTTGGTGGCGGGGTCATCCCGCCGGATGATATTGCCATTTTGCAGGCTGCCGGCGTGCGGCAGATATTCACCCCCGGTGCCACCCTGGAAGAGGTGGTGGATGCCTTCCGGATGGCCTGTGTCGAAAGAAAGTAATCCTCTATTCTGATTTTATGAATATCGCCAAAATCATAGCGGGTGTGAGCCGTCGGGATCCACGCGCCATCGGGCGGGCTATCTCCCTTGTCGAAAATCATGAACCGGAGGCCCCTGTCATTCTTGCCAGCCTTGAACCTGGAAAAATTGCCGGGTGTCTGGTTGTTGGCATTACCGGTCTGCCCGGCGCCGGCAAATCGACGTTGACCGCCCAGCTGATCAAGGAGTACCGCAAACAGGGGGTGCGGATCGGTATTGTCGCCGTGGATCCATCCTCACCCCTTTCCGGTGGCGCCCTTTTGGGTGACCGGGTGCGGATGATGGGTCATGCCCTGGACCAGGATGTGGTTATCCGCTCCATGGCAACCAGGGGACGCTTGGGTGGCGTCTGTGGCTCTGCCGGGGCCGCAGTGCGCATCATGGCCCAGAGTGGCTGCCAGGTGGTACTTATTGAGACCGTTGGCGTCGGACAGTCGGAGATGGATATTGTCAGAATGGCCGACTTGACGGCCATGGTTTTGGCCCCTGGCCTGGGTGATGATATCCAGGCCATGAAGGCTGGCCTCCTCGAGGTTGCTGATATCCTGGTGATTAATAAGGCAGATCTGCGGGGCGCCGATGCCCTGGTGCTTGATATGAAAAGTGTGGCCCATCAGCGCCAGGAGAGGCAGGGCAGGGCCGTCATGGTCTGTGCCACCATTGCCAGCCAGGGGGAGGGGGTGGCTGCCCTGGCCCGCACGTTTAAGAAAATTGATGGCCATTTGCAGGATTCCGGTGAAAAAGAGCAGCGCCGCCTTCAGGCCCGGCGCCATGAGGTCATTGATTGGGCCGTGGAGTTGATTCGGCCCCAGATTGCCGAGTACGTTGCCCAAAAGGCAGATTTCAGCGGCGATCCCATGCTTTTGGCCCGGCATATCCTGGCTGAGATGGGTGTGGAGAGCACGGAATGAAAAAATACACCACAGAGTCAGTTATGCCCATGCGGGTACCAAGACACAGAGGTTGGTTTTCCTAGAATCTTTATACGCCTCAAGGGCGTATTGAAGAGAATGTCTCTGTGCCTCTGAGGTGAGCCTATAAAATTCAAGAGTTAAAAAAAATGACAGAGCATCCATCCTATACTTCGTGGCAAGAGAAGGAGCTGGCCGCCTCCCTGGGCCGTTTCCCTGAACGTTATAAGGTCTTTTATCACCATGGCGGTGCAGAAATTCCCAGGCTATCTGTGCCGGCCCGCATTGATGCAAGCTATGATGAAAACATAGGTTTTCCTGGCCGCTATCCCTTTACCAGGGGGGTGCAACCCACCATGTACCGGGGGCGGCTGTGGACCATGCGCCAGTATGCCGGTTTTTCCACGGCCGCCGAATCCAATAAACGCTATCGCTATCTGCTCAAGCACGGTACCACCGGGCTGTCCGTGGCCTTTGATCTGCCGACCCAGATTGGCTATGACTCAGACCATGCCATGGCCTTGGGGGAGGTGGGTAAGGTGGGGGTGGCCATTGATTCCCTGGCTGACATGGAAACCCTTTTTGCGGATATCCCCTTGGATAAGGTGTCCACCTCCATGACCATTAATTCGCCGGCCATGGTCCTGCTCGCCATGTATGTGGTGGTGGCGGAAAAACAGGGGGTGGCAGCAGAGAAGATCCAGGGCACCATCCAAAACGATATCTTGAAGGAATATGTGGCCCGCGGCACCTATATCTTTCCGCCCAAGCCGAGCCTGCGCCTTATTACTGATATCTTTCGCTGGTGCGGCAAGAACACCCCGCTTTTTAATACCATCTCCATCTCCGGCTATCATATCCGTGAGGCAGGTTCCACAGCCGTTCAGGAGGTGGCCTTCACCCTGGCCAATGGCGTGACCTAGGTGAAAACGGCCCTGGCAGCCGGGCTTGAGCTTGATCAGTTCGCCCGCCGCCTCGCCTTTTTCTTTAATGCCTCCTCTGATCTTTTGGAGGAGGTGGCTAAATTCCGGGCCGCCCGCCGCTTGTGGGCCCGGATTATGAAGGATTTGGGCGCCAAAAAACCGGCAAGCTGGATGCTGCGCTTTCACAGCCAGACCGCTGGCAATACCCTGACGGCCCAGCAGATTGACAATAATATCGTCCGCGTTACCCTCCAGGCCCTGTCAGCCGTCTTGGGTGGTACCCAGTCCCTGCATACCAACTCCCGGGACGAGGCCCTGTCCCTGCCCACTGAGGAGTCGGTGCGCACGGCTCTCCGCACCCAGCAGGTCATTGCCCACGAGTCCGGGGTGGCCAGCACGGTCGATCCCCTGGCGGGCTCCTATTTCATCGAAGAACTCACCGATCGTATCGAGGCTGAGGCCGTGGAGCTCATGGCCAAGATCGATCAGGCCGGTGGCGTGGTGGCCTGCATTGAGGATGGTTTTATCCAGCGCCAGATAGAACACGCCGCCTATGCCTATCAAAAGGAGATCGAGTCTGGCGAGCGGATTATTGTCGGGGTCAACAAATTCCAGGTTGAAGAAGAAGCACGGCCCCCTGTGCTGCGGGTTGCCCCCGAGGTGGAGGCTGAGCAGGTGGCCAGACTGCAAGAGCTCAAAGCACGGCGCAATAATGAGCAGGTCGCTCACTGTTTGAGCCTGCTCAAGTCAGCAGCGCACAGCGATGATGACCTCATGGCGCCGGTTCTGGCCTGCGTTCGGGAATATGCCACCCTGGGTGAGATCTGTGATGTCCTCCGCCAGGTTTTTGGCGAGTATCGGGATAGGCAATAAGTTATCCTCCGTCATTCCAGGGCTGGAATGACGGTGCCCAAGCTCTTATCAATGATTTGATGCTGTGAAGATTTGCCACTTCAGATAAAATCGTATATAAGGATGACCATTAAATGCTGAAAAAAATTGATCATATTGGTATTGCTGTACGTTCCATTGCCGAGGCAAGGAAATTTTACGAGCAGGCCTTGGGTCTTGTCTGTGAACGCCAGGAAACAGTGGCGTCACAGAA